>CAZAWM010000056.1:0-15895 GCA_964488605.1 uncultured Steroidobacteraceae bacterium | reverse complement strand
GGTTCGGCTGGCTTTCATCTACCCCGAGTCAGCGAGCACCGCGTGAGCAAGCGCCGCGTCGTCGTAACAGGCCTCGGCATCGTCTCGCCGCTGGGCAGCACCATCGAGTCAACCTGGGCTGCGGTCCTGCGCGGGGAGAGCGGGATCGGTCCGATCACCCGTTTCGACGCGTCCGCCTTCCCGACGCGCATCGGTGGGGCGGTCCGCGATTTCGATGTCTCGCAGTACATCCCGCCGAAGGAAGCCCGACGCATGGACGAGTTCATGCACTACGGGGTCGCCGCCGGCATCCAGGCTTTCAACGATAGCGGACTTGACGTCGCGAGACTCGATCCGGAGCGCTGCGGTGTGATCACGGGCGCGGGCATCGGTGGTCTGGCGACGATCGAGAGCGAACACAGTGCCCTGCTGCAGTCGGGCACACCACGGAAGATCTCGCCGTTCTTCATTCCTGGCTCCATCATCAACATGATCTCTGGCCACCTGTCGATCAAGTACGGTCTCAAGGGGCCCAATCTCGGCGTGGTCACGGCCTGTACGACCTCAACCCATGCCATAGGCCTGGGTCTGCGCACGATCCAGTGCGGCGATGCGGACGTGATGCTCGCCGGGGGTGCGGAAAGCTCCATGACGGCTCTTGGCATCGGCGGCTTCAGCCAGGCCAAAGCGCTGTCGACGCGCAACGACGAACCGCAGAAGGCCTGTCGACCCTTCGATCGGGATCGGGACGGATTCGTCGCGGCCGACGGCGGCGGTCTGATGGTGCTCGAGGAACTCGGGCATGCCCGCGCACGAGGTGCACGCATCTACGCGGAGCTGATCGGATTCGGCATGAGCGGCGACGCCTATCACATCACCGCACCGCCCGAAGATGGCTCGGGCGCCTGCCTCGCCATGCGCAATGCGCTGCGCGACTCGGGACTGGCACCCGAGGCGGTCGCGTACCTGAACGCCCACGCAACCTCGACGCCGCTCGGTGACAAAGCCGAGACGATCGCCATCAAGAAGGCTTTCGGCGATCACGCCCGTCGGCTGGCCATCAGTTCTACGAAGTCGATGACCGGCCATCTGCTTGGCGCGGCGGGCGTGGTCGAGGCGATACTGGCCGTGCTCGCCCTGCGCGACCAGGTCGCGCCGCCGACCATCAATCTCGACCATCCGGACCCTGACTGCGATCTCGACTACGTTCCGCACACCGCGCGCCAGATGCCGATCGAGGTCGCGATGTCGAACTCCTTCGGCTTCGGCGGCACCAACGGCACGCTGGTGCTGCGGCGCTTCTCGGGCTGACCACCGTGGGCGTGGCGCGTCGCGTGCTGCGCAGACGACTCGATGTTCCCGGTGAGGCGCTGCTCGCGCTGGCCGCGGCAGACCCCGACCGCTACCCCGTGCTGTTCGACAGCGCGTCGAGCGGTCCGATGGCACAGCGGTCCGTTCTCGTCGCGGCGAATGGCGAGAGTCTCGCGCTCGATCGCTTCGGCCAGCTCTGGCGCGACGGCCATCGCGAGCCGGGCGGTTTTCTGGACGCGCTCGAGAGCTGGTGGCAGCGAGTCTCGGACCGCGACCGGCGGTCGCCGTCCCCGAGCGACGCGCCTGACCCGGTCGGCTGGCACGGTGGCTTCGCGGTGTTTCTCGGCTACGAACTGGCGAGCGAGATCGAAGCCTCGCTACGCTTGCCGTCCTGTAACGAACCCTGGCGCGCGTGGGCACTGCGTACGCCCGCAGCGCTCGTGCACGAGCTCGAGACGGGAACCGTCTGGGCCTGCGCCGAGCGCGGTGCCGAATCGTGGCTCGACCGGCTCGAAGTCGACGCGACCCGGGCGATGGCCCGACCCGTCGCAGAACGGGCAGCGAGTCTGCCGCAGTGGCGGGTCATCGAGGAGGATCCCGCGCGATTCCTGCGTGGAGTCCAGCGCACGCTACAGCACATCGCGGCGGGCGACGTCTATCAACTCAACCTTTCGCGCGGCTGGCGGGCGGCCTTGCCGCCCGGAGTGCCCCCACAAGATTGCCTCGCAGTGCTTTACGGTGCTCTGCGGTCCGCAAATCCGGCGCCTTTCGCGGCGCTGGCGCGTTGGGGTGGCCTTGCGATACTGAGTTCTTCGCCCGAGCGGCTGCTGCGCATCGAGGCCGGGATCGCCAGTACGCGGCCAATCGCTGGCACGCGGCCCCGCGGCCAGTCCGCCGAACGGGACGCGGCTCTGGCAGCCGAACTGCGTGCCAATGCGAAGGAAAGAGCCGAGCATGTCATGCTCATCGACCTCGAACGCAACGACCTCGGCCGCGTCTGCGTCGCAGGCAGCGTGGAGGTGCGTGAATTCATGGCGATCGAATCGTACGCGCATGTGCACCACATCGTTTCCGAGGTCGCAGGCCGGGTGCGCGGCGACGTATCGCCGGTGCGCGTGCTGGCCGCCATGTTTCCGGGAGGCACTATCACCGGCTGCCCGAAGCTGCGCTGCATGCAGCTGATCGGCGCAATCGAGACCGAGGGTAGGGGAGCCTACACGGGCTCGGTCGGCCAACTGGGCCTCGACGGCAGCGCCGACTTCAGCATCCTGATCCGGACCCTGACCGCGCACAATGGCGAACTGCACTGGCGAGCCGGAGCGGGAATCGTCGCCGACTCCGTCCCCGAGCGCGAACTCGAGGAGACGCGCGCCAAGGCGCGTGGCCTGCTGCATGCGGTCGAACAGGCTGCTGCCCCAGCGCCGGGGCGCCGCCCGGGCGGCGAGGCAGTCGCGTGAGCTTCGGCGGGCGCGACACTCTGCCCTTGCGTTTCTGGGTCGATGGCGTCGAGGGAGCCCTCCTGCCGGTCACCGATAGAGGCCTGCACTATGGAGACGGCCTGTTCGAGACCATCGCCGCCGTGGACGGCCGACTCCGCTTCGAGGGTCTGCATTGGCAGAGACTCGCACGCGGCTGCGTCCGACTCGGGCTCCCGGCGCCCGACTGGCAGGCCGTGCGCACCGAGGCGCTGCGGGCTGCGACGGGCGATCGGGCCATCGTCAAGGTCATCGTCACTCGAGGCAGCGGCGGTCGCGGCTATGCGCCGCCGGACAGCGCGTGCCGAAGCCGACGCATCGTCGTGCGTTACCCCTGGCCCGCGGACGCGGAAGCCGCGTCCCTGCAGGGCGCCGTATGCATTTGGAGCGAGGTCACCCTCTCTGAACAGCCTCTGCTGGCCGGCCTCAAGCACCTCAATCGTCTCGAGCATGTGCTCGCCCGCGGACTAGTCGCGGCACAAGGCGCCGACGAGGCGCTGATGTGTACGGAGGACGGACAGGTCGTCTGTGGCACTATGAGCAACGTGTTCGTCGTTCGCCAGAACAGGCTGCAGACGCCACGCGTCGATCGCGCCGGCGTCGCCGGCGTGATCCGAGCGGTCGTGCTGCGCGACGCGGCTGCGCTCGGTCTGTCGGTCGCCGAGTCGACATTACGGCGGGCCGATCTCGAGTTGGCCGACGAGGTCTTCCTGACCAATGCGCGCATCGGCGTCTGGCCAGTGCGTCGCCTCGGCGGCGTTGACTACGCCCTGGGTCCGTGCGCGCAGCGTCTGCGCCAGCACATTGCGAGCTCCTCGACATGAGCATCGGGCGCTCGCGCTGGCTGGCCAGTACCCCTCTGGGCCTGATCCTGATGTTGGCGGCGCTCTGGCTCGCGGACCGGTCGCTGGTGCGCAGCGTCGAACAGCCTGGACCGCACGCAGAACCCCTGCGTGTGCAGATCCCCGAGGGAACCCCTATGCGCGGCGTTCTGCGCCTGCTCGCCGAGCGTGGCGTCATCGCCGATGTCCGCCCGGTCGAATGGTGGCTGCGGCTGCATGGACGCGAGCTGCGCATGCAGGCGGGCACCTTCGAGATCCCGGCGAGGGCCTCGGCCAGAGCGGCACTCGAACAGATCGCCTCGGGACGCGTCGTGCTCGAGTCGCTGACCATCGTCGAGGGTTGGACCTTCAAGCAGATGCGCCGCGCTGTGGAGTCGCATCCGGGCATACATCCGACGCTGCGCGGACGCCCGGACGCGCAGATCATGGCGGCACTGGGCCAACCGGATCTGCACCCCGAAGGCCGATTTTATCCGGACACCTACCGATTCGCCGCCGGCACTACCGACCTCGAGATATACCGTCTGGCACACCGTGAGCTCAATGCCGCGCTCGACGTTGCGTGGTCGCAACGCAGCCCTGACCTGCCTCTGAATTCCGCCAGCGAGCTGCTCGTGCTCGCGTCGATCGTCGAGAAGGAAACCGCACTGGCGACCGAGCGCGTTCGCATCGCCGGTGTGTTCGTCTCGCGGCTGCGGCGCGGCATGCGTTTGCAGTCCGATCCTACCGTAATCTACGGACTCGGCGACAGCTACGACGGGAATATCCGATCGCGCGATCTGGCGGCCGATACGCCCTACAACACCTACACCCGAAACGGACTGCCGCCGACGCCGATCGCGCTGGTCGGTCGCGACGCGCTGGCCGCGACCGCGATGCCGGACGTTACCGGGGAACTGTTCTTCGTCGCCAACGGGGAGGGCGACGGTGCCCATGTATTCTCGCGGACCTACGCCGAGCACCGCGCGGCGGTGCAGCGTATGCTCGAACGGCAGCGCGAGCGAGGTGTGCTCTAATGCGCGGCCGCTTCATCACGCTCGAGGGTATCGAGGGAGCGGGCAAGAGCACGCTGATCGGATCGCTGGCCGAACGCCTGCGTCTGCTCGGCCATGAACCGGTCATCACGCGCGAGCCGGGTGGCACCCCGCTTGCCGAACGGATCCGGTGCACGGTGCTCGACAGCGGCGGCGAACGGCTGTCCGGGGTGGCCGAAACCTTGCTGATGTTCGCAGCACGAGCGGTGCATCTGGACAACCTCGTACGCCCGGCACTGGCCCGCGGCGCGTGGGTGCTCTGCGACCGCTTCACGGATGCGACACGCGCCTACCAAGGGGGCGGTCGGGGGCTCGATGCGACGTGGATCGAATCGCTGGCGCAGGCCGTGCATTGCGATCTCTCACCCGACCGGACGCTGCTGCTCGACGTACCGGTCGATGTCGGGCTGCGTCGGGCGCGGGCGCGCGCCGGTGCGGCTGCCGATCGGTTCGAGCGCGAGACGGTACATTTCTTCGAGCGGGTCCGCACGACTTACCTGGTGCTGGCCGACCGCGAACCGCAGCGCTTTCGCGTGCTGGACGCGACGCTGCCCGCCGTCGCGCTGACGGAGGCAGCACTCGCGGCTTTGCGCGACCTCGAGGCGTTGCGCTGATGCGGCTAGACGCCATGCCCCCCTGGCTCGAGCCGGCTTGCGCGAGCCTGCGCGCCGCATGGACGCAGGGCCGCCTGGCTCATGCGGTATTAATCGAAGGGGGAAGGGGACTGGGCGGCGACTGGTTGGCCCGCTGGGCCGCTGCGCTGACGCATTGCCACGCAGCATCGCCGCCTTGCCTCGTCTGCGCGGACTGCCTGCGCGTGTTCGGCGACCAGCAGCCCGACGTGCATGTGGTCGCTCCGACCGAGGACTCGCGCGAGATCCGCGTCGACCAGGTCCGCGAGCTGATCGGCGAGTTCGCGCTGACGCGGCACGCCCGCGGGCGCAAGGTCGCCATCCTGACGCCCGCGGACCGCCTGAACCGCAATGCAGCCAACGCTCTGCTGAAGACGCTCGAGGAGCCGAGTTCCGACAGTCTCCTGGTACTGGTCGCAGCGCAATCCTCGCGTCTGCCGGCGACGGTGCGCAGTCGCTGCCTACGCCTGCGCGTGCCGCGGCCGGTCGTGCAGACGGCTCTCGCCTGGCTAGGAGACCTCAAACCCCACCCCGACTGGCCGCTCGTGCTCGAACTCTTCGGTGGAGAACCGCTGGTAGCGAAGGACTGCGATGTCGCTGTGGCCGCCGGCATCGTCCGCGACACGCGGGCCGTGCTGCAGGGGGAGGCCGCGGCGCGCTTCGATCCGATCGCCGTGGCCGACGCGTGGTCACGCGAGCACTACGAACTGCGCCTGGCCGCCATCGAGAACTGGATCACGGATCAGCTGCGCGACGCGGCCCGACCGCTGACGCACGGGTCAGAACTGCGGCCCGCGGCGCAGTTGCCTGACGCGGACCTCGGCATGAATATGCGACAGCTGTTCGCAGTCCTGGACGCCACCCGGGAGGCGCGCAGGTTGTTGGAGACACCGATCAACAGGACACTGCTGCTCGAACGCCTGCTCTGGATGCTCGCCAGCGCGCGCAATGCGCGGCGTGCCTCCTGACCGGCAGGAATGGAAACCAACCGACACGAGAGGGCGTGGAGAATGCGCGCCGCTGGAAAACCCGGACTGCTGACGCTGACGATCAAGGACAAGAGCGCTCTGTACCTCGCCTACATGCCGTTCGTGAAGAACGGCGGCCTGTTCATTCCGACCAACAGCAATTACCGTCTCGGCGATGAGGTGTTCATGCTCCTGAACCTCATGGGCGAGGACGAGAAGCTGCCGGTCGCCGGGAAAGTGATCTGGGTCACGCCAAAGGGCGCGCAGGGAAAACGGACGGCCGGGATCGGCGTGCAGTTCAGCGAGCAGGATCGCGGTCAGACGCAGAAGAAGATCGAGACCTACCTCGCCGGCGCTCTCGCCGGAGACAAGGCCACGCACACGATGTGAGCCCCGTCGGAGCGGGACGGTTCAGGCCGAGCGACGCAGTGGCACCTGAGCCTGCGTGATACCGCCTTTGAGGACGTAGGCGTCGAAGCCCTTCTCGACTAAGATGTAGGCTGCCGCGGCGCTCCGGCGACCCGTGTCGCAGCAGACGATGTAAGGCGTCGCCGGGTCGAGCGTGCCGAGCTTGAGCCGGATGAAATAGAGCGGGATATTGATCGATCCCTCGATCGAGAGGTTCTGGAACTCGCTGGGCAGGCGTACGTCCAGCCATCTTCCGCCGCGCTCGATCATCTGTCGTGCCTGCGCGTCGTCGACGTAATGAACGAGCGGCTCGTTCATGAGCTCGCGGAAGTCCTGCTTCGCCAGGCGTACGAGCACGCCGTCGGTCAGCATGCGCACCGTGGCGTTGCGCTTCGCCTCGGCGATCAACGCCTCTTCGCCGAAGGTGTCGCCCGGGCCGAGTTCGGCCAGGCGTATGCCTTCCTTGTTGAGCGGGGTCTCGCGCGTGACCGCGACCCTGCCGCTGACGATCGCGTAGAAGAAGTCACCCTCGTCACCCTGTTTGACGACAATCTCGCCGACCCGATACGACTGGCGCTGCATCCTCATGAAGATTGCCTGGATGTTCGAGGGCGGAATGCGCTGAAATGAGCTGCTCGACAGCAGCGTCGTCATCCAGTCGTCACTGCCCACGCCGCCTTCGGCCGAGCGCAGGTCAGCGACCTCGTAGGTACCGGTCTGATCCCAGGTGATCATCACGTCGAGCAGCTCGCTGTCGATCGACAGGTACTCGACCTCGTCGACAGCACACGCCGTGAATCTGCGCGGCTGGGCATGCGCGAGCGGCTGGCGCGCTTCAGCGGTGCCACCGCGGATCATGGCGACCGTGCGGTCGTGCTCGCGCAGCTCGACCAACCCGGAGATCAGCCAAATGGTTCTCCTGTCGGTCTCGCCCTCGCGAAACAGCGTCTTGCCCGCCGTGACTCGGCGGAGCCCGATCTTACGCGCGAGCGCGGCGAGGTTGTCCCGCTTCATGCCCTCGAGGGGGGCCAGGGACTTCAGCAGCTCGACGCTGACCGGGCTCTCTTCGTTCATTGAGTAGGGTCACCAGGGGCGAACAACGGCCACCGTCATCCTCAGCTCGCGCGCGCGGGATGCTAGCACAGCGACGGACGGAACCCCCGCGACCGCGTTCACCGTTTACCGCCAGTAGGCGGCATCTGGTACCAGAGTGGGTCGGGTGTGAATCGGGGACCGAAGCGGGCCGCCAGCCGCTCGAGGCTCGCCACGACGTCCTCGTGGCCGCGCTCACCGGCATAATGCAGCGGACCACCGCGGAACGGTGCGAAGCCGGCGCCGAACACGATACCGGCATCGACCAGACCGGCGTCGGCGACGATGCCTTCGCGCAGACAGGCGGCGCACTCGTTGACGAGCGGGAGCAGGAGACGGTCGGCGAGTTCTGGTGGAGGTGCCGCGACTTTCGCGGGCTTTACCGCCTTGCCGTCGCGCCAGACATAGAATCCCTCTCCGCTCTTGCGCCCGAGTTTCTTCGCCGCGATCAGCGCATCGAGTGGAGCCGTGTCGGGACCCGGCCGCTTCACGGCCGCCGCGACGATTTCGCCCACGTGACGGCAGACATCGAGGCCGACCACATCGGCGAGTTCCACCGGTCCCATCGGCATGCCGAAGTCGACGGCTGCGCGATCGATCGTCGCCAGCGGCACCCCTTCGGCCGCGGCATACATGGCCTCGTGCAGATAGGGCACGAGGACCCGGTTGACGAGGAAGCCCGGCGCGCTGCGGCAAGGCAGCGGCAGCTTGTCGATCTGGCGCGCAAACGTCAGGGCACGGCCGGCGCACTCCGCGCGCGTTCGAACCGAGGAGACTATCTCGACCAACGGCATCTGCGCGACCGGGTTGAAGAAGTGCAGGCCGACGAGCCGGCCAGGGTCGGCGAGACCGTCGGCGAGCCGCTCCAGCTCGATCGATGAAGTGTTGGTAGCGAGCAATGCATCGGCTTTCATCCGCGGCTCGAGCCGCGAGTAGAGTTCACGCTTCGCTGCGAGGTCCTCGAAAATCGCTTCGATGACGATGTCGGCTTCGCCGACGCCTGCGCCTTCGACGTCGGGACGCAGACGGGCGAGCGTGTCGCTGACGCGCGCCGGATCCTTCAGACGCCGCTCGAACGTCTCGCGAGCCCGCAAAAGAGCGGGCTCGATCCAGCGGAGCTCCCGATCCTGCAGGGTCACTGACAGTCCCCGCAGTGCGCACCAAGCGGCGATGTCGCCACCCATGACGCCAGCGCCCACGACATGTACGTGAGAAGCGGAGTAGCGCTCACGTCCCGCGAGATTCTTCAGCCGTTCCTGCAGGCCGAAAACGCGGACGAGATTGCGCGACGTCGCCGTCAGGAACAGCTCCGCGATCGAGCGCGCCTCGGCCTCATACGCGGCCTCACCCTGCGCACCGTACCGCGACCAGAGATCGACGATCGCGTAGGGCGCCGGGTAGTGCTCGCGACGTGCCCGGCGGCGTACCTGGGCCAGCACCTGACGTCTGACCAGCGGCCGCAGCGGCGCCCACGACATCGCTCGGGCACGCAGCGATGGTCGGCGCGGAGCGGGCGCACGCTGCAGCAGCGCGCGGGCAGCCGGCTCTAGTTCCTCGCGGCTCCTGACCAGCTCGTCCACGAGACCGAGCGCGAGCGCCTTGTCGGCCCGCACGGTGCGCCCCGTCAGCATCAGATCGAGCGCCGCTGGGGCGCCGAGGAGACGGACCGCACGCACAGTTCCGCCAAATCCCGGATGGATGCCGAGCATCACCTCGGGAAGACCGAGCGCAAGCTTGTCATCGCCCACGGCGATGCGGTAGCGGCAGGCGAGCGCGAGTTCGAGTCCGCCACCGAGCGCGTAACCGTGAAGCAGAGCGACGCTCGGGCAGCGTAGCGCTTCGATACGGTCGAGTATGCGCTGCCCGGAACGGACCATCTCGTAAGCGACCTCCGTCGAGCGCAGATCAGAGAATTCGCGGATGTCCGCACCAGCGATGAAGCCGGCGCTCTTACCGGAGCGGATCGCGAGCGCTCGTGGCGGCTGGTCGCTGAGCGCGCGAAGCTGTGCATTGAGCGCACTCATCGCGGCTCGACCGAGCGTGTTCGCCGAGGCTCCCCGTACGTCGAGGGTGAGCCAAGCGATGCCGTCCACGTCGCGCTCCAGAGTCCACGGAGCAGCGACAGCCTCGGTCTGGCCCGACTCGGCGCTCATGTCAGGCGGCGGTCAGAGCAGCGGCATGACGCCGGGTGACCTCGAAATCGCAGATCAGCGGCCGATGATCCGAGAACCGCACGTCAGGCACCCGGAAGTCACGCACCTCGATGCCCTCGCTGACCAGCACGAAGTCGAGTTCGACGCGCGGAAGCCGCGCCGGAAACGAGGCGAGTCCGCGCGAATTGGCGTTGCGCAGCCCGGCCGCCCGCATGAACAGGAACAGCTCGTTGTTGCCCCAGAACGTATTGAAGTCGCCCGCGAGGATGACCGGCTTGTGTGACTGGACGATCAGGTCGTGCAGCGAGCGTAGCTGCTGCTGCCGATGGCGATACTTCAGCGAGAGGTGCACGAGGAAAAGGCAGCAGTCATCGAGCTCGAGTTCGATGATGAGCCGCTTGATGCCCGTTTCGAAGTAATGGAACCGCTCGTTCGTGACCCGCGGCGCGGCGAGGATGGCATTGCCCTGCTTGCGGACGATGGGCATGAGCTGGTTGATCGACGTCGCTCCATACTTGCACTGGTAGGCGGTGTAGTGACCGAGGTGGGAGGCGATGTGTTCCGCCTGGTTCAGCATACCGGTGCGGATCGAGCCCGTGTCGACTTCGATCAGGCCGACGATATCCGGGTCCTGCTCGCGGATGAAGCGCGTGATGCCGTCCAGCACCTTGCGGCTGCTGCGCAGGTAGCCGGCGCCGGGCACGGGCAGGTGGAACGTCGGCCCGGAGCCCGTCGCGTACCGGATGTTGTAGATCAGCAGGCGCATGTTGGCGGCATCCTTTCCTCAGCTCACAGTTTAAGCCGGGTCGATGTATAAAATCCCTCACTGCGAGACCTGGCCGAGGGGGGCTCTGGACATGGCGGCGTTGAGTTCACTGGAAGCCGATCCGATTCGCCTGTATGTGACAACCGGTCTCGAGGAACCGTCGGACTATTCGCGGGTCTTCGAATACCTCGAGAGTGCCCGGGGCTTTTTCTACCTGAACACTGGCACCAGTCCGCTCGACGGTTCGGTCGGTGGCCAGGCGCTGCGCGAAAGTCTACGCGCAGCGATGGCCCGTGCCGAGATCGTCGTCGCACTGGCGGAACTCGACGACAAGGAACGCGACCTGCTGGCCTTCCAGATCGCGTTTGCTCAGAGCGCGTCGAAGCCGGTGCTGCTGCTGCCGCACTTCGGCTCGAGCAGGGCGCCGTCGCGAAACCTGCTCTCGCTGGTGACTGAAACCGCGGAGTGGGATCAGCGGTCTCTGGTCGACGCGATTCGCAAGCTCGCGCGAGGCGAGGACACGCAACGCTGGGAGACGGTCGAGTTCAAGCTCGACTGAGAGCCTCAAGCGCGCGATTCGGCGCTGAACAGCGGAATCACCTGCGCGCCGGGCGCGGTGGAAACGACGCGCAGGTCCTCGAGACCACCAAGGCTCGACAGACGCGCAAACAGGTCGATCATCAACGCCGAGAGTTGCTCCGCCTCGTCCGCGGACAGCTTGCGGATCGTCGCCGTCACTGCGTCCTCGCCGCGCAGCGGCCGCTCGCGCGTGAGGCAGCGTAGCAGGGTGTTGAAGTCATCGCGGACCTCGCCCGGTAGCGATTCAGCATCGAGGTCGCAGAGGTGTTGCCGGTAGGCCGCGTGCAACCGTTCCTTGACGGTACCGGAACGAGCCAGCACCAGCGCTGCCGATCGGAACTTCTGCACGGCGATATCCATGTGCCCCCCGTCGCTGAGCAGGTCGTGTTGGGCGCGAAACCTAAAGTTGTACCTAAAGCAGAGAACCTGACGATTATGTTATCTATTCAGTGGTCTACGACGAAAATATAAATCGTTTGTGTTGATCATGCCAAGGTGCTTTTTCATTTCTGTGACCGCCGCCCGGCTGGCGCCCGCAGGCGACGTTATTGGGACGCGCATCAATCCGTCTGCTCAGGTATTCCCTGACGATGCCCCTTTACGATGCCACGCCCCGAATTGCAACGCTGGTTTGCGACCCTCTGCGCCCGCTTCCATCGCGGCACGGGCAGAGTTCGCGGCTCTGCTACCGAGGCGGCGCTCTTTCGGGATGTCATCGAACAGGCCGACGAAGCCATCCTGCTCGTCGACGTGGCCACTCATCTCATCCTGTATGCCAACCCGGCCCTTGCCCACCTGACAGGCTACGTCGACGCGGTCCTACAGTCGCGCTCGGTCCAGTCCCTGCTCGCTCCCGCCGCGGTTCCGCTGTTCCTCAGCGTGCTTCCCGGTAGCGACGGCGGTGTGCGGCAGCCCTGCGAGATTGCGCTGCAGTGCAGCGATGGGCACTCGCGCAGCGTCGAATGCTCGATTCGCCCGCTTGCAGTCGGTGACGGCCCTGTGCTCTGCGTCGTGTTCCGAGACCTCTCCCTACGCAAACAGGCCGAAGCGCACTTCCTCCAACAGCAGCGCCGGCTCGAGCATCTCGCCCACCACGATCCGTTGACCGATCTGCCGAACCGGCTGCACCTGAGCCAGCGTCTGCCCGGACTGATCGCGCAAGCCGCGCGCGAGGGTAGGGCGCTGGCGGTCTGCTATCTCGACGTGGACAACTTCAAGAACGTCAACGACGGCAGTGGACACGACGTCGGTGACGAGTACCTGCGGGCGATCGCCGAGCGGCTCAGGCACGTGGTCTCGGCGAGCGACCTCGTGGCGCGCATCAGCGGTGACGAGTTCGTCGTGGTCTCGGCAGCGCGCGATGCACGGATCTTCGACGCGATCGCGCGACGCATCACCGGGCACCTGCGCACGCCGATCCGCATTGGCGAAAGAGACCTCCCGGCGAGCGTCAGCATGGGCATCTCGGTGTTCCCGAACGATGGCGCCGACGCCACTGAACTGCTGCGCAACGCGGACATTGCGCTCTACCAGGCGAAGCAGAAAGGCCGCGACACCTACCAGTTTTTCGTGCCCGAAATGAACGCGAAGGTCCACGAGCGGATGCGGCTCGAACAGGCGCTGCGCAAAGCACTCGCCGAGGACCGCCTTGGCATCGAGTACCAGCCGGTGATCGACCTGCGCTCCGGCCGGGTGGCGGCGCTCGAGGCGCTCGCTCGCTGGCAGCATCCGGAACTCGGCCGCGTGCCGCCGTCGCAGTTCGTGCCGGTGGCCGAGGAAGCGGGCCTGATCGTCGAGCTCGGTGAGCGCGTCATGCGCGGCGTCTGTCGACAGCTCGTGGCCTGGAGACAGGCTGGCATGCCCCCGGTGCCAGTAGCCGTCAACGTCTCGGCGCAACAGCTCCAGCGCACCGACATCCGCGAGCGCGTGCTCGCGATCTGCAGCGAGACGGGCGTGCAGCCGAGGCTGCTGCAGCTCGAACTCACCGAGAGTGCATTGATGCGGGACGTCGACCGGCAGATCGCCGCGCTCGAAGGCCTGCGGGCAGCAGGGGTCCGTGTCTCGATCGACGACTTCGGGACCGGCTACTCGAGCCTCAGTTACCTCAAGCATCTGCCGATCGATCACCTCAAGATTGACCGCAGTTTCGTCCGTGACATGGCGGTCGACGCCAACGATGCGGCGATCGTCAGTGCGATCATCAGCATGGCGCGCAGCCTGCGCTTGGAAACCATCGCCGAGGGAGTCGAGACCGGCCAGCACGCGATGCGGCTCGCCAGCCTTGGCTGCTCGTTCGCCCAAGGCGGCTACTACAGTGCCGCGCTCCCGGCCGACGCCTGCCAGGTCCTGCTGAAGCAGATTGCGGCGCGAGGCGGTGAAGCCTTCGGTGCGCCATTGCCGCAACGCTGGCTACGTCGATGACCGCCCGTAGATACGCATAATGTATATTAAGTCAAATACCGGACGCGACCGACCCGACTCCGCGCGAGCGGAATCGGCTAATATAGGAGCCTCCCGCCTGGCGCCGCCCGCTAGGTGGCGACCAAACACAATCCGTTCACCACGGTCCCTCCGGTATCCGTGCCATCGCCTCTGGAGCCATGCCGCGCTTGAACCCGTGTCCGCCTCTGCGTCGTCTCGAAGCGCGTTCGCTGGTTGGCGCCCTGTTGTTGCTCTCACTGCCCGCGCAGGCCGCATCGCCGCAGATCGGAAGCTGGGGGTTCGACCTTAGCGGCCGGGATGCGGGCATTCGCCCCGGTGACGACTTTTTCCGCTATTCCGGCGGCGAATGGATGCGCCGCGAGATCCTGCCGTCCGACCGCACGCGCTGGGGCACCTTCGACCAACTGGCCGAGCGCGCCGAACGGGACACCCGCAGCATCATCGAGGATTTGGCCGCCAGTCCGGCGCCTGACGGAACGCCGCAAAGGAAGGTCGGTGACTTCTACCGGGCCTTCCTCGACACGACCGCGATCGAAGAGCGCGGGCTCGAGCCAGCCCAGCCGGTTCTCGGGCAGATCCGTCGGCTGAGGACGCACGTCGACACCGCACGGCTGATGTATCGTCCCGACGTGCCCACGAACGTACCGATCGGCGTGGGCGTTTCGATCGACCAGAAGAATCCGGATCGCTACGTCGTCGTCGTCACGCACGCGGGTCTCGGTCTTCCAGAGCGCGAGTACTACCTTCGCGAAGACGCCCAGTTCCGCGAGATCCGCGCGCAGTATCGGGCGCATGTTGCGCGACTGCTCGAGCTCGCCGGCGTCGCGAGTCGTTCCCAGGCCGCGCGGGCCGCGGAACGCATCCTCGCACTCGAGACTGAGATGGCGAAGCTGCACTGGCCGATCGCGAAACGGCGCGAACGCGATCTCACGTATAATCTTAAAACTAGATATGAAATAATTGAAATTACAAAGGGCTTTCCGTTGGAGGAGGCCCTGGACGCCGCCGGACTCGGCAAGGTCGGCGAGTTCGTCGTGCGCGAGGCCGATGCTCTCCCCCCGCTTTCGGCACTGTTTGCGCGCACGCCCGTGTCGACCTGGCGCGAGTACCTCGCCTATCACTATCTGCGCGCGACCGCGGCCGTGTTGCCCAAGGCGATCGACGACGAGGTGTTCGCGTTTTACGGCCGCCAGCTCAACGGCCAGCCCGAGCAGAGGCCGCGCTGGAAACGCGCTGTCGATGCCGTCAACGCAGCGCTCGGGGAGGCCGTCGGGCAGGTCTACGTCGAGCGGCACTTCAGCCCCAAGGCCAAGCAGCAGATGGCGGCGCTGGTGGAAAACCTGCGCAAGGCGTACGCGCAGAGGATTCGCGCACTGCCGTGGATGACCGACGAGACCAAGCGGGTCGCGCTCGAGAAACTCGAGGCCTTCCGGCCCAAGATTGGCTATCCGGACCGCTGGCGCGACTACTCCGGTCTCACGGTCCTACCGCGGGATGCCTTCGGCAACGCGCAGCGCGCAGCGCTGTTCGACTGGCAACGCGACCTTGCACGTCTCGAGGCGCCGACGGACCGCGATGAGTGGTTCATGACTCCGCAGACGGTGAACGCCTATTACAACCCGGTGTTCAACGAGATCGTTTTTCCCGCAGCGATCCTGCAGCCGCCGTTCTTCGATCCGGCGGCGGACCCGGCCGTCAACTACGGCGCGATCGGAGGCGTGATCGGTCACGAGATGGGCCACGGCTTTGACGACCAGGGCGCGAAGTCGGATGCGCGTGGCGTCCTGCGTACCTGGTGGAACGAGCGCGATGAGGCAGCCTTCAAGGCGCTGGGCGACCGTCTCGCGGAGCAGTACTCGCAGTTCGAGCCGCTGCCCGGCCTGCGCCTCAACGGTCGCCTTTCGCTGGGCGAGAACATCGGCGACCTGGGGGGCCTGTCGGTCGCGCTCGAGGCCTATCGGCTCTCGCTCGCCGGCCAGACTGCTCCCATCATCGATGGAATGACGGGCGAGCAACGCTTCTTTCATGGTTGGGCGCAGGTGTGGCGAACCCTGTTTCGTGAACAGCGGCTACGCAACCAGATCATGACCGGCCCACACAGCCCGGCTGAGTTCCGCGTCAACGGCGTCGTACGCAACATCGACGCCTGGTACGAGGCGTTCGACGTCAAACCTGGCGACAGGCTCTATCTGCCGCCGGAGCAGCGCGTGCGGA
>CAZAWM010000055.1:0-15926 GCA_964488605.1 uncultured Steroidobacteraceae bacterium | reverse complement strand
GGTGCTCGGCGACATCTGGGTCGTCCAGCGCAACCCCTACCTCCAGGACGACCTGCTCGAGAACCCACGGCGCCGGCGGCTGCTGATCGAGGCGCTGCGGCACCGGCTAGGGGAAATCCATCGGCGGCGCGAGTCCGACTCGGTCGGGCGCGACGCCAAGGTCGGGCAGTTGCTGGAGCTCGCGGAAGCGGCCGTACATCGCTTCGAGGCCCACTTCGCGGAGACCGCGAAGCTGCGCGAGCGGGCTCGCCGACTGCTGACCCGCCACGTCCGCGCGGATGCCGTCCGCTTCGACGCCTTCGCGCGCGTCTCGCACGTCACCGACGCCACCGACTGGCGCGTCGAGTTTCCATTCTGCGTGATCGCGCCCGACTCCGAGCAGGAGATCCCGGGCATCGTGCGCGCCTGCATCGAACTCGGACTGACCATCATCCCGCGCGGCGGCGGTACGGGCTACACCGGCGGCGCGATACCACTGACGCCGCGCGCGGCCGTCGTCAACACCGAGAAGCTCGAGACCTGCTCGGAGGTCGAGATGCGACGCCTGGTCGGCGTCGAACGCGAGGTGCCCACGGTATTCAGCGAGGCCGGCGTGGTCACCAAGCGGGTTGCCGACGCCGCCGAGCGAGCCGGCTACGTGTTCGCCGTCGATCCGACCTCGCTCGACGCCTCGTGCATCGGCGGTAACATCGCGATGAATGCAGGCGGCAAGAAGGCCGTCCTCTGGGGCACGGCAGTCGACAGTCTCGCCTGGTGGCGCATGGTCGACCCGGCGGGCAACTGGCTCGAGGTCGAGCGGCTCGGTCACAACCTCGGCAAGATCCACGAGACCCCGGAGGTCGTCTTCCGCCTGACCTGGAAGGACGGCCGCGAGCCGCCGGAGCGGGCGCGCACGCTGCGCACCGAGGAACTGCGCATGCCCGGGCGCGCGTTCCGCAAGACCGGACTCGGCAAGGACGTGACCGACAAGTTCCTGGGCGGCCTGCCGGGTGTGCAGAAGGAAGGCTGCGACGGGCTGATCACGAGCGCGCGCTGGATCGTGCACCGGATGCCGAAGCACATCCGCACCGTCTGTCTCGAGTTCTTCGGCCAGGCCCGCGACGCCATTCCGTCCATCGTCGAGATCACCGACCACCTGAACGGTCCCGGCCGCGCGGCCGGCGTGCTGCTCGCCGGCCTCGAGCATCTCGACGAGCGCTACCTCAAGGCCGTCGGCTACGTCACGAAGTCAAAGCGCGGTGCGCTGCCGAAGATGGTGCTGATCGGCGACCTCGTCGGCGACGACGAGGCCGCGGTGGCGCGGCTGACCTCGGACGTCGTGCGCATCGCCAATGCCCGCGCCGGCGAGGGCTTTATCGCCGTCAGCGCAGATGCGCGCAAGAAGTTCTGGCTCGACCGCGCGCGCACGGCCGCGATCGCCAAGCACACCAACGCGTTCAAGATCAACGAGGACGTGGTGATTCCAATCGCTCGCCTCGGCGATTACACCGACGCGGTCGAGCGCATCAACATCGAGCTGTCGATCCGCAACAAGCTGCGCATCGTCGACGCGCTCGAGGAGTACTTCCGCGGCGAACTGCGCTGCGGCAAGACCGGCGATGCCGACCTCGACAAGCTCAGCAACGAGGAGAAGCTCGGCGATCGCCCGCAGCAGGCGCTCGCGCTGCTCGCCGAGGTCCGTGCGCGCTGGGCCGGCTACCTTGCCGATCTCGATGCGCACTTCGAACGTCTGCAGACGCGCCAGGTGCGCATCTCGTGGAAGCAAGAACTGCGGGCCCCGCTCGACCGACTGTTCGCGGGCGACCAGTTCGCACCGATCCTGGCGGAGGCTCGCGCCGTGCACAAGCGCGTGCTGCGCAGCCGCGTCTTCGTCGCCCTGCACATGCACGCAGGCGACGGCAACGTCCACACCAACATCCCGGTCAACTCCGACGACTACGGGATGCTGCGCGAGGCCAATGAGGCGGTCGCACGCATCATGAGAATCGCCCGCGATCTCGACGGCGTGATCTCGGGCGAGCACGGCATCGGCATCACCAAGCTCGAGTTCCTGACCGAGGAGGAGACGCGCGACCTGCGCGCCTACAAGGCGCGAATCGACCCCGACGGCCGCTTCAACGCCGGCAAGCTGCTGCCGGGCGGCGACCTGCACAACGCCTACACGCCGAGCTTCAACCTGCTCGGCCACGAGTCGCTGATCATGCAGCAGTCGGACATCGGCACGATCTCGGATTCGATCAAGGACTGCCTGCGCTGCGGCAAGTGCAAGCCGGTCTGCGCGACGCATGTGCCGCGCGCGAACCTGCTCTACTCCCCGCGCAACAAGATCCTCGCGACCTCGCTGCTCATCGAGGCCTTCCTCTACGAGGAGCAGACCCGCCGCGGCGTCTCGATCCGGCACTGGGACGAATTCTCGGACGTGGCCGACCACTGCACGATTTGCCACAAGTGCGAATCGCCCTGCCCGGTCGACATCGACTTCGGCGACGTCTCGATGGCCATGCGCGATCTGCTGCGCCGCATGGGCAAGAAGCGTTTCAACCCGGGCACGGCCGCCTCGATGCTGTTTCTTAACGCAACCCGCCCCGAGACCATCAAGCTGGCGCGCAAGCTCATGATCGAGTGGGGCTACAAGGCGCAGCGCCTCGGCCACCGGCTGCTCAAGGGCCTGGCCAAGCCGCAGGTCGCCGCGCCGCCGGCGACGACGGGCAAGCCGCCGGTGCGCGAGCAGGTCGTGCACTTCGTCAACCGGCGGATGCCAGCCGGCGTGCCGAAGAAGACCGCGCGCGCGCTGCTCGACATCGAAGACCGCAACTACGTGCCGGTGATCCGTAACCCGAAGACCACGACCAGCGACGCCGAGGCGGTGTTCTACTTCCCGGGCTGCGGCTCGGAGCGACTGTTCTCGCAGGTCGGGCTCGCGACCCAGGCGATGCTCTGGCACGTCGGCGTGCAGACCGTGCTGCCGCCCGGCTACCTGTGCTGCGGTTACCCGCAGCGCGGCTCGGGAGATTTCGACAAGGCCAACCAGATCATCACGGACAACCGTGTGCTGTTCCACCGCGTCGCCAACACGCTGAACTACCTCGACATCAAGACCGTCGTGGTCAGCTGCGGCACCTGTTTCGATCAGCTGCAGGGCTACGAGTTCGACAAGATCTTCCCGGGCTGCCGCATCGTCGACATCCACGAGTACCTGATGGAAAAGGGCGTGAAGCTCGAGAACGTCACGGGCGTGCGCTACCTGTACCACGATCCCTGCCATACGCCGATGAAGGCCTACGAGCCGCTCAAGGTCGTCAACACGCTGATCAATGCCGACCTCAACGGCACGGTCGCGAAGAACGACCGCTGCTGCGGCGAGTCCGGCACGTTCGCGATCACGCGACCCGACGTCTCGACCCAGGTGCGCTTCCGCAAGGCCGAAGAAATGCAGAAAGGCATGCAGAAGGTGCGCGCCGGAGGCTTCGGCGGCGACGTCAAGGTGCTGACCTCGTGTCCGTCGTGCCTGCAGGGCCTCAAGCGCTACCAGGACGAGACCGAACTCGATGCCGACTACATCGTCGTCGAGATCGCGAAGCACGTGCTCGGCGAGCACTGGCTGCGCGAGTACGTCGCGGCGGCCAACGACGGCGGCATCGAGCGCGTGCTGGTCTGAGGCGTGCCGAATCGGGTCAATAAAGCTCGAAGTCGCGGCGCTGCGCGAGCCAGGCCGCCTCGTCGGCACGCGCGCTCGCGTCCAGATCCCCAGGCGCGGCGTGCGGATCGTCGACCCATTCGCGCAGCAGCGGACTGCCGTTGATCAGGTCGATCGCAAGCCGGCCGTGCTCGTACTCATACGGGAAGTCGCGCCAGAGCGGATAGTCGGGCGCCTGTTCGCGCAGCGCCTTGAAGGCAAGCGCCATGACGCGCCAGGGCCGAAACAGCCCGTGGTGATAGATCGGCGCATCGACGTGGATCTGCACGCCCGCGCATAGGCTGCCGACGTGCTTGTGGAAGGTGGGCTCGAACCAGCACGGGCGGAGCTGGCAGCCACGCAGCCATTCGGGAGCGAGTCGATGCATGGTTGCGATCAGCCGGCGTGCGTCGAGGTCCGGTGCGCCGAAAAGTTCGAGCGGACGCGTGGTGCCGCGTCCTTCCGAGAGGGTGGTGCCCTCGAGCAGCACCGTGCCGGCATAGCAGCGCGCCATCGAGAGATTCGGCGCATTCGGACTCGGATTGATCCAGCTGCGCTCGAGCAGCGGCCAGCCGAAACCCGGGCCTTGCTCCGGTCGCCAACCCTGCATCGGCACGATTTCGTAATCGACGTCGAGACCCAGTGTGGCGATGAACCAGCGCCCCAGTTCGCCCATCGTCAGACCGTGACGCATCGGTATCGGTCCTGCGCCGACGAAACTCTCCCAGCCCGCGCGCAGCGTCAGCCCCTCCACGGGCCGGCCGACCGGGTTCGGCCGGTCGAGCACCCAGACCGTCTTGCCCGCCGCAGCAGCGGCCTCGAGCACATAACGGAGTGTCGTGATGAAGGTGTAGATCCGGCAGCCGAGGTCCTGCAGATCGACGAGCAGCACATCGAAGGTGTCGAGCATGGCCGGGCTCGGTCGGCGCGCCTCGCCGTAGAGACTGAATACGGGAATACCGTGAACCGGTTCGTGGAAGTCCGGCGACTCGACCATGTTGTCCTGCTTGTCGCCGCGCAGCCCGTGCTGGGGACCGAAAGCGCTCGAGAGGCGAAGATCGACAAGGGACTCGAGCGCATCGAGCGTATGCGTGAGGTCGCGTGTCACGGAAGCGGGATGGGCGAGCACGGCCAAGCGCCGCCCCTGCAGAGGTCGGCGCAGCGCGGGGTCGGCGAGCAGTCGATCGATACCAAACAGCGTCTGGGTCACACGCGGGACTCCGGGTTGAACTCGTGAATTGCGGGGCGGTCAAACTGACCGTCAGACTTCGGCGGCATTATCGCGACTGTAGCTCCCTGCGCGTGTCGTTCACAGGCGCAGCGTCAGCATGGCGAAAGGGGAGGAATCCAAATGAACATCGAACCAGGGTCCGACAAAAAATCACCGGCTCGCGCCGGCGCCAGCAAACGGCCGGCGCGCAAAGCGTCGGCCCGGGTGGGCGCGAAGCGCTTGCAACCCGTTGCGGCACGGCGGATTACCGCTGACCAGCACCGTGCCATGATCGCCGAGGCAGCCTATTGGCGCGCCGAACGCCGCAACTTTGCGCCCGGCGGCGAAGCCGACGACTGGTACCAGGCCGAGGCCGCGATCGACGCACAGCTCTCCGAACTCGGCATCGTGGTCGAAGATTGAGCTCCGGCCCGAGCCGCTCGGCGGCGATCCCGCGGACTTGAAGCATGGCCCGCCTCGCGCCTGCCACTGAGCCGATCTGCTTCGGGCTGGATGCCGCCGCAGGACTGGCTGCCGATGTGGCACGGCGCCTCGGCGTGGCATGTGGCGGCGTCGAGCTCCGCGAGTTCGAGAGGGGCGAACACAAGTCGCGGGCACTCGACGACGTGGAGGCCCGCAGTGTCGTCGTATTCGCGGCGCTGTATGGGGAATCGGCCGGCACCTCAGCCAACGACCGCCTCGTGCGTCTGTGGCTGTTCATCGGCGGTCTGCGCGATGCGGGGGCTGCGGATATCACGGTGGTTGCGCCTTACGTGCCCTACCTGCGCAAGGACCGTCGGACCCATCCGCGAGATCCGCTCAACGCGCGCTACATCGCACAGCTTTTCGAGGCCGTCGGGACCGACCGCCTCATCGTGCTCGAGCCCCACAACGTCGCGGCCTTCGAGAACGCCTTCCGCATCCCTACCCTACCCTTGCCACTGGCACCGATGCTCGCGGACTGGGTGCAAGCGCTGCCTGCCGCCGCGCCGCTCACGCTCGTGTCTCCGGACGTCGGCGGCGTGAAGCGCGTGCAGGAGCTGCGCGCGCTGCTGGCCGCGCGCGCCGCGACGACCACGGGTAGCGCGTTTTTCGAGAAACGTCGCAGCCGCGACGTCATGACGGGCGGCGCCATCGTCGGCGACGTGCGGGGCCGCCCTTGCCTGATCGTCGACGACCTCATCGCGAGCGGCGGCACGCTGGCGTACGCGGCGCGCGCCTGTCGCGCGCAGGGTGCCACGGCCGTTTACGCCGCGGCCGCCCACGCGCTGTTCATGCCGGAGACTGCCGATCGCCTTGCCGCGGCGGGCTTCGATCGGCTGCTCGTCAGCGACTCGGTCCCGCCGCCGCAGGCGCCGCCCGCAGAGCTGAATCTCGAGATCCTGCCGCTCGCACCCTATCTTGCCAAGGTGCTCGATCGCCTCTGGTCGCGGCAGCCCGTCGAGGCCGTCACGGAGCTCGGCCGTCAGCCGCTCTAGCCGCTGATCGCGCTGCGGTCAGCGATTTCTCCGCGGCCTCGCGGGCCAGTGCCATGAACTCTCGCGCACGCGCCCGCCAGCGTGCACCATCGCGTACCAGATCGGCATCGTCGAGATGCCAGATGGCCACCTTTGCGCGTGTCACGGCGCGCAGGGATTCGTAGAACCACAGCAGCGAGTCCGACACCGTATCCGGCATGGCAGCGCGATAGCGCTGCAGCAGCTCGCGCGCCGGCGCGACGAAACCCTTATGCGTCAGATCCACGGCGAGCATGGCGATCTCTTCTGCGCTGTCGAGTATGCGCAGCGATCTCTCGAACGACATCGCGTCGATCACCTGCAGCGGCTCGCCGAGCCAGACATGCTCGGCGCGCAGATCGCCGTGGCTCTCGATGACGCGGTCCGCCAGTGCGCGCTGGGCAAGCTCCTGCGTCACACGCTGCCGCGCTTGCCGGATGACACTTTCTAGCTCCTCGACCGCGGGCGGCGGGAGGCCAAACTCCGCACGCGCGAGTTCACGGCAGGCCTCGGCGACGCGTGCATCGACCTGCGTGAGATAGGCAGCCGGGTCCAGCCGCTCTGCCGCCTGCCGACGATAGAATTCTGTCAGGTTCGTAATGATGCGCGGCAAATCGTCGGGCGCGACCCGTGCCCCGCGAAGTCGCGCATCGAACATCTGCGCGCGATCGAGTTCGCGCATCACTACCAACCAGTCACGGACCTCACCCGGACCGTCGACGACGAGCCGGCCGGCACGCTCCGCGAGCGGTGCGACGCGCAGATAGGTGTGCGCAGCAAGCCGCCGGTTGAGCCGCAGTTCCTCCACGCAGCTCTGCTGCCGCGCGGCGAGCGTGCGCAGGTCGGCGCCCTTGAGCTGTAATGGCTTCTTGAGCTTGTATGCATAACGGCCAGTCAGGAATACCCAGGCAAAGTGCGTCTCGATGGTCTCGATTCGCGCCGGGCGATCGGGATAGCTGGCCGGATCGCGCAGTGCGGCTACCTGGATCTGCGACAAGTGCACGACCGCTTCGCGCTCGGTCGTCATGGCGGCGGCAGGCGGGGAGCGGCGGGAAGCGCCACGGTATCGAGGGCACGGACGGCCGTCTCGTAGCCCATCGCGATCGTCTCGGCCGCGCGATGAAAGTCCATCAGCTGCAGGTGGCCTAGCGACGGATTGATCTCGAGATCGGCCGGATCGGCGGCCATGCGGTTGCGCGCGATGTGCTCCTGCATGATGTGGATCGATCCGGCCATCACGTCGAATAGTCCGGGCTCCCGCGAGGTATCGGGTCGCAGGCTCTCGACGAGGCCGTCGAGCAGTTCGCTGAAACGGTCGAACCGTGCCCAAGTGGCTTCGCCGGCCTCCTCGCGCGGTCCGCTGGGCGAGTCTGCATTGGCTGCCGTTGTGGCGTCGACCTTGCGATGGGTCATCCAGCGCTCGCGCACCGGCACGTTGAGGTTCACGGCGATCACGTAATCGGCGCCGAGCGCACGGCACACCGACACGGGCACGGGATTGACCACGCCGCCATCGATCAGCCAGCGATCCTGATGCCAGAACGGCGTGAACAGTCCCGGCATGCCGCTCGAGGCGCGCACGGCTGCGAGCATCGAGCCGCTGCGCAGCGTGACCTCCTCGCCCGTGTTGAGGTCAGCGGCGACCGCGGCGAACGCGATCGGCAGATCCTCGATGCGCCGGTCCGTGATGCGCTCGCCGATCGCCTGCATCAGCCGGTTGCCGCGCATCACCCCGCCTCTCCGGAAGGTCGTATCGAGCAGCCGCCAGACGTCGACGCGCGTCAGCGTGCGCACCCAGGCTTCGAGCGCTCGCCACTGCCCGCTCGCGCAGGCGGCCGCGACCAGCGCGCCGACCGAGGCCCCCGCGACGGCGACCGGCCAGATGCCCCGTTCCTCGAGCGCGTGCAGCACGCCGAGGTGCGCCCAGCCGCGCGCCGAACCGCTGCCGAGGGCGAGGCCGATGCGCGGGCCGGTGCCGACTGGCCGGGCAGCCTCGCCGGCGTCGGCGGCCTGCATCGCCCCTTCGTGCTGCGGGCCGCTCATGGATCGATCCGCGCGACGAAGCCGTCGCGATGATGGAAGTCGGGGCGCCCGGACGGATGCGCGAGCGCAAGATAGGCAACAGCGCCCCCGGTCTGCTCGATCACGGCCGCCAGTGCACAACGAAGACCGCCGCCGGGCGCTACCGGTGCCGCGACGAGCGCCGTGCGCGGCAGCGTCGCGGTCAGCCGCATTTCGTGCGCGGCGGTTTCGATGCCGATGACTGGCGGCGCTTCGAGAGCGAGCTCTGCGATTCCATCCCGGTAGCGCGTGAACGAGAACGCCGCCCATTCGGAGGACGGCGAGAAGTTGAACTCGCGATAGCCGCTGGCGGCCGGATCGGCGACGAACAGCTCGAAGCAGGTATGGCGCCAGAGGCCGTCGCGTCGCGCCGCCTCGCGCAGCGGCGGCAGGCGAATCCGCGCCAGCTCGGCCTGCAAGGTCCAACGCAGAACGATCTCCGTAGGCCCGGCGGCGCACTGCGCGGTCAGCTGCCAGTTCGCGGGCCAGGGCGTCGAGGGATGAGGCGTGAGCCGCATCGCGAAAGTGTAAGCCGCGCAAGCGGTCGCTGCAGCGGCCTGTGGCAGAATCGGCGCCCTCGACGCAGGACCCCATCATGACCGCCGACACGACGCGCAGCATCGTCACGCTCCAGAGCCACATCCTGCAGCAGCAGGCGGATTTTCCGGAGGCAACTGGCACACTGTCCTGGATCCTCTCGGCGCTGTCGATCTCGTCCAAGATCATCGCCGCGAAAGTCCGCGTCGCGCGGCTCGAGAACGTGCTCGGCAGCGCCGGCGCCGAAAACGTGCAGGGCGAGACCCAGCAAAAACTCGACGTGATCGCCAACGAGACGCTGCTGCGCGTGCTCGGCGGGCGTGCAGGCGTGGCGATCGTTGCCTCGGAGGAGAACGAGGAGCCTGTGATCCTGCGCGACCAGCCGACCGGCGAGCGCCGCTACTGCGTGCTGTTCGACCCGCTCGACGGCTCGTCGAACCTCGACGTCTGCGGCGGCGTCGGCACGATCTTCAGCATCCTGCGGCACGACCGCCGCGCGCGCGATGCCCACGCCTCGCTGCTGCAGGCGGGTGCGCAGCAGGTCGCCGCCGGCTACGTGCTCTATGGCTCGTCCACGGTTTTCGTGATGACGATCGGTCGGGGCGTCGACATGTTCGTGCTCGATCCGGCCGTGGGCGCCTTCATGCTCGTCGAGCGCGGCCTGCGCACGCCATCCGCGAACAGGAGCTACTCCGTCAACGAGGGCAACCGTAGGAGCTTCCCGGAAGGCTATCAGCGCTACCTCGACTGGGCGCAGGACAGCGGTTACTCGAGCCGCTACGTCGGCTCGATGGTCGCCGACGTGCACCGCATCCTCCTCAAGGGCGGAGTCTTCATGTATCCGCCGACGGCGAAGGCCCCGGAAGGCAAGCTGCGGCTCATGTACGAGGCGAATCCGATGGCGATGCTGATCGAGCAGGCCGGCGGCAAGGCGTTCGCGGCGCCAAACCAGCGCATCCTCGACGTGCAGCCGCGCGACATCCATCAGCGCGTGCCCGTCATTCTCGGCAGCAGCACCGAGGTCGACCACGTCCTCGATCGGCTCTGACGCCGCAGCGAAAACGCAACGGCAGCGGTCAGCGCAGCGCCGGCAGCAGCCGCTCGCCGACCAGCCGCAGCCCCTCCTCGGGTTCGTCGTGCAGACGCAGCGCGACCTCGTCGAGTCCGGCTTCACCGAGCCCACGGATCCGGCCGGCGATACGCTCGATGTCGTCGGGCCCGCCGGTCAGCGTCATGTGTTCGACGAGCGCCTCGATCACGGGCTCGGGCACACCCTCGATCCTCGGCGAGCGGTCCAGGAACGCCTTGAGAAAGGCCGGCCGGCTCGCCTCGACCTGCCGCGCCACGTCCGGCTCGAGGAAGGTCTCGGTGAACCATGGCAGCAGGAACCCACGCCAGATCAGCTCGCGACGCGCCTCGGCGACCGCGGCGGCGCGATCGTACTTGACGTGCCAGGCCATGAAGTTGTTGATGCGAAAGTCGCTGCGCTCCCGCCCCGCCGCGGCAAGTCCCGCACGGACCCGGGCCATGACCTCGCCCATGCGACCGAGCGGCACGTCCGAGAGCATCGTGCCATCGGCGCAACCGGCGGCCATGCGCAGCATCTGCGCGAAACTCGCGCCCGCGTAGATGCGCGGCGGCGGCTGGGTCGCCCAGTCCGCGCGATAGTTCAGCAGCGAGTACATCTCGCCGGTGTAGTGGAGCGTCGCATCGGGCCGCAGGGCCTTGAGAATGCGGATCGCGTCCCGCACCGCGGCGACCCGCCGCGTAGGCTGCAGACCGGTCACCCGCATTACCGAGTGGCCCAGGCCGCCGATCAGGATCGTCGCGCGCCCGTCGGACAGCTCGTTGAGCGTCAGCGTCTGGTCGGCGATGCGCAGCGGATGGATTTCGTAGGGGCTCGTTGGCAGGGTGGCAAGACGGATCCGACGGGTCGCGCGCGCGGCGAATGCGAGCGCCGGCACCGGGTCCCGCCGGCCGGGGAAGCTGGCGACCCAGAGCGTCTGCACACCATAGCGCTCCGCGGCGCGGGCGAGCGCCTCGACTCGCGCCGCCGGCAGTCCCGCCTCAAGGATCACGTCGACCTGCACCGTCGTCTCCCTTGAATTCCGCTGATGACGCCCTCATCTGTCGGGCAGAGGCAATGGGCTACCGGCCGGGCCGGGGCCGTCATCATAAGGAGGTTCGTTCCATGCTCTTGCATTCGATGTATCCGCGCGACCTGTTCGCGGAGATCGATCGTCTGCAGCGCGAACTGCTGGAGACCTTCGATCTGTCACCGAGCATCCGCGGTATCGGTCGCGGCTTCCCGGCGCTCAACGTCGGTAGCACACCCCGTTCCATCGAGTTGTATGCGTTCGCTCCGGGCCTCGACCCGGCGACGCTGCACGTCCAGCTCGAGCGCGGGGTGCTGACGCTCTCCGGCGAGCGCAAGGCCACGCCCGTACCCGAAGGGGCCACGGTACATGTCGAGGAGCGCTTCATCGGCGCTTTCCGTCGCGTCATCACGCTGCCGGACGACATCGACCCGGCAGCGGTCGCGGCGACCTATCGCGACGGCGTGCTGCATGTCAGCATCGGCCGCAAGGCCGAGGCGCAGCCACGCCGCATCGAGATTCAGTGATCCGGAGGATTGCCATGAGCGAATCGAATGCCGTCACCAAGCGGAATGAGAGCACGCGCAGCGACGCGGCGCTGCGGCCGGCCGTCGATGTGGTCGAGGATACCTCGGGCATCACGCTGCATGCCGACTTGCCCGGCGTACCGAAGGACCGGCTCAAGGTGCACGTCGAGGGCGAGACGCTGACGATCGAGGGCGAGGTCGTACTGCAGGTCGCCAAGGACATGGAACCCAGCCACGTCGAGGTGGCCGTGCCACGGTTCCGTCGCGCCTTCACGCTGTCGAAGGAGCTCGACGCCGACAAGGTATCGGCCGAATTCGAGCACGGCGTGCTGAAGCTGCGGATTCCCAAGAAGCAGCATGCACAGCCGCGACGGATCGAGGTCAAGGTCGCCTGAGCCGAAACCAACGCGGTGGCGCGGCGCCGGTCCGCGCCGCCGCGGCCCGCTCCGGGCGGCGGTCGAACGCCGCGCCCGCACCTCAGCCGTAGTTCTTCTCGGCGAAGTCCCAGTTCACGAGGTGGTTGAGAAAGGTCTCGACGAACTTCGGACGCTGGTTGCGATAGTCGATGTAATAGGCGTGTTCCCAGACGTCGATGCAGAGCAGCGCCTTGTCGCCCGTCGTCAGCGGCGTACCGGCAGCACCCATGTTGACGATATCGACCGAGCCGTCGGCCTTCTTGACGAGCCAAGTCCAGCCCGAGCCGAAGTTGCCGACCGCAGAAGCCTGGAACGCCTTCTTGAACTCATCGAACGAGCCCCACTTGCGCTGGATCGCCGCAGCGAGAGCGCCCTTCGGGGCACCACCGCCCTGCGGCTTCATCGAGTTCCAGAAGAAGGTGTGATTCCAGACCTGCGCGGCGTTGTTGTAAATGCCGCCCGCGGGCGCCTTGCGCACGATGGCCTCGAGATCGAGCGGTTCGTACTCGGTGCCCTTGATCAGGTTGTTGAGGTTCGTGACATACGCCTGGTGATGTTTCGCGTAGTGGTAGTCGAAGGTTTCCTCCGACATGTGCGGTGCGAGCGCGTTCTTCGGATAAGGCAGGGGCGGCAGCACGTGTTCCATGAGCGTCTCTCCGGCAGGGCACAGACCGAACGCCGCCGGCCATCGCGGCGACTGGCGGGTGCGGTCAGAAGGGTGGCGGAATTCTAGCAGTCCTGGCGGTCCGCGCGCAGCCGCTCTCGAGACCGAACCGGACAGGGCCGCCGCGCATGGAACTCCCCGGCGCACTGCCGGTCTGCTGTCCGTCGCCTCTCGGCAAATCCACGTGGCTGCGCCAGACTGTGCGGCCACCACGACCGCTCGAACCGCCCGTCGCGCACCACGCTGCAGCATGCCGCCACAGATCAGTCCCGAAACTGCCGCATCCACCGCCGACTCCATATCTCCCGAGAGCCCGTCCAGGCAACGTGCCGCGGCGCGTGGACCGCGGTATGCCCGGGCGGTGGTCCCGCCAGCACTGCTGCCGCTGCTGCTCGTCGGCTGCGCCGCGACGGACCGGCTCGCCGAGGAAGACGAACTGCCGCTGACCGTCGTCGAGGCCGTGGAGGCCGAGGCGAACGTCGAAGAGCCCGAACCTGCCGCATCCGTGGAAGCCGAAACGGAACCCGAATCCGCGACCGCCAAGGCGGAGCCGCCTGAGGCCGCACCGGCCGGGCGACTGCCCGAGGTCGTCATCTCCGGCGTCCGCGCGAGGCATGAACTGATCCGCGACCTCGTCGCCGAGGCCCGCGCACTGCTGCGTGATGTGGAGCTTCGGTACGTGTTGACCGGAAAGGGCCGGCGCGAAACGCTGCGCGGACGGCCGATCGCCTTCGCGCTCTGGAGTGAAGCCAGGATGGAGTGGTCGATCGCGTACATCGAGATTCCTCGCCCTCCGGTCCGCTGGCGACCCGGCGGTCGGCCGCTGCCGTTCCGCGTGCTGACGCCGGGGATCGAGGCACGGCACGTCCGGGGCACCGGCGCTGAGCGCCTGATGTTCGCGTTCTCGCGCCATGGCGAACCGCTGCGCGTCTATGGACGCAAGTTCCCGGTGTTCGACAGCCAGCTGCTCGCGAAGCGACGCTGGCGAGCGGTCGTACAGACCGCGAAACCGATCGTCTATCTGCCGTTCACCGCCGACACGCTCGATCCGCAGTTTGTCAGCGGCGGCCGCGAGTTTCTGCTGTCCACGGCGCGGCGCGCGCTCTCGGACCTGCGGGACGCGCGCGTGCCCAGCCGCGCCTACCCGGGCGAGCTGCTCGCCGATGTCGTGCCTGCCGAGGTCGTGACCACACTCGCCGTGATCGAGCAGACCGACGACAACGACTTCGTCAGGGACGGTGTCGGCGCCTTCGAGCAGGTGCTGAGCCACTATGGCTTGAAACGCGAGGAAGCCTACAGTTTCAGCGTCTCGCGCGCCGGGGCCCTCGGGCCCATGCAGTTTACGAACCGCCGCGGCAATGGCACCTATGCGCTCGTCGTGCGTACTTGCAAGGGTGCCGGACTCGATCCGGACTTCGAGCGTGGAGCCACCAATCTGTACAATGCAATGAAGGCGGCGATCTGTCTGCTCGACCTCGAGCTCGGGCAGATGCGCGCGGAAATTCGCGACGCCTACCGCGCCGACCCGCCGGTGCTTGGCATCTTCCCGGTCGCCGCCTACAACGGCGGGCCACGCAACGTCGAGAGACTCTACCGTGCACTGCGCCGCCTGGGCGTGACGCCGCGCGACCTCGCGCGGGTCGGCGAGCACGACGGAGATCGCCCAGTCGCCTGCCCCTGCATCTGGAGGCGCGACGGCGACGACGTGCGCCCCGTGCCGATCCCGCGCTACAACAACGAGAACCGCTGGTACGTCGAGAAGTACCAGAGCATCCTGAGCCTGTTCGACTAGCCTCCCCGGGGGAGACCGCGAGAGGTGCGTTCGCGACAGTCTGCCAGGCTGTCAGCAGGCGCGCACGAGCGGCGCAAAGAGGTGCCCATCCAGTCATTGCGGTCGGTCAGCATCACTGACGTGACCGGTAATTTTTGGTCCAGGTTGATGCTCCGTAAACTGGGACAGGGGAGACCTGGAAGATGGCGAAGCAGAGATAGACGACCGAACAGATCATCCACAAGCTGCGCGAAGCGGACGTGCTGATCGGCCAGGGCCAGACGGTGGCGCAGGCGACGAAGCAGATCGGGGTGACGGACAAGACGTACTTCCGCTGGCGCAGGAGCCACGGTGGGCGGCGGGTCGATCAGGCGAAGCGCCTGCGCGACCTCGAAGCCGAGAACGCGCGGCTGAAGAAGGCGGTGGCGGAGCGGACGGTCGACAAGATCATCCTGAAGAAAGTCGCCGAGGGAACTACTAAGCCCAACGCGCCGGCGAGAGGCTGTTGCTCTGGTGCGCGCGAAGCACCGGTACCCGGAGCGGCGGATCTGCCGGGCGTTGGGTATCGGGCGCTCGATGCTGCGCTGCGTGCCGCAGCCGCGGGACGACGAGACGCCGCTGCGCCCGGCGATCATCCGCCTGGCCGCGCAGTACGGCCGGTATGGCTACCGGCAGATCACGGGCCTGCTGTGGCAGGAGGGCTGGGATGTGAGCCGATCGCGGGTGGAGCGGATCTGGAAGCTCGAGGGGCTGCGAGTGCCGCCGAAGCAGCCGAAGCGCGGGCGCCTGTGGCTGGCGGACGGCTCGTGCGTGCGGCTGCGGTCCGAGCGTTGCAACCACGTGTGGAGCTGGGACTTCGTGATGGACCGGACCGACGATGGCCGGCCAATCCAGATCCTGACGCTGATCGACGAGTACACGAAGGAGGCGCTGGCGATCGTGCCGGCCCGACGCATCCGCTCGACGACGTGATCGACATCTTCGGCGACGTGATGATCGAGCGCGGCATCCCCGAGCACATCCGCTCGGACAACGGCCCGGAGATGGTGGCGACGAAGCTGCGCGAGTGGCTCGACAAGCTCGGCACGAAGACGCTGTACATCGCGCCCGGCAGCCCGTGGGAGAATGGCTACTGCGAGAGCTTCAACGGCAAGCTGCGCAACGAGTTGCTGAACAGCGAGATCTTCTACACGCTGCGCGAAGCGCAGGTCCTGATCGAAACAAAGCAGGCCGGTCACCTTGCCGTCCTTGGTGATGCACCGTGTCTCGCCGTCCTTGAATTCGGTGAGGAGCCGAACGATGTCCTGCGCCTTGTCGGGCGGGGTTTCGCGCCGCTTGTCGCCGAGGCTCTTGCGCATCGGCAGCCAGAAGGCGCTGGCGTCGATCAGCTGCACCTTCCCCTTGCGCGTGGCTCTTCCGGTTGGTCACCACCCACACGTAGGTGGCGATCCCGGTGTTGTAGAAGAGCTGCT
>CAZAWM010000054.1:0-16019 GCA_964488605.1 uncultured Steroidobacteraceae bacterium | reverse complement strand
CGCCACTACCGGCGCTGGAGGCCCCGCTGCCGATCTCGCCGCCGATGGCGCATCCGTCTGTCCGGGCCCGACCGGTGTGCTCCGCGCAATCGGCGGCGAAGCCGCCGTCTCGGTTGCCGATGTCGCGACTGAGAGACTGTCGACGGCCGACTCGGTGGGGTCTGCCGCAGACGGAGCGACCGCGTCGCGGCCGTCCCTCTGCAGCACGAGGGCAAACGACAGTACTAGTGTCGCGGCGAGTGCGAGCGGCACCGCCCAGCGCGACGCGTGGGCAGAGCGCGGTGCCGGAGTGCCGCGTGGCCGTTCAGCGAGCGCTGCGCGGGCCCGCGCGAGCACGCGTCTGTCGGTCTCGACGTCGGGGCCGTCCACATCGACCTCGAGCTCCGGCAACAGTCGGCCGCCCCGACCCAGCCGCTGCTCGAAATCGTCGTGCCCGTTACCAACCGTCATCGCGGACTCTCCGCGTGCACCGGCGCCAGCGCCGTGCGCAGCTTGTGTACCGCATACCGCAGACGGCTCTTGACCGTCTCGCGTCCCACACCAGTCACGGCGGCGATCTGCTCGAGCGACAGACCAGCTTCCTCGTGCAGCAGGAAGGCATCGCGTTGTTCGAGCGGCAGCACGTCGAGCGCAATGCGCAGGCGCCGCTGCAATTCGTCGTGCCGCAAGACCTGCGCGGGGTCGCCGTCGACAGGGTCCTCGCTGTCGAGCTGGGAACCGTCGGTCTGCGTCGCGGAGATTGCAGGGCGCGCGGCGCTGCGCCGACAGTGGTCGATGAAGACGTGGTGCGCGATCGTGTACAGGAAGGTCTGGAAGCGCGCGCGGACCTCATAGCGTTGACGTGCGTCGATCAGTCGGCTCCAGGCCTCCTGGAACAGGTCATCTGCGAGTTCACGGTGTCGCGTATGACGCAGCAGATAGCGGAACAGGGGCTGACGATAGCGGACATAGAGTCGCTCGAAAGCGCGCGCGTCGCCCGCCACGTAGGCGAGCATCAGCGCTTCGTCGCTGTCGTGGTCCGGCATGGTCGCCACTGTAGCCGCGCCAGCCGTGGAGTTCGTCTTCGGCCGAGCAAGCATGGCGACGTATACGTCGCTCGGAAGACATTCACGCGTGCATTGCGACGAGGACATCGCTTGGTAAACGGACGTGCAATCCCGTTGGGGTCAAGAGAATTAACAATAAAATCAGCGTATTAGGCCGTCGCGAGACTTTCTTACAGGAAACCGTTTGACTCCGTTTTGGTGTTGTAGTTATATATATCACTATGGACTTAGGGAAGCGCATGGTGCGATTTCCGAACGGAACGGAGGAGATGAAGATGGAAACGATCAGCAAGGTTGGGTTTCACGCGATGGTGGTGGCGGCAGTGGCTTCGGCCGCACTGACGTGGGCGATGAGCCGCGCCTTCATCGAGTCGACGGCGGTTGCGCGTTGGGTCGACGCGGCTCAGGTGGCCAGTCAGGTCGTCGCGAGCACGGCCGAGGTCAGCGGGGCCTCGGTCAAGGCGGCGGCCTTGCTAAAGTAGTCCTGTAGCCGGCTGCAACACCGAGTAAAGAGTCGGCATGGAGCACGGTCTGATGGACCCGCAATGGGACGAAGGCTCGCCGATCTATCGGCAGCTTCGCGACCGCGTGGTGGCGATGATTCTCGAGGGCGTGCTCAAGGAGGGCGACCCCCTTCCCTCGGTACGCAATGTCGCCGCGGAGTTCCGTCTGAACCCGCTCACCGTGCTCAAGGGGTACCAGCAGCTCGTCGACGAGCAGCTCGTCGAGAAGCGGCGCGGCCGAGGCATGTACGTGAATGCCGGGGCACGCGCTGCCCTGATGAAGGACGAGAAGCAGCGCTTCCTCGACGAAGAGTGGCCGAGGATCCATGCCCGGGTGGTCCGGCTCGGCCTCTCGCTCGACGACCTGCTCCGGGTACCGCCGGCACGCGGCGCGGCGCAGGCCTGGCCTGCGGGCAGCGCTGCCGCTCCGGAAGGCGATGAACAGCGAAGTGAGCAAGACCCATGACGACCCCGGTCATCGAAGCCCGCGGCCTCAGCAAGTCGTACGGCGCACACCGCGCGCTCGACGGGGTCGACTTCCGCGTCGACAGCGGCCGCATCGTCGGTCTGATCGGGCCCAACGGCGCTGGCAAGACGACGGCGCTCAAGGCGATCCTCGGCCTCACGACCTATGAGGGCGAACTGCGCGTGCTCGGGCTCGATCCGTTCACGCAGCGCGACGCGCTGATGCGCGATGTCTGCTTCATTGCCGATGTCGCCGTGTTACCGAAGTGGCTCCGCGTCGCACAGGCGCTCGATTACGTCGAGGGCGTGCACCCGCATTTCCGGCGCGAGACCGCCGAGGCTTTCCTCGTCAAGACCGATATTCGCATGAAGAGCCGCGTCCGCGAGCTCTCGAAAGGCATGGTCACGCAGCTGCATCTCGCTCTCATCCTGGCGATCGACGCGAGGCTGCTCGTGCTCGACGAGCCGACGCTCGGACTCGATTTGCTGTTCCGCCGCGCTTTCTATGAATCGCTGCTCAACGACTACTTCGACCACGAGCGCACGATCATCGTGACGACTCACCAGGTCGAGGAAGTCGAGAACCTGCTGACGGACGTCATGTTCATCCACCAAGGCAAGGTCGTGCTCGACTCGCCGGTCGAGAGCATCGGCGAACGGTATCTACAGCTCGTGACGACGCCTGATCGGGCGCCGGATGCGCGCGCGCTCGGACCGTTGCACGAGCGCGAGGTCTTCGGCCGCATCGGCATGGTCTTCGAAGGGCGCAGCGCCGACGAACTGCGCGCGTTCGGCGAGGTGCATGCGCCGTCGCTCTCGGACCTGTTCATCGCGCGGATTCAGGGCGGAAAGTCGTCATGAAATACTGGATCACTCTGGTGCGCCGCGAGTTCTGGGAGCATCGGGCGCTGTGGATGGCGCCGCTTGCCGTCGCCGCGCTGCTGATCGTGCTGACGGCCCTGAGCGGCGGGGTGCACGTCTCCGCTGACGCACGCATCGAGATCGACGGTCAGTCGATCGACTTCGTCAAGGCGATCACGCCGGAGAGGGCCGACAAGCTGTTCGGCGTGCTGGTCGCCGGCCTCTACGTGCCACAGCTGATCGTCGTACTCGTCGGACTGTTCTTCTATCTGCTCGATGCGCTCTACAGCGAACGCAAGGACCGCAGCATCCTGTTCTGGAAATCGCTGCCCGTCTCGGACGCGCACACGGTGGCCGCCAAGGCCCTCGTCGCGCTGATCGTCGTGCCACTCGGTGTCTGGGCGATTTCGGCCGTCACGAGTCTCGCAACGATCGGTGTGCTGACGGGCAAGCTCGCCGGCACGACGTTCGCGCCGATTGTGCAGTGGAACATGGGAATCTGGCTCGCCGTTCAGGGCGCGATGTTCGCGGGAACCCTAGTCGCGGCGCTTTGGTATGCGCCGATCGCGGCCGCGCTGCTGCTGATCTCCGCCTGGGCGCGCCGCAACGTGTTCCTCTGGGCCGTGCTGCCGCCCGTCGCGCTGATGCTGCTCGAGAAGACTGCGTTCGACTCGAACCGCGTCGCGGCGTTCCTCGAGTACCGGTTGGGCGGTTTCTTCGACGCGATGGGCATGCGCGTGAGTCCGAGCGCGCGCGCAGTCGGCGCGATCGACCGCGAGTTCGCGCGCATCGGCGAGGTCTACAGCCGTCTCGATACGACCCCGCTGCTCGGCAACATCGACCTTTGGCTCGGGGTCGCAGCGGCAGCGCTGCTGCTCTGGGCGGCCGTTCAGGTGCGTCGTCGTCGCGACGACACCTGACGGCAGTCAGACGCCGCGCAGGGTCTGCAGCGCGACGACGATCATCAGTGCGCCCGTGACCAGCGACATCCAGCGCGAGAAGTGCGCGACGCGCCGGGTGGCGCGCGCCAGCGGCACGCTCAGGGCTAGGGCGACCAGCGCCATCCCGGCGATCGAGCCCAGTCCGAACACGGCGACGTAACCGAGCGCGAGCGCCGGACGGCCCGCCGTGTCCAATGCGAGTAGTACGAGCGCACCCGATCCGACGAGTCCCTGCACGAGGCCGATCAGCAGGGTCCGCAACTGGGCCGTCGGTCGGATCGGAGGGGGCGGGCCGCCCGCATGCGCGGCGCCGGGGGACGCCGTCGCGAGCTGAGGGTGCGCGAAGCCGAGTCCATGCCACAGCGCGCTGGCACCGAGCGCGAGCAGCAGCAGACCGATGACGGCGTGCAGCGCGCGGTCCCAGGTCGCGGGCACACTTCTTTCGGCGAGCACGACGACCAGCGACAAGACGAGTAGCGACAGCGAGTGTCCGAACGACCAGATCAGCCCGTGACGGAGGAAATTCCGCGCCGGGTCCTTCCCTGCAGCCAGCACCGAGACGACCGCCAAGTGGTCAGGCTCGATCGCATGGCGGAGGCCGAGCAAAAACCCTGCGGACAGGATGGCGAGCAACGGTCACCCGATCGGAAAGGTAGGAAGAACGCGCACATTCTGCATAACATTCCGATCCGCCGATATCCGGGCGGAGCGTGGCCTGCGCCGTGGTCCGACCTGCGGCGCCATTGCCGGAGTACCGCCATGTCACGTCGTCCTGCGTTGTCGCTAGTCCTTCTGCTGCTCGGTCTCGGCGCCGGTCCGGTCCACGCCCACGACGGCCACGGCATGGCGGACGGCTTTCTCGCCGGGGTGCTGCACCCGGTGACGGGACTCGATCATCTGCTCGCCATGGTCGCCGTCGGTATCTGGGGTGCGTTTCTCGGCCGTCCGCTGATCTGGCAACTGCCGGTCGCGTTCCCGCTCGTGGTGCTGATCGGGGGCGTTCTCGGTATCGCCGGTGTCTCGCTACCTTTCGTCGAAGCCGGCATCGCCTTGTCGGTCGTGGTGCTCGGCGCCGCCATCGCGCTGCGCTGGTCCGCGCCGACCGTGGTAGCGGTTGCAATCATCGCCGTATTCGCGATCTTCCACGGCCATGCGCATGGCACCGAGCTGCCGCAAGCCGCGGCGCCGCAGAGCCACGCGGCCGGATTCGTGCTGGCCACGGGTCTGCTGCATCTGGCGGGTGTCGCTCTCGGACTGCTGGTCGGCGTCCGCGGTGGCGCGCCGCTGCTGCGCGGTGCCGGCGCAGCGATCGCGCTCGTCGGCGGCGGGATCCTGCTCGGCCAGTCCGAGCTGCTCTGATCGAGGCGCGCTCCGCCGCGCCATGCGTCGAGTCGCCACGGCCGCTCTTGCGGCGCTGGCGCTGGTGCTCGCGCCCGAGGCCGCGGCCCACGCGAATCTGGGCGATCTTGCGCCATTCTGGGCCGGCGCTTTCCACGTGGTACTGACGCCGCTCGCGCTGGCCGCCCTGGTCGGCCTCGCCGCGGCCACCGTCGTCACGAGCGAGGCACTGCAGTTCGAGGTCGCGTTGCTCTGCGCGGCCGCAGCATTCGCCGTCGCCGCCCTCGCGCCGCCGAGTCTCGATTCGGCGGCGCCGCTGGGCGCTGCGCTTGCGGGCATGGCGGCCGTCCTCGCCTGGACACCGCAGCGCCTGGGCGCATGGACGCTCGCATGCGTCGCCGCGGCGACGATCGGCCTGGCGGCCCGGCCAGAATCGGCGAACGTCTGGGAGGCGCTCGGCAGCGGTGCGGCGAGCGGCCTGCTCGTCCTGTGGTTGCACGAGGGGCTGCGCCGGCTCGAGCCGCGCGCGCCGCTCGTACGGCGCGTGCTCGGCGCGTGGGTGACGGCCATGGCGCTGCTGCTCGTCATGTTGGCAACGGTGACCTGACGCGGCCACCTGACCGGCGGAACGTTCGGCTAGAGCCGCACACCGGCGCCGAGCGTGGCGACCATACGCCGCGCCTTCTCGCGGGCAAGTTCGATCGAGGCGCCACGGGCCAGCGCCACGCCCATTCGCCGGCGCCCGCGGACCTCGGGCTTGCCGAACAGCCGTAACTGCGTGTCGGGCTCGGCGAGCGCGGCGGCGACGTTGCCGAAGCGGACGTTCGCGCTCTCGCCCTCGACGAGCAGTGCACAGGATGCCGATGGGCCAAGCTGTGCGATCGCCGGTATCGGCAGACCCAGGATCGCGCGCACGTGCAAGGCGAACTCCGAGAGATCCTGCGAGATCAGCGTGACGAGACCGGTGTCGTGCGGGCGCGGCGAGACCTCGCTAAACCAGATCCGGTCATCCTTGACGAACAGCTCGACGCCGAACAGGCCGCGCCCGCCGAGACTGTCGGTGACCGCCGCGGCGATGCGCTGCGACTCGGCGAGCGCCGCTGCGCTCATTGGATGCGGCTGCCAGGATTCGCGGTAGTCGCCATCGACCTGCAGATGACCGACGGGCGCGCAGAACGTCCTGCCGCCCGCGTGACGCACCGTCAGCAGCGTGATCTCGTAGTCGAACTCGATGAAGCCTTCGACGATCACCCTGCCTGCACCAGCGCGGCCGCCGCCCTGGGCATAGTCCCAGGCGGCGTCGATCTCGTGCTCGGCGCGCACCACACTCTGCCCCTTCCCAGAGCTCGACATCACCGGCTTGACGACACAGGGCAGACCGAGCTCGCTTACCGCCGCCCGGTACTCCTCGAGGCTGGCGGCGAAGCGGTACGGCGAGGTGGGCAGACCGAGCTCTTCGGCCGCGAGGCGGCGTATGCCCTCGCGGTCCATGGTCAGGCGGGCCGCCCGTGCCGTCGGGATGACGGTGTAGCCCTCGGCCTCGAGCGCGAGCAGTTCCTGGGTTGCTATGGCTTCGATCTCCGGCACGATGAACGCCGGCCGCTCGCGCTCGACCACGGCGCGCAGCGCGGCGGGATCGAGCATGCGGATCACGTGGGAGTGATGCGCGACCTGCATCGCAGGCGCGTTTGGGTAACGGTCCACGGCGATGACTTCGATGCCAACGCGCTGCGCCTCGATTGCGACCTCCTTGCCGAGTTCTCCGGCGCCGAGCAGCAGCATGCGGGTAGCCGAGTCGGACAGGGGCGTACCGATGGTCGTCATGGAGTGCCTCGCGATAGACTCCCTGCAGTCTAAGCGTTCTGCAGGACGCATCGGGAGAGAGCTGAACGATGAGCGAAGCGAACATTGCGGGTCGTGCACCGCTGGCGGTCGAGGTCGAGGCCGGCAAGAGCTACTGGTGGTGTCGCTGCGGTCTCTCCAAACAACAGCCGTTTTGCGACGGAGCGCACAAGGGCAGTGGCTTCACACCGGTGAAGTACGCGGCCACCGCGAGTGGCACCGTCTGGTTCTGCGCCTGCAAGCGCACGGCGAACGCACCGCTCTGCGACGGTTCGCACCGCGCGCTGCCGCCCTGAAGCGGACCGCGGCGCTGCCATGCACTTCGCGACCGAATGCGCCGGCGGCACGCTGCGGCTGGTCCCTGCGGGCGACTGGTCTGCCGTTGACGTCGGCGCCATCATCCGCGAGCTCGAGGCGCTGCCGCTCGCCGGGCAGAGGCAACTCGAAATCGCGACCGCGCGTCTCGGCCGGCTGGACCCGTCCGGTGCCTGGCTGCTCTGCGACCTCGAGCGCCGTGCGGTGCGCAATGGCCTCGAGGTGCTCTGGCCAGACGGCCGGCCGGAAGCGGTGCAGCTCGTCGCCGACACCCTCGGCGAGGCCGACATCGCCGCGCTCGGCGACTCACAAGGAGGCGCCGCGGTGCGACGGCGACCGCACACGATGGCGGCGGAGGCCGTCGGCAGGCGCTTCCTGCGCGGCACACGCGAACTGCTCGCCGGACTCGCTTTCGTCGGCGAGGTCGCCGCGACCGTCGTCGGTGCGGTCCCGCATCCGCGCCGCTGGCGCTTCACGTCGATCGCGCGCCACGTCTACGACACCGGCATCACCGCGATCCCGATCGTGGCGCTGATCGCCTTCCTGATCGCTGTCATCACGTCCTACATGGGTGCGCAGCAGCTGCGCAAGTTCGGCGCCGACATCTTCGTCGTCGACCTGATTACGGTCGGGACGCTGCGCGAGATGGCCGTGCTGCTGACCGCCATCATCGTCGCCGGCCGCTCGGGTAGCGCATTTGCGGCCGAGATCGGCGCAATGCGCCTCAACGAGGAGGTCGATGCGCTGAAGGCGACGGGCGTCAGTCCGTTCGAGGTGCTGATCCTGCCGCGGATCACCGGACTGGTGATCGCCCTACCGCTGCTGACGGTCGTTGCCGACGCGGTCGGGCTCGCCGGCGGCGCGCTGCTGTGCCGCTTCCTGCTCGACATGCCATTCGTCCAGTTCGTGACCAGGATGGACGAGGCGATCGGTCCCTACACGTTCTGGGTCGGCATCTGGAAGGCGCCCGTGTTCGCCGTCCTGATCGCGGCGGCGGGCTGCTATCGGGGCCTGCAGGTGCGCGGCTCCTCGCGCGAGCTCGGCCGCCTGACCACCGTGGCCGTCGTGCAGGCGATCTTCCTCGTGATTCTCGCCGACGCCTTGTTCGCCGTGCTGTTCATGGAGCTGGACATCTGATGACCTCGCCGGTCATCTCGGTGCGTGGCATCGTCAACCGTTTCGGTGCGCAGCTCGTGCACGACGGACTCGACATGGACGTGCTCGAGGGCGAGGTGTTCGGGATCGTCGGCGGCTCGGGCTCGGGCAAGTCGGTATTGCTGCGCACCATACTCGGGCTGCAAAAGCCGCGTGCCGGCGAGGTCTACCTGCTCGGGCGGAACCTGACGCAGATGTCCGAGAAGGAACTCCGGGCGGTCAAGGCGACCTATGGCGTCACCTTCCAGGCGGGTGCACTGTACACGGCGCTCACGGTGCTGCAGAACGTACAGCTGCCGATGCTCGAGTTTCTCGACCTGCCGCCGCGTGCGCTCGACGAACTGGCGATGCTCAAGGTCCGGCTGGTCGGGCTGCCGGCCGACGCAGCCTTCAAGTACCCGGCTCAGCTCTCGGGTGGCATGATCAAGCGCGCGGCGCTCGCGCGCGCCCTGGCGCTCGATCCGCGGCTGCTGTTCCTCGACGAGCCGACCTCCGGTCTGGACCCGATCAGCGCCGCCGCCTTCGACGGACTCGTCATGGCCCTGCAGCGCGAGCTGCAACTGACCGTCGTAATGATCACGCACGATCTGGACACGATTTTCCGAACCTGCAATCGTGTCGGCGTGATCGTCGACCGGAAAATGATCTGCGATACGCGCGAAGGCATCGTGCGCAACGAGCACCCCTGGATCCACGAGTATTTCCATGGCGAGCGTGCCCTGCGCTTCGCCGCCGCGAGCAGCGAGGACGGCCGTCATGGAGCGTGAGGCGAATTACGCGGCTGTCGGTGCGTTCGTCCTGCTGGTGGTCGCGATGGCCGGGCTGTTCGTCTACTGGTACACCGACAGCCGCGACGCGCGCAGTTATCAGCGTTACGAGATCTATTTCGAGGGCTCGGTCAGCGGCTTGACGTTGGGCAGCACGGTCCGGTTCCTCGGCGTAGACGTCGGCCGTGTCCACGACATCCGCGTCGATCGACGAGCCGCCGGGCGCGTGCAGGTCATCGCCGACATCGACAGCTCGGCGCCGATCACCGAACAGACGGTCGCTGAGCTGTCGCTGCAGGGGGTTACCGGTCTGCTGTACATCGATCTGCTCGGTCAGCCGGGTACGAAGAAGCTCATCGACAACGTGCCGAGCGAAAGCTATCCGGTCATCCCCTCGGTGCGCTCCAACTTCGACACGTTCGTGGCCGGTCTGCCCGACGTGGTGGTGCGTGCCGGCGAGATGGCCCAGCGCGTCATCCTGCTGCTCTCCGACGACAACATCGAGGCCGTCTCGCGAGCCGTCGCGAATGTCGAGCTCGCGACGCGCAACCTGCCCGGCACGCTGCGCGACATCGACGCGCTCGCCAGGGAGATGCGCGCCGCAGCGGCCGAGGTCACGGCCGTGACCAGTACCGCCCGCGGGGTCGTGGACAGCGCCGCGCCCGAGGCGCTGGCCGCGTTGCAGCGGGTTCGCGTCGCGGCCGAGAACCTCGCGAGCACGACCGCGCGGCTCGATCAGCTCGTTGCCGAGAGCCAGCGCGACGTCCGTGCCTTCGCCCGCGACGGCCTGCCCGAGTTCGAGCAGCTGCTGCGCGAAAGCCGGGCGGCCGCCAGCGAGTTCCAGCAGCTCATGCAGACCCTGCGCGAGAACCCCTCGCAACTCGTCTACCAGCCGCCGGCCAGCGGTGTGGAGATCCCGCGATGAGCAGAGTGCGACCGGTGTGTCTTGCCAGTCTGTCTAGCCTCGCGCTCGCGGCCGCGTTGACGGCCTGCAGCGGCTTGCGCAGTACCGCTGCGGTGCCGGTCAACTACCTGCTGCGAGCGCCCGTCGTGGCCATACCGCGCCCGACACTCACGGACATCGCGCTGCGCGTCGAACGAGTGCAGGTGCCGCCCGGTTTCGACACCGACCGTATTCTCGTCCTGCGCGAGCCGCGCGTGCTCGATCACTACGCGGCGAGCCGCTGGACCGGTCCGCTGCCGGCCGTCCTGGGCTCGCTGACGGTCGAGACGCTGCGCAGGGCCGGAGCTTTCGGTTCCGTGCACGATGCAGCCGCCGCGCTGCACTCGAATTACTCGCTCCGGGTGGCCGTGCGCCACTTCGAGGCCGACGCCACCGGCGGCGGCCCGCCGCTCGTGCGTGTGCAGCTCGACTGCACGGTCAGCCGGCGCGCTGATCGCGGCGTGGTCGCTACCTTCGTCGCTGGCGCCGAGGCGCCCTCGGCGGCGCCGCGCATGGGCGCGGTCGTCGCGGCATTCGATGCAGCGGTCGGTGCGGCGCTGAGCGAGGTCGCGACGCGCGCAGTGGAAGCGGTTCTCGCGGACGTCAACGAGAAATGACCGATCTACACCCGACGCCTGCCGACCGCCGGAACGCCGGATCGCTCGTTCAGAAGCTCGATAGCCCCGTCCACTCCAGCAGTCGGTAGGCCCAGTAGCTCGACTGTGATGGATCGGCGAAGGTGCCGAGGTCCGTCGTGTACTCGACGCCGGCAGGCCCGCGGTTGTTCCAGAGCGTCTCGAACCAGCGCTCGACCGCGAGCGTGATGCCCGCACTCGGCGCGGCCTCAACCGCGAGGTTGGCCTCGAGGTTGAAATCGGCGACATTGCGCCGCGTGAGATTGGCCGAGCCGATGGTCAGCCAGATCCTGTCTGGATCTCGCACCGCGAGCATCTTGACGTGGAACTGCTCGCCGTGCGTGCGGTACCAGCGCAGGCGGATGGCGCCGTCGCTGCGCGCCACGAGTTCGGATGCGACGGGCCGGTTCGGGATGCCCGACTTCTCGCGACCGAAGGCGTCCTTGTTCGGATCGAGCAGCACGCGTATCGCAGCGCCGCGCGCCGCAGCGGCGAGCAGCGCTGCGATGACGCGTCGGTCCGAGAGATAGAACATCGCCACCTCGATCCGCGTGGCAGGACCGGCGCGCGCGAGGCGCTCGAGCACCGCGTCGGCGATCGCACCTTCGGTCAATGCGCGTACGCGGACCAGCGCGCCGCTCGCGAAGGCGGCCATGTCCGCATCCGCAGCGCCGTTGGCGTCGATGCCGGGGGGCGTGCGCGCAGCGCTCGACGATGCTGTCGGCGTGGGCCACTCGCCGCGCCAGCCCGAGAAGCGCGCGACCGCGAGTTCGCTCGCGAGCAGGGGTTCGAGTGCCGCACCCCGAACCTGCAGCGCGAGGTTGGAGTGAGCGCTGCTCGCATCGTGAGGATTCATCGACCCGACGAGTCCGACGAGACCGCCGACGCCATCGTCAGCGATCAGGACCTTGCGGTGATTGGCCTTCATGTTCAGCAGACGTGCCCAGGCGCGGAAGGTCACTCGCGAGGGACCCACGGCCAGAGGGTTTGGCAGCCAGCCGTCTCCGCGGCCATCGCCGCTCCACCAGCGGATCGCGAGCCGCCAGAGGCTCGAGTAGAGCGGGTTGGGGTCGCGCAGCCTGTCCAGATCCGTCACCACGACGTCGACGCCGGCTCCGCGCAGCGCATGGAGATCGCCGGACGGCATGCCGCCATAAACGTCGTTGATCGGATCGGTGATCAGGAGCACCTGGAGCTGCGGCTGCGCGCGGCGCGCAGCAATCAGCGCATCACGCAGGTCCGTGGACAGCGACCGGCCGACGGCCAACGACGGAGTTCGCGCACGCGGTCCGGCGCCGTCGTGGGCGTTGAACAGGAACTGGTCGAGCACGACAAAGCGACGCGCGTCGCGGATCATGCGCAGCATCTCCTCGAAGATCTCCTGCCGGACGATGGGCTGCCCATAGGCGTCCGCCGACGTCACGTCGGCCAGCAGTCGAACATCGTCGGCCGGCACTGGCGTCCACTCGGCGGCGACCCGCAGGCCAGGGGGAAGCGGCTTGGTCGAGTGCCAGCTGCCGAGCGCGATCAGCGCGGCGAGCACAACGAGTAGCGCGAGCGGTAAGAGACGCCAGCGCCGGCCGGTCGGACGACCGACTTGAGCGGTCGGCGACGCGTCCGCGTGAGGATCCATTGTGTCATTTTAGCCACGCAGCGGCGGGGTCTGAGCCTTGAATCCCAGGACGCGACGCTCGACGTATATTTTTTGTATAGCAAAAAGCTGTACTAAAAGTTGACAAAGCCGCGCTATGGGGTACACTGTCTTCGTCAAGCGTCCAACCTGACGAGTGACCCCCCGTTGAGGCGGACCGTAAGGTCCGCCTTTTTATTTAGGTGGCGGGCGTCACCGGCCGCGTTCGCCGCTTCAGGCGGGGTTCGCTCCGGCCGTGCCGGTCACGGCAGGCGCGGCGAGCAAAGCAGCGTACGGAGCTTCGCCGGCTTCCTGGCGGATCATCAGCGCCTTGAGGTCTTCGACCATGCAGGGCTCGCCGAACAGGCGGCCCTGAGCGAAATGACAGTGATGCGCGCGCAGGAAGTCGACATGACGCACGGATTCGACGCCCTCGGCAACGACTTCCATGCCGAGGCTGCGACCCATCTCGACGATGGTGCGCACGATAGTGGCGTCGCCCTCGTCATCGCCGAGATCGCGGACGAAGGACTGGTCGATTTTCAGCGTGCCGATCGGGAACTGCTGCAGCGCCGACAGCGACGAGTAACCCGTGCCGAAGTCGTCGATGGATAGGTGTAGTCCCATGCCGTACAGCTCGTTGAGCATGCGCAGCGTACGTTTGGCGTCTGCCATCAGCGTCGTCTCGGTGATTTCGAGCTCGAGTGCCGTTGGCGAGACGCGGTGCCGGCGGAAGACCGACCGGCAGCGCAGTATGAAGCTCGCCTGCTGCAGCTGCTTCAGCGACAGGTTCAGCGAGAAGCGGCCCGGGTTACTCACCTCGCTGAGCATCTCCCGGTAGTCGGTGCAGACCTTGTTAAGCACCCACTCGCCGAGCTCGCCGATCAGGTTCGTCTCCTCGGCCAGTGGAATGAACTGCGATGGTGGGATGTCGCCGTGGCCCGGCAGGCGCCAGCGCAGCAGCGCCTCGGCGCCGACGATGCGCCCAGTACGCAGGTCGACCTTGGGCTGGTATTGAAGCACGAGCTCGTCGCGCTCGAGCGCGCGGCGCAGCTTGCTCTTGAGCATCAGCCGTTCGACGGCGGCTGCGTTCATCTCGGGCGCGTAGAACGCGAACGTGTTGCCGCCATTCTGCTTCGAGTAGTACATCGCCGCATCGGCATTGCGGATCAGATCGATGACGTTCTCGGCGTCGCGCGGCGCGAAAGCGATACCGAAGCTCGCCGTCAGGAAGACCTCCTGACCGTTGAGCTGGAAGGCCTTGCCGACCTCGGTGAGCACGGAGCGAGCGAGGTGCGCGATCGGGCCGCGGTTGTCGGCCGCGGCCGGCAATCCCTCGATGAAGACCGCGAACTCGTCGCCCGCGAGCCGTCCGACCACGGCTTCCCTGGGAACCGAGCGCGTCAGCCGCTCCGAGAGGATCTCGAGAGTCCGGTCGCCCGCCGCGTGACCGAAGGTATCGTTGACCTCCTTGAAGCGATCCATGTCGAGATAGAGCAACGCCAGCGAGGTCCCGTTCTTGAGCGCGCGCGCGATCGCCTGCTGCAACAGGTGCTGGAACTGCATGCGGTTCGGGATCTTGGTCAAGGTATCGTAGCGGGCGAGATAGCGGATACGGCGCTCGGCCCGCTTGCGCTCGCTGATGTTGCGCGCCACGAAGATCACGCCCTGGAACTGCGGGTCTTCGCTCGTGATCTGCGACCCCGACAGCGAGACCGGGATGGACTGGCCCTGGCGCGTGCGTACCAGCGTTTCGCGGGTGTCCTGCGCGGCCTGCAGCAGGTCGAAGTTCGCGCGCTCCGTCTCGTCGATGATGTGCTGAATGCTCTTGCCGACCAGCTCGGCTTCGCCATAGCCGAGCAGGCGGCAGGCGGCCAGGTTCACTACGCGCATCACGCCATCCGGGGAGGTGACGAACACCGCGTCGTTCATGCTGCCGAGGACGCTGTTGAGGTAGTCGCGCGTGATCGTCGTGCTGCGCAGCCGATGGCGCATCCGCTCGAGTGCCGCCTGCAGCTCGCCGATCTCGTCATCGCGCTGCACGTCGAGCGTGCGCGTGTAGTCGCCCTGGCCGATGCGCTCGGCGCCGCGCGCGAGCGCCGCGAGCGGTTCGGCGATACGACGACCAGCCCACCAGGCAAGTGCGCTACCGACACCGAGGCCGAGCACGAGGAAGCCCGCGACGATCGCAGCGAGCGTGTGCAGCTGGCGCAGGCGGGCGGCTTTTAACTCGTCCACGGCGCCGTTGACCGGCATGCCGATGCTGCGCAGCACGATGGTGACGTCACCGACCGTGCGCGGCAGCCAGACTTCGGGTTGCGACTGTATTAGCACGCGCACCGGAGTCTCGTGGCGGGCCACCAGTGGCGTTCCGCCGTCCGCGCCCGCCGTCGACGCTGCCGCGCGGCGCCACTCGAATGCGCTTTGGCGGTCCCCGTCGAGTATGATGACCTCGAGCAGCGAACCGTCGTCTAGAAAAGGCTGCATTGCGCGGGACAGCGCTACCCGATCGCCGCGCGCCAGCGCCGGGCCCACCGCGTCGGCGATATGCCCGGCCACTGTCGCCGCGCGCGCCTCGAGCTCGCGAGAGATCTGCTGGCGCGATTCGCGGCTGACGATGCCGGTGATCAGACCGGAGTCGGACTGGATCTGGTACCAGAGCGCGCCGCCGACGAGCAGCACGCCGGCGATGGTCGATAGCACCGCAGCGAGCAGGAATTTGCGTTTTAGGCTCGGCTTGCGCAATGCGTTCTGCCAGTGACACGCTACCCCTGAGGCGTGGCCGGCCCCTTCCTGCACCGCGGACGGTCACCGGCAGGCCATCTTAACCGCCTGCTGTCTGGGCCACCACCTCGCGAATATGTCCGATGGGCGCAAAATCCGGGTGAGGCAATGCTGATCGAGGTTTATTCCGATACCGTCTGTCCCTGGTGCTACCTGGGTTTCGCGCGGCTGCAGCAGGCGCTCGCCGAACGCCCGGCGCAGGCCGTCGAGCTGCGCTGGCTGCCGTTCGAACTCAATCCCGATCTGCCTGCCGAGGGCCGCGACCGCGCTGAATTCCTTCGCGAGCGTTCCGGTGACGTCGACCGCTTCGCGAAGGCGCAGGCGACGCTGCGAACCCTCGGCGCCGAGGCGGGCATCTCGTTCGACTTCGAGGCGATCCGCCGCATCCCCAACACGCGGCGCTCGCATGCACTGATCGCCTGGGCCGCCGGCCAGGGTGCGCAGAACGAGATCAAGCGCCGCGTGCTTGCCGCCTACTTCGCCGAGGGTCGCGACATCGGCGACCCCGACACGCTCGCGGCGCTCGCCGGCGAGGCAGGTCTGGATCCCGTCGGCGCGCGCGCCGCCGTCGACGATCCGCGCCTGCACGAAGGCATTGCAGCGCTCGAGGCCCAGGCGCGCGCCTGGCAAATCAATAGCGTGCCGACGTTCATCCTCGACCGCCGATATGCGTTCTCCGGAGCGCAGCCACTGCCCGTGTTCCGGCAGACGCTCGACGCGGCCGCCGCCGAGACGCCACGTTGATGCGGCTCGAGCTCGATCCGACCGAGCTGACTGGCCGGGCGCGCACGCAC
>CAZAWM010000053.1:0-16090 GCA_964488605.1 uncultured Steroidobacteraceae bacterium | reverse complement strand
GAACACGCGGTAGGAGAACATCCGCGTGCGCTCGTGGTAGTCGTCGACCATCTCGGATGGCATGGCCATGTAGGGTACGTTGAAGATCGTATAGCCCGTGCCGACCAGGACTACGACCAGCGCGACGGCCGGTAGCGAACTGCCCAGCGGCGTGAGCGCCGCACTGTAGAGCAGCGCATAGGCGCCTCCGGCGACGAGTCCGCCGAGCAGCAGATACGGCCGCCGGCGACCCCAACGCGTCGCCGTGGCATCGCTGATCAGTCCCATGATGGGATTGCTGACGATGTCCCAGAGCTTGGCGATGAACAGGACGGCCGCCGCCGTGGCCGCGGCGATGCCGAGCACGGTGGTCAGGTAGAACGCCGCCAGCATCGAGAAGCCGTTGAGCAGCAGCGACGCGCCGAGCGTGCCGATACCCCAGCCGAGATGCAGGCGCCAGGTCGTGGCGCGTGACGCCGGTATGTCGATCGCTTCGGTGCTCATTTCGACCCCCGTCGATGCGAGGACCCTAGCACAGATGCGGCTCACTTGCCGGTCAGGACCTGACGGGCTGCCGCATTTCCGGCCAGCCTGCCGAAAGTCGTCGCCGTCAGCAGCCCATTACCGGCAATGTAGCCCCAGCACGAGGGTCCCGACACGCCCCGCGCCGCTCCGCCACCGGCGTACAGATTCGGCAGTGCGCTGCCGTCCTCGCGCAGCACGCGACCCTGCGAGTCGACGGCAAGTCCGCCCTGGGTGTGGAACAACGCACCGGTGACCTTCACCGCGTAGTACGGCGGCGCGAGTGGCGGCCGGTCGGCGAACCGGCGGCCCCATGCATCGACCGCGCCTGCGCGCACCTGCGCATCGACCGCCGTAACCGTGCGGGCGAGACCGGCCGCATCGATGCCGGTCTGGCGCGCGAGTTCGGCGACGGTCGGCGCGGAAACGATGGCCCGCGCCTCGACCGCATCGCGATAGTCGTCGAACTCGAGCATCAGCCTGTGGAGCCGCTCGTCGTAGATGTCCCAGGCGACGTGACCGGGCTGGGCCACGACGTTGACGGCCTGCTCGGAATAGCCGAGCGATTCATCCGAGAAGCGCTCGCCGTGGACATTGACCTGGAATCCACCCTCGACGATGACCGGCCAGAGGATCGGGATGCCACGGCCGGCGGCCAGCCCGCCGTGTCCCTGATAGGCGTGGATGTCACGTACGGCAGCGCCGAGCGCGAGCCCCCAGCGGATCGCATCGCCCTTGTTGCCAGGATGACCGAAGAACGTCGCTCCGACGATCTCAGGAATGTACTTCGCGACCATTTCTGCATTACCGGCGAAGCCGCAGCAGGCGAGCACGAGCGCCTCGCAGCCAAGATCCTCGACGCTGCCATCGGGACGGCGGATCCGCACTCCGGGCACGCGGCCGTCCGGTTCGGCAAACAGCGTCTCGACCAGCGCCTCGGTCAGCAGATCGACACCCTCGCGCTCGATCGCCGCCGACAGGGCGCCCATGAGTTCGGCGCCGGTGCGGTTCGGCGTGCCGTGCATGCGCTTCACGCTATGGCCGGGGTACAGGAAGCTGTCGACCAGGGTCAACGGCACGTGATGCCGGTCAGTCAGCCATTCGACCGTGGCCGCCGACTCTCGCGCCAGCGCGAGCGCGATGCGCTCGTCGGTCTGCCCCCGGGCTTTCCTGACGATATCCGCAGCGAACAGCTCGGGGCTATCGACGATGCCGGCCGCCCGCTGGGCGCGCGTGCCGGCAGCAGGAATCAGGCCGGTCGACATGGCGGTCGTGCCGAGCGCAGTGGCATCGCGCTCGAGCACGATGACCTCGGCACCGGACTCCTTCGCGGCCAGCGCGGCGGTGAGGCCGCACCCGCCGCCACCGACGACGATCACGGGAACGTGCGCCGCAAACCGCGCCGCCGACGGCCGCAGAATCGCCTCGGGAGTCATCGAGCCAGCGTAGCGACACGGCGCGCAGCGCTCAAGCGTCGCCGTCGACCGTGCCGCGGCCGCCGTGCCCCTCCGGCGGCGAAGCGCCTGGCGTGAGCCAGTAGCATCCGTCCATACACGGAGACTTCCCATGAACGCCGCAGCCGCCCTCCCACCCGTCTCAGCCGCAACGCTCGACTTCCTCAAGCGCAAGCACGGCCACTTCATCGGCGGCCGCTGGGTCCCGTCGGCGAGCGGCGCGATGTTCGACGTGTTCGATCCCGCCACCGGGCAGAAGATCGCCGAGGTCGCATCGGGCGACGCGCCGGAAGTCGATGCCGCGGTCGCCGCAGCACGCGCCGCGCTCGGTGGCCCGTGGGCAAAATTCACGGCAGCGCAGCGCGGTGCACTGCTATGGAAGATCGCCGAGCTGATCGAGCGCAACGCGCAGCAGTTGATCGAGCTCGAGATCCTCGACAACGGTCTGCCGATGCCGCTCGCGCAGTATGTCGTTGGCCTGTTCGTACCGGAGTTCTTCCGCTACTACGCCGGCTGGCCGACCAAGATCCACGGCATGACGATCCCTGCGGCGCCGCAGGGCAAGCTGCCCGGCGAGGCGCTGACCTTCACGCTGCGCGAGCCGATTGGCGTCGTCGGCGCGATCACGCCATGGAACTCGCCGCTGCCGATGGTGATGCTGAAGATCGCGCCGGCGCTCGCGACCGGCTGCACAATGGTCCTCAAACCCGCCGAACTGACACCGCTGACCGCGATGCGGCTCATGGAGCTCTGTCAGGAGGCGGGCATCCCAGATGGCGTCCTGAACCTCGTCAACGGTTACGGTGCGTCGGCGGGCGCCGCGCTCGCCGCGCATCCCGAGGTCGACAAGATCGCGTTCACGGGCTCTACCGAGGTCGGTCGCTCGATCGTGCGCGCCGCCGCCGGCAACCTCAAGAAGGTCACGCTCGAGCTCGGCGGCAAGTCACCGGTGGTCGTCTTCCCGGACGCCGATCTCGAACAGGTCATTCCCGGCGCGGCGCGGGCCTGCTTCTTTCTGCAGGGCCAGAACTGCATGGCGGGCACACGGTTGTTCGTTCACGAGAAGATCCACGATAAGGTCGTCGAGGGCATCGCTGCGATCGCGAGAGGCATGAAGATCGGTCCTGGGCTCGATCCGGCTTCGGAGTTCGGCCCTTTGATCTCGGCGAGGCAGCGCGAGCGCGTGAGCGGCTTCGTCGAGGCCGGTCGCCGCGAGGGCGCCGAAATAGTCTGCGGCGGCAACGCGCCCGCACGCCCCGGCTATTTCTTCGAGCCGACGGTGCTGACGCGCACGCGCTCCGACATGACGCCGGTCAGGAACGAGATCTTCGGCCCCGTGCTCTGCGTGCAGACCTTCGGCGACGACGATCTCGCGGCCGTCGCCCGCGAGGCGAACTCGACGATCTTTGGTCTCTCGGGCAGCGTCTGGACGCGCGATCTCGGCACGGCGCTGAAGATGGTGCGAATGATCGACTCGGGTCAGGTCAGCGTGAACATGCACGCGGCCATCGATCCGGCCGTACCGTTCGGCGGCAACAAGCAGTCCGGCTGGGGACGCGAATTCGGCATGGAGGGACTCGAGCCCTACCTCAAGACCAAGGCTGTCACGGCGACCTGGTGATCGCAAGCTCAGCACCCATCTGCCGGCCGGGTCGGCCGTGCACCCACTGCGCCGGGAGCGCCAGCGCATTGGCGAGCGAGATGAGCAGAGCGCACAGGTAGGGCAACGCCTGCACGCAGAGCACCACCACCCAGGCGGTCCGGTCCGGGCTCGAGACCACGGGCGCCAGCGCGACCGCGACTGCGGCCAGCATGAGCGCAATGAACATCAGCGTTTCCTCGCGCGCGGCCGCGAAAGCCTGCCCGAGCGCAGCGCGATGGGCGCACTTCGGCGTGCGAAAAAACGGCAAGCCGCGCGTCACCAGACCCTGCAGCACAGCCACGCCGATCGTGTGCGCAAGCGCGAGTCCCGCAATCCCCGCGGCCAACGTCTCACGGAGCCCGGCACCGACGCAGCGACGGTACAGATGCACGAGCTTCGCGACGCGGAAGGCGAACAGCGTCAGCGGCAGCAGAGCGAACGCTGCTAACGGCGCGTCCACGGCGGTGGGCGCGGCGATCATCGCGATCGACCAACCGAGCGCAGCGACATTGAAGACCAGATTGAACCCGTCGGCGAGCCATGGCAGCCAGCCAGCGATGAAGTGGTAGCGCTGGCCAGCGTCCAGCGCGCAGGACCTCCGGCCGAACAGCCACGGCGCATGCGCCTTGAGGATCTGCACCGCGCCATACGCCCAGCGGAAACGCTGCTTCTTGAAATCTACGAAGGTATCCGGCATCAGGCCGCGACCGTAGCTATACGGCGTGTAGCGTGCCTGCCAGCCCGACTCGAGGATCGACAGGCCCAGTTCGGCATCCTCCGTGATACACCACTCCGCCCAGGCATGCCCCTGATCGAAGACTGTGCGACGCACCATCGTCATCGTGCCGTGCTGGATGATCGCGTTGCGCTCGTTGCGCGTGACCATCCCGATCTGGAAGAAGCCGCGATACTCGGCGTACATCATCGCCTTGAATGCGCTCTCACCGGCATCGCGATAGTCCTGCGGTGCCTGCACGATCGCGACCTGCGGGTCGTCGAAGACAGGTACCAGGTCGCGCAGCCAGCCCGGTGCGACGACGTAGTCGCTGTCGATCACGGCGACGATGCCGGCATCTGCAGCAGTGAGCTGAAACGCGAGATTGAGCGCTCCAGCCTTGAAGCCCTCCAGCCCGTCGACATGCACGAAACGAAACCGCGGACCGAGTGCTGCACAGAGTTCCTCCACGGGTCGCCAGGTCGTCTCCTGCGGCGTGTTGTTGTCGACGACAAGGACTTCGAAGTTGGGATAGTCGAGCCGCGCGAGCGCCTCGAGCGTCTCGCGCACCATGGAAGGCGGCTCGTCATGGACCGGCACGTGGATCGACACCTTGGGCAGACTGTCGCCAAGCCAAGGCGCCGGCGCGTCGATCAGGCGCCGGCGCGCGGTGACCCAGCAAGCCTCTGCCCACTCGTGAGCCTCGGTGAGAAGAACGGCAATAACGCCCAGCGCGCTCGCGAATAGCAGCAGGCCGACCGCGATCCCGGCCGGCGTCAGGTACTGCCGTGAGTAGTCGTACACGACCCAGACCGCCAGCGTCGCGACCGCATAGACGACGAGCGCGAGGAAGCTTCGTCCGCGATTGCGCAGCGTCCGGCTACCGAGAAACAGCGCGGCGAGCAGCACCAAAGCCACGGTCACCGTCACCGTGGCCAAGACGCGCCATTCGGGCAGTCGCAGGATCGGTCCGCTGAACTGGAACTTGGGAACGCGCGTCGCGTCGTACACGCCCCAGTAGGCTCCGACCGCTCCCTCGGTTTGGCGCTTCCAGGGCTGGTCGAAGGCTTCCATCACGTAGTAAGTCCAGCCCTCGCGCTCGGCCTGCGCGAGGAAGCGACGCAGGAACAGAGCCTGATTCGCTTCGCTGGCAACCGCTGCCTCGCGCGTGCGGCCGTTGCTGGGCCAGCCGACCTCGGCAATCACCACCGGCTTGTCGGGAAAGCGCGCCTGCAGGCGCCTGACGTGCGCGATCGATTCGAGAACGGCCCGTTCTACCTCGACGCCCTCCCAGTAGGGCAGCAGGTGCACGGCGAGGAAATCAACGTGCTCCGCGAGCTCCGGGTGCTTCAACCAGACGTGCCATGGCTCGGCCGTACTCACGGGCTGACCGATCTGTTCGCGTGTACGATCGAGGTACTCGAACATCTCCTCGAGCGGCACGTCGCCGCGCAGAAGCACCTCGTTGCCGACGATGACGCGGACCACGTTGCGATGCAGGCGCGCGAGCTGAATGGCGTTGGCGATTTCCTGCTGATTGCGGTTGCGCCGCGTATCGAGCCAGACGCCGAGCGCCACGTTGATGCCGTGGCGCGCCGCGAGCGCCGGCACGGCGTCGAGGCCATCCATGGTGCTGTACGTTCGTACCGCATGGGTACGACCGGCGAGCAGCCGCAAATCGGCATCGATCTGCTCGGGCGAGACGCGATCGCCGCGCACGGCGTCCTGATCCTCGCGATAAGGCGAGAAGGCGAAGCCCTTGATGCGCGCTGGCCAGGCAGGCTCGGGGGTCGGCTGGTTCAGCGCAGCCCAGAAAGCGATGGTCAGCGCGGCAAAGAACGTTGCGACGATCAGGCTCGAAAGACGCATCGCGGGGAATCCGAGCAGGCCGGCGGCGCACCGGCGGGGCCGGGATTTTAGCGGCGCGCGGCGCGCGCGCAAGCTGTCGCCGGGCGGCCGCACGGCTCAGGCGCAGCCACTCGGCGGCTCGCGACCGACCGCGACGGGTTGCGCGGCGATTCAGGGTGGCAGCTGCGTCAGCTCGACGCTGGTGCGCGACAGGTAATCGGAAATACCGATGATCTCCTCGCGCTCCATCTTCGCCATCAGCTCTATGTGGTCGCGACTCATGTTGGGACGACGCTGCTCGACGGCATCGAAGAACTGCCGGTACAGGTACCCATAGTGCTGCCCCGCTAGGCGCGGAATGCCGCGCAAGGCGTCGCCGCCACCGAGCGCGCCGTGACAGCGCTCGCAGTGACGGAAGTAAGCGCGCGCACCTTCGTTCAGATAGTCGCCGGGTCCGGTACCGCTACCGAACCCACGCGGCAGTCGCGAGACGAAGGCGGCGACGTCGGCGATGTCCTGTCCGCCCTGCAGGTGACGCATCTTCGCGGCATGCTCCATCTGCAGGTCCCAGCGACGGCCATGCCGGTAGTCGACGAGCTGCTTGGCGATCACGGTGAAGTGTTGCCCGGCGATCGCGGGCACCGAACCGTCCGCAACGCCGCGCCCATCCACGCCGTGACAGGCGCCGCAGGGCGCATAGTCGTCCTCGCCTGCACGCACGTCGGGCGTCGCGCGCATCGCCGCGCCGAGCTCGCGGTTCCATTCGGCCGTCACTGGCGCCGTGGAACCGAGGCGCGGCTGCGCCAGACCGACCGAACTCAGCGCGGCGAGCAGCAGCATCAACCAGAGTGCATCGACCAGCGTCTCGACGAATCGCGGCAGTTTGGACTGGATCATGGCTGCTCTCCCGACCGGCTTCAGTATCAGCGCTGGAGCCGCCGTGCGGCATGCGGAATTGCCCGTACTCGACGCCCGCCATGGCCGATCGCGGGGGGCTCGCCGAGCGCGTCCAAAATTGCGACCATAGCCCGGGGAGTGACCCGGAGACCCAAAGATGGGTGGAGACGCCCTGCACCGCCGTAACCCGCGCGGTCGGCTGCTTGCGCTGGCTGCCGCGGCCGCACTCAGCCTGACCGTCCTGCCGGCGTCGGCAGACGAGCCGACGAGCCCGGCGGAGGCACCGAAGCAGGTGTTGGTGCTCGGCGGCACCGGCCAACTCGGTGCCGAGATCGTTCGGCGGCTCACCGAGGCGGGCCATCGAGTGACCGTATTCGTGCGGACAGGTTCGAGCCGCACGCGGCTCGCCGGACTGCCCGTCGACTACGCCGTCGGCAACCTGTTCGACGTCGACAGCATCGGCGCCGTGCTGCGCGCCAAACGCTACGACGTCGTGGTCAGCGCCCTGCGCGTCCAGGACGGCGACGTGCATTTCTACGAGAAGGCGCTGACGCCGCTCTCGCGACAGCTCGCCGCGGCAGGCGTCGGCCAGGTGATCCACCATGGCGCGGTGGGCGCCGGCTCCAACGCCGCGAAATTCGCCCATCTGGGCTGGGAACGCGTACCCGGTCTGCTCGAGCGCCTGCGCGATCAGGGTGTGGGCGAGGATCTGCTGCGCGCGAGCGGGGTGCCGTTCACCATCATCCGCAATGCGCGGCTCTATCCCGATGGCACGCCCTCGACCGGCCGCGCCGAGCTGACCGAGGACGATACGGTGATCACGCCGATGACACGGGCCGACCTCGCGATCTTCACCCTACGCTGCCTCGCCAATCCCGACTGCTACGGCAAGGTCTACCACGTCCGCGACGAGTCTCTGGGCTGGCCGCCGCCGACGCCACCCACCTGAGCAGCGTTCAGCGCGCGAGACCGATCTCGAAGACTCCGGGTGCATGCTGGAAGGCATCGAGTACGCCGGCGCGCGTTCGCGATGCAGCCTCACAAGCCTGCTATCGAGTGGACGGCGGTCCGGGTCGGTAGCGCCGGCTGAGCGCCATGCTGCAGCGTGGCGGCCGCGCCGGCGGCGCAGGCGAATCGCAGCGCGGTCTCGGGCGGCTCGCCACGCAGCAGGTCGATGGTCAGCGCCGCGACGAATGCGTCGCCCGCACCGGTCGTGTCGACTACCTGCACGGGGGGTGGGGCCGCGGTTGCGATCAGCGTGCCTGCGCGCCACAGCTCGGCGCCGCGCGCGCCGCGCGTGATCGCCACCAGCCCGCGCGCGCCGTGCAGACGCTCGCCGTACCACTCGGCCTCGGTCTCGTTGACCACCAGCAAGTCGGCGCGCGCGAAGACCGCGTCCGGCACCTCGGCCGCCGGTGCGAGATTGATACAGACGAAAGCGTTGGACAGCTCGACCGCGCGCGCAACGACCGGTACCGGCACCTCGAGCTGACAGATCAGTGCGTCATGGCTCGGCAGCACCACGTGCTCGGGCGAGAGCTTGGCGTTCGCACCGGGAGCGACGACGATCTGATTCTCACCCTGCGGCGAGACGACGATCAGCGCGACACCCGTGGGTGCCGACTCGTCCACGCCGCACTGGGTCAGCTCGACACCTGCCGCGCGCAGCAGCGCCAGGGCTTCCGTGGCAAACGGACCGCGGCCGACGCGCCCGATCAGGCTCACCTGCGCCCCGAGGCGGCGCGCCGCGAGGGCCTGGTTCGCACCCTTGCCGCCCGGTTGACGCGCGAAGCTCGCACCAGTGACCGTCTCGCCTGGCCGCGGCAGAGGCACACCGGAGGCGACCAGGTCGAGGTTGACAGAGCCGACGACGACGATGCGCCACGGCGATTGGTTCATGACGGCCTGCTCACGCGAGTCGCTCCTCGAGCAAGGCGAATACGCCATCCGTGTCGACCTGAGTCGCCCACTGGCTCTGCAACGGGTCTCCGGCGTCGACACGGAAATCGACGGCGGTCGCGCCGAGAGTCAGCGTCGCGTCCGTCTCGACGCCGATGCGCGCGCGCGCGAACTCGAACAGCTGCGGTCGCAGCAGCCAGGCGATCGTGCAGGGATCGTGCAGCGGCGCACCCTGTTCGGGCGGCCGGGAAGGTTCGAGCGAATTCGAGAACTCGAGCAGTGTCACCGCTGCCGAGGCGAGCGGAGTGCCCAGAGCGCGCAACGCGGCAATCCGCCGCGGAGTCGCGCGCACCTGGTGCGTAACGTCGAGGCCGATCGCGACGAGCGGGCAGCCCGACTCGCAGACGATGCGCGCCGCGTGCGGGTCGGCGTAAACGTTGTACTCGGCCGAGGCCGTGACGTTCCCGCCGGCGCTGCGCGCTCCGCCCATGAAGACGATGCGTCCGATGCGCGGCACGATAGCCGGTTCCAGGCGCATGGCCAGCGCGACGTTGGTCATCGGACCGGTGATCACGAGCGTGACGCTGCCAGCAGGCTCGCGCAGCAGCGTCTCGACGATGAACGGAACGGCATGGCCGGGCGCCAGCGGCGCGCGCGGCTCGAACACCGCCAGCGAGCCGAGTCCGGATGCGCCGTGGAAGTGGCCGGCATCGAACGGCGGCCGGATCAGCGGGCGTTCGCAGCCCGAGTGGACCGGCACGTCCTCGCGTCCGGCGACCTCGCGGATCAGGCGCGCGTTGCGCGCGGTCAGCGACGGCCCGACGTTGCCGGACACCGTCGTGACACCGAGCAGGCGGAGCTCGCGCGGCGAGCGGAACGCAAGCATCAGCGCCACGGCGTCGTCGACGCCGGGGTCGCAGTCGAGGATCAGGCTCCGCGTGGCGCTCACCAGCTACCCGTGTTCGGCATCGATGCCCAGGGTTCGGCCGGCGGTAGCGGCGCACCCGCCTGCAGCAGCTCGATCGAGATCTGGTCGGGCGAGCGGACGAAGGCCATACGGCCGTCGCGCGGCGGACGCAGGATCGCGATGCGGTGATCGACCAGGCGCTGACATGTCGCGTAGATGTTCTCGACCTGGTAGGCCACGTGCCCGAAGTTGCGGCCGCCGGTATAGACCTCAGGATCCCAGTTATAGGTCAACTCGAGCTGGGCGCCATGGTCGCCGGGTGCCGAGAGAAAGATCAGGGTGAAGCGTCCCTGCGGGAAATCGCGCTTCGACAGCAGCTCGAGACCGAGCGCGTCACGGTAGAAGCGCAGCGAGGCCTCGACATCGCTGATACGGACCATCGTATGCAGGTATTTCATGGTGCGACTATAGCTATCATTCGCGTCGGCGGCACAGCGGGGTGCACAGATGTCGGGCCAAGGCACAGGCGTCCTTTCACACGTCTCATTGGGCACCAACGATCACGCGCGCGCCGTCGCGTTCTACGATGCGGTGCTCGCGACCATCGGCTGCCGCCGCCTCGTCGAGCACGCCGGAGCCACGGGCTACGGCAGGACGTTTCCGGATTTCTGGATCCAGCGACCCGCCGACGGCGCCGCCGCAGGCATGGCCAACGGCACCCACGTCGCTTTTAGCGCGCCCGACCGGACCAGTGTCGATGCGTTTCATCGCGCCGCGCTCGCCGCTGGCGGCCGCTGCGACGGGCCTCCCGGTCTGCGACCCGAGTACCACCCGCGGTACTATGCGTGCTTCGTGCGCGATCCCGACGGACACAAGCTCGAGGCCGTGTGCATCGGGTAACGGTCCGGGACGCGCGGAAAGGCGCGACTAGGCTCAGAACATCTCGGACGGGCCCGGCTGTTCCGGTTCCACTCGCGTGCGCGAGGCGATGTACTCGCCCGTGATCATCGCGTCGTAGGACTGGCCTGGACCGACCATCGGGTAGACGCCCGCATCGGGATCGATGATCACCTCGAGGAAGGCCGGTCCTTCGAAACGCAGGAACTCCTCGATCACGCGCGGTACGTCGGCCTTGCGATCGAGCCGCACGGCGTACCTGAAGCCGTCGGCCTGGGCCGCGCGCACAAAGTCCTTCTTGTGCAGCGACTTGTCACTGGCGGACAGCCGCCCCTTGAAGAACAGCTTCTGCCACTGCTTGACCATGCCGTCGCCGAAGTTGTTGAGCACGACGACCTTGATCGGCAGGTCGTAGGTGGTGACGGTCTCGAGCTCGCCGATGTTCATACGGATCGAGGCGTCGCCGTCGATGTCGATGACGGTCTTGCCGGGATTGGCGATTTGCGCACCGATTGCGGCCGGCAGGCCGAAGCCCATCGTGCCCATGCTGCCAGAGGTCAGCCAGAGACGCGGCTCGCGGAAGTCGCAGTACTGCGCCGCCCACATCTGGTGCTGACCCACGCCCGTCGCGATGATCGCCTCGCCGCGCGTGTGCCGGTTGATCTCCTCGATCACGTAGTACGGCTGGATCAGCTCGCTATCGCGGTCGTAGTTCATCGCGTAGCGGATACGCAGTTCGTCGAGATGAGCATGCCAGGCCGCGTAGTCGCCGCGGAACGCGATGCGCTGGCCATAGGCCGTCAGCGTTCTGAGCGCGTCGTCGAGCAGCCCGACGTGGCTCCAGTGCACACGCTTAACCTTGTTGATCTCGGCGCGGTCGATGTCGAGGTGCGCGATGCGCCGCGCATTGGGCGCGAAACGGGCCGGCACACCGGCGACCCGGTCGTCGAATCTAGCGCCAACCGCGATCAGGAAATCGCAGTCCTCGACCGCATAGTTCGCGAACGCCGCGCCGTGCATGCCGAGCATGCGCAGCGACAGCCGGTGCGTCGTATCCACGGCGCCGATACCCATCAAGGTCGTGACGACCGGAAGGTCGAACGCCGCCGCGAACTCACGCAGTTCGCGCGATGCACCGGAGTTGACGACGCCGCCACCGGCATAGATCAGCGGTCGCCGCGCGGCTCCGAGCGCCGCGAAGAACTCGGCTGCCTCGTCGTCCTCGATGTGGCCGTTGTTGATTGCGAACAGCCGCTTGCGATAGCCCGGAATCGCGAGCTTGCCCGTGCCGACGAACGGGCCGCTCCAGTTCTGCACGTCCTTGGGGACGTCGATGACGACCGGACCGGGGCGACCCGTGCGTGCGATCTCGAACGCCGTACGCACCGTCGCCTCGAGCTTCGTGGGATCGGTGACCAGAAAGACGTGCTTCGCCACGGCCCCCATCAGCGCCGCGACCGGCGCCTCCTGAAAAGCGTCCGAGCCGATTGCGCTGGTCGGCACCTGCCCGCAGATGACGACCATCGGAATCGAGTCGGCCATGCAGTCGCGCACCGGCGTCACGGTGTTGGTCGCGCCCGGTCCCGAGGTGACGAGGCAGACACCGACCCGGCCGCTCGCGCGCGCGTAGCCCGCCGCCATGAAGCCCGCGCCCTGTTCGTTGGCCGGCACGATCAGCGGCATCAGCGGTGCGCCGCGCGCGGCCTGCGCCTGATTGTAGAGAAAGACTGCATCGTAGGTCGGCAGGATCGCGCCACCGGAGTAGCCGAAGATCGCGGTAGTCCCTTCGTCGGCGAGCACCTGCACGATCATCTGGGCGCCGGTCATGATCGTCCCAGCGAGCGGGTGCGGCGAGCTGGCGGACGAAGCGTTCTGAGGCAAAGAGTTCATGGCGGCGACGGCAGACGTCGGGGCGCGAGACCCCGGGATTCACGAGCGTATCAGGTGCCGGAAGCGGCGCAAAATTCGCGGGATTCACCCCTACGGATCCAGTATTCTCGGGCCCTGCGCCTTCAGGGAAGACCTGCCAGCCGTCCGCATGCGTCATATCATCGCGATCCAGCTGCAGAACGAGGCCGGTGCGCTGACGCGCGTCGCCGGCCTGTTCTCGACCCGCGGCTACAACATCGAATCGCTGTCAGTCGCCCCGACCGACGACCCGACCGTCTCCCGCATCACGCTGGTGACGCGCGGTTCCGACTCGGTGATCCAGCAGATCGTCAGCCAGCTCAACAAGCTCGTCGACGTCGTCTCGGTGGACGACATGACCCAGGGTGAGCATCTCGAGCGCGAGCTCGTGCTGCTCAAGCTCAAGGTCAAGCCGGAACAGGCGGACGCCGTGCGCGGCTACGTGGTGCGCGCCGGCGGCCGCGTGCTCGACCCGGTCATCGAGGGATTCATCGTCGAACTGACGGCGAGCGAAGCCGAGGTCGACCGTTTCATCGAGGACCTCGGCGGCGGCGCCGACATCCAGGAAGTCGTTCGCTCGGGCGCGCTCGGCATCGCGCGCCATGCTCGCTCGCTGAAAGTGGTGCGTTGACGCGCGCCGCGCCGGCCGCCATCCCGGGGCGCGAGACGAGCGCACGGCGCCAGACCCGACCGTCTTGACCGACGGCATCGCCGCGACACACATTTCCGGGCACCCTGGAGACGTCGCGTGAGGCTAGGGAGTGCGTATGCAGCGTTTCGGCTACGTGGACACGCCGCAGGGCCAGTTACACTACAGGCGCTCGGTTTTGGCCGCGGAATCGGCGGCCGCCGGGGCAACGCCGGTCGTGCTGCTGCACTGGGCGCCCGGCTCCTCGGTGCAGTACGCGGCCATCGTCGAGGCCTTCGGCGCCGTCGGCATCGACGCGGTCGCCCCGGACCTGCCGGGTTTCGGCATGTCACTGCGCCGCGAGGGCCACTGGAGCATCGGCGACTTCGCCGCGAACCTGCTCGAGGGGCTCGCGGCGCTCGGCCTGCGACGCGCGACGCTCGTCGGCGGCCACCTGTCGGCGCTGATCGCGCTTGAGATGGCACTGCGATCCCCGGCGACGTTCGACCTGCTGGCCCTAGACGGCACACCGGCCTGGGACGCGGCGACGCGGCACAGTATCCTCGACAAGGCCATGCCTGTCGAACACGTAATCCGTGAGGACGGCAGCCATCTCGTCGAACTCTGGAAGCACCTGCTCTGGGAAGTGCACATGTGGCGGCCGCGTGTCCCGTGGAGCCCGGCACTCGGTGAGTTCGCAATGCAGCTGCTCGAGGCTCGGATGCTGGCCGGCTTCGACATGCGCCCGGCGCGGGCGCTGCTCGAGTACGACGTGTTCGCGGCGCTCGACGCCGTGCGCGTGCCGGTGCTCGCGCTGAGCGCAGACGACGATCCGCTGCGCAACTGCCACGACGAGCTGCTGCGGCGCGTGCCGGGGGCACGCGGCCACGTCTTCACCGGCGATCACCCGATCCACGAAGCGGCACGCGCCACCGAGTTCGTCGTCCCCATCCTCGCCGCCCGCGAAGGCCAACTGGAGGTCTCGCGATGAGCGCGGTCACGCCCGAACACGTCGCCACCTATCGCGAAGTCGGCGCCGTGCGCGTCGAGCGGGTATTCGATGCGGGCTTCGTGCGTCACCTGACCGCGCTGCTCGACGATGCGATCGCGCAGCTGCGCGCGGGCAGCTTTCCGAAACGAGACGCGCCCGACCCGGTGTTCCGGGACATCGAGTTCGAAGACCACGACGGCTACACGCGGCTCGTGAACCTCATGCCGCAACTGCCGGCTCTGCGCGAGGCCATCCTCGCCTCGCCGGCGGCCGAGACGGTCGCGGCACTGACCGGCGCCACGAGCCTGCGGATCTGGCTCGACGCGACGTTCTCGAAGGTCGGCAACGCTGCCGAGACCGCGACGCCTTGGCACAACGACGAATGCACGTTCAGTCTGCAAGGCGAGCATCTGCCGAGCCTGTGGATCGCGCTGACCGATGTTTCGGCCGACGACTCCCCGCTGCAGACACTCGCCGGCTCGCACCGCGACGTCTACCGGTACCACTCAACCTTCTTCCCGCGCGACGTCGAGCGTCCGCCCGATTATCGTCCGTGGAACGAACTGCTCGCGCGCGTGCGCTCGGACGCTGCCGGCATCCGCACCTGGACCGCGAGGGCCGGCGACATCCTGCTGATCCATCCGCGCACGATCCACGGAGCGCCGCCACGCAGTGCCGAACGCGCCGGGCGCCGGCTCGCGTTCACGCTGCGGTGGATCGGCAGCGACGTCGTCTGGCGGCCGAATTCGCTGACCTTCGGCCTTGCCCCTTTCGACCGCGATCCGAGGATGAGACGCGACGCTCCGCCGCCCGAGGAACTCTTCCCGGTGGTCTGGCGCGCGCGCGGCTCCGGCGGTTGAGGCGCGGCATGCGGCCGGACGCGCCGCCCAGTCGATCCGGCGCCACGGCGCGGCCGAGCCTTGGGAGGGGCGGGCGGTGGCGAACCGCAGCTCGTCGCGAGCCTCGGCTACGCGCAGAATGCATCTCAAATGCGCAAACTGTTCTTTATCAAGCGATAAATGGCGATTCAAGCGATTTTATTGTTGCATATAGGATTTAATATCCGCCATCGCGCAGCGATCGCATCCGCGAATCGGCACAGCGCCTCTGGTGACTGGCGCAGGAACAGTGACGGTTCGACGAGCTCGACCTCCATCACCTGTGGCGCCCCGGCAGCATCCGGGGTCAGATCGATTCGCGCGTAGAGCAGGTCGCGCCTCCACGGCTCGAGCGCCCGCTCGGCGAGAGCCCTCTCGGCGGCGCTGATCGGCACGGCTTCGGACACCTGTTCGACCCCGTCCGCGAAGCGCGGCGCCTTGCGAACGGCGTGGGTCAGCGTGCCGTCGATCCAGACCAGCGCGCGCTCGCCATAGTGCTCGACGCTGGCCTGATACGGCTGCACGAGCACATCGCGATCGGCCGCGAGAGCGGCCAGCACGCGCTCGCCCCCGTCGCGGTCGTCGGCGCTGATCCTGTAGGTGGCGAACGATCCGGCGCCGACTGCCGGCTTGACGACCACGTCCTGCCAGCCGCGCCGCGCGCGTAGCTGCGCCAGTGTACCGGCTGCCCCGCGCTCGATCAGCTCGGTGGGCACGACCGGCACGCCGCGCGCGGCGAGTGCGAACAGGTAGCGCTTGTGCAGGTTGCCGAGCACCACCGCGGCAGGGTTCCAGAGCGGGCCCGCCGCCGCCGCGCGCTCGATCCAGCCACGAAAGCCCTCGAGCGTGTGGATGTAGTCCCATGTCGAGCGCAGCAGCGTCGCGCCCGGTGCGTCCCAGTCCTCGGCCGGGTCGTTCCACGCGG
>CAZAWM010000052.1:0-16207 GCA_964488605.1 uncultured Steroidobacteraceae bacterium | reverse complement strand
TCGCGGGTCGCCGGATCGTGCAGGAAGTGCTGCCCGAATCGCCTGCGCGCGAACACCATCGAAGCGCGCCACTCAGACGATCGCAGCGGCGGCCGTCGGGCGCCCTGCGAATTCGACGGCCAGACGTAGCGCGGCGTGCAGGCTGCCCGGATCTGCGCGGCCGCTGCCGGCGAGTGCGAGTGCAGTACCATGATCGACCGAGGTTCGCAGGATCGGCAGGCCGAGCGTGACGTTGACGGCCGCACCGAAGCCGGCGTGCTTGAGGACCGGCAGGCCCTGGTCGTGATACATCGCGAGCACGACGTCGTGCTGGAACAGCTCCCGCGGCACGAACACGGTATCCGCAGGCAGCGGTCCAGCGACGCTGATGCCGGCGCGGCGCGCCTCGTCGATGGCCGGGCCGATGGTCTCGATCTCCTCGTCGCCGAGGTGCCCCGCCTCGCCGGCGTGCGGGTTGAGCCCGCAGACGGCGATTCTCGGCCGTTCCAGACCCCAGAGCCGACGCAGGTCGGCGTCGACGACACGCAGGATTGCGACGAGCCGCTCGCGAGTGATGGCCGAACTGACCTCCCGCAGCGCAATGTGCGTCGTCGCCAGCGCGACGCGCAGCCTGCCGGCGACCAGCAGCATGACCGGCAGCGCGCAACCGGTACGCTCGGCGAGGTACTCGGTGTGCCCCGAGAATGGCACGCCGGCGTCGTTGATCACGCTCTTCTGCACGGGCGCCGTGACCAGCGCGTCGAAGCGGCCCGCCGCGAGGCCCTCGAGCGCGCCGTCGAGCAGGTCTAGGACATAGCGGCCGTTGGCCGGATCGAGGCGGCCCGGCTCGGCGGGCACGGCGAGTGGATGGTGCGCGACGGTCAACGTGCCGCGTCGGTGCCGGACGGCGGACGCGCTGGCGTCGAACTCGCGCAACACCAACGGAAGGCCGATCGCAGCGGCGCGTTCGGCCAGTAGCTCCCGGTCGCAGAAACAGACCAGTTCGCAGTCCCAGTCCTGCTGCGCGGCGATCGTCGCGCAGAGCTCGGGGCCGATGCCTGCCGGCTCGCCGGAGGTCAGCGCGATGCGTATGGCTCTGGACCCGCGCACGCGGTGGCCCGGTGGCTCAGAGACGGGTCTCGACGTAGGCTTCGTCGCGCAGGCGCCGCAACCACAGCTCGGTCTCTTCCTCGGCCCTGCTCTCGCGCAGTTGCAGGAACGCGCGCTGACGCCGCAGCTCTTCGGTATTGTCGAAATCGCGCCGGCCGAGTACCTGGACGATGTGCCAGCCGAACTGCGTACGGAACGGCTCGCTGATCTCGTTGTCTGCGAGACCCGCGAGTACCGCCTCGAATTCGGGGACGAAGCTGCCCGGCGCGTTCCAGCCGAGATCGCCGCCCTCGGCGGCCGAACCCGGATCCTCGGATACCGTCTTCGCGAGGCCGGCGAAATCCTCGCCAGCGAGGATCCGCTGGCGGATGGCCAGCAGCCGTTGCCGCACCGTCGCATCGTCCTGGATCTCGTTGGGCTTGAGCAGGATGTGGCGTGCGAGCGTCTGGCGCACGACCGACGGCACGTCGGCGCCACGCACCTCGTTCAGACGCACGATGTGATAACCCGTCGGCGTGCGCAGCGGTTCGCTGACCTCGCCACGATTGAGACCCACGACGAGGTCGGCGAGCACCGTCGGAATCTCCGGGCCGCGGCGCCAGCCCAGGTTGCCGCCTTCGAGCGCCGTCTGGCTGTTCGAGTAGGCGACCGCGAGGCGCGCGAAATCCTCGCCGCTCCGGGCACGCTCGACGACCTCGCGGGCGCGCCGCGCCGCCTCGTCGAGCTGCTGCGGGGTCGCGGCCTGCGGGACCGCGATCAGGATGTGCGAGAGGTTGTACTCGTTGAACTCGGAGGGCCGCGATTTCTGCTTCTCGAGGTACTGCTCGAGTTCACGAGGACTGACGTTGATGCGCTGTATCACGTCGCGCTGCCGGAGGATCTGCAGTGCGAGCTCGCGGCGCAGGCTGTCGCGGTAGCTCGCGTAGTCGATGCCCTGACTGGCGAGCGCCTCGGGCAGCTGCGCGAGCTGCAGGCCGTTGCGCTGCGCAACGTCGGCAAGCGCGGCATTGAGCTGCTCATCGCCGACGCGTATCCCGGCGCGCCGTGCGCGCTGGATCTGGATCTCCTGCAGGATCAGGCGCTCGAGGATCTGCTGGCGTAGCACGCCAGGTGGCGGCAGCTCGAGCCCCTGCTGTTTGAGTCTCTCGGTGATCAGCAGGACCTGCTCCTCGAGCTCGCTCTCGAGGACGATCCCGTCATTGACGACCGCGACGATGCGATCGAGCTTCTGGCCGTTCTGGCTAGTTGCGCGTGTCGGCGTGGCTGCGACCTGGGAGGGCGTCGACTGTGCCGCGGCGATCGCCGGCAGGCTCAGCAGCGTGACGAGGGCGCAAACCGCTTTACGGATCATGGGCGAGGGACTCCGAGGGCAAGCGATAATTGTAGCGAGACGGTGGACTGCGGCGCGCGCCAATACGCCAATCAATAGGTTAGGTTCGATGTCGCGTAGCCGCGGATGGCCCGCTCGAGGAAGGCGTCCGCCGGTGTTCCGACACTGGCGAGGCCGTTGAGTTCCAGCTGCAGGTAGACGCCGGTGTCACGTTCACCGGTCCGGCTCGACACGAAGCGGCGCGCCACCGCGCGCAGTCGCCAGCAGCAGGCCCGGTATTCGAGGCCGGCGAAGCGCTCGAGTGGCTGGTTGTCCTGCAGGTCATAAACGACGCGCGCGAACAGGTTCCAGCGTCGGCCGATCGGCCATGCGCCCGAGACCTCGCCTTGCTCGAGCCGCTCGCGCTGGAACCTGTAGGCGAAGTTCAGCACTCGCTCTGTGTCCGGTCGGTACTGCAGCCGTACCTGGCTGCGTTCAGATTCCCTCTCCTGCGGATCCCACTGCAATCCTAGGTCGACGCTCCAGTTGCGGTAGGGCGCCAGCGCGAGCTGACCGACGAGGTCCGAGCGCCGACGCGTGGCCGGCGGTTCTCCAGGGAGCAGGACGCGCGGTGTCTCGAAATAGAAGGTCTGGCCGAGCGTCGCGGCCAGCAACTGGCCTTGAGTCCGCGAATCGAACAGCCGAGTCGTCAGGCCGATACTGACCTGATTGGCGTCGCCGACGCGATCTGCGCCGACGAAACGGTTGGTGCTGAAAAGCTGCACGACATTGAGATCGGGCCGTGCCGTGTCGAAGATCGGCAGGGCGTCCTGCTCGCGGAAAGGCGTGTACAGGTAGAGCAGCCGAGGCTCGAGCGTGACACGTCGCTGGCCTCGCAGCCCCGACGCGCGCTCGAACACGAGCCCGGCATCGAGCGCTGTGAACGGCAAGGATCTCGCGGGCGCGTCGTCGGCGCCGGGGGCGACATCGTCGAGTGCATAGCGGGTGTAACGCCAGCCAGCCGACGGCCGCAGGAAGAATCCGGCGCCGCGCAGGTCGAGTCCGAGGGTAGGCGCCGCGTCGATGCGCCAGCCCGTGACGCCGACGGAGCGGTCGAAGTTGACGATCTCGGCATCGAGACCGACCGACAGCACCCCGTTCGGGCCGAAGTTCCAGCCGCCTGCGGCCAGCACGCGCGGCAACCGCGCATAAGGCCGCTCGTCCGGTGGAAGCTCCCGATCGATGGTCTGGAACTGCTGGAACTCGCCGCGTAGCCGCCAGAACTCGTCGCGGTAGGCAATCTCCGCGACGCGTTCCAGGAAGGCGACGCTGGTGCCCTCGGGTCCCTGCGCGAAATCCTCGAACCACGCCGTGTCGCCGACGTCTTCGGCGGCAATCCGCAGCCGCCAGTTGTCGGCGAAGTCGGCGCGATGATCGAGCCGCAGCCGCGTGCGGTCGCGCCCGGCGAGATCGTCGCTGGGCAGCAGGTTCAGGCGCAACTGCCCGACCTGCTGCTCGAACAGCCAGCGCGCCTCGACGCCGAGGTCGAGGCCGCGGCGTTGGTAGAGCGTCGGTTCGAGAGTCAGATCGACGTTCGGTCGCAGGTTCCAGTACCACGGCACCGTCAACTGCGCACCGCTGCGTGTAGTCTGACCGAGATTCGGAAACAGGAAGCCAGTCTTGCGCTCGCTGCCGAGCGGGAAGGAGAGGTAGGGCAGGTAGAGGATCGGCACGCCCTTGAACTGAACCTGCGCATGCCGTCCAGTGCCCGTACGGCGTCGCGTGTCGAGCCTGATGTCGTGCGCCTCGATGCGCCAGGAATCGTCGCCCTGCGGACAGGTCGTGAACGTGACGCCCTCGAGGTCGATCACGCCATTGACGTCGATGCGCATGCGGCCGGCCGTGCCACGCGCCGGCCTCTGCGGCAGTTCGAATTCGGCGCGCTCGAACCGCGCGCCGACGGCCTCGCCGTAGTCGCCCTCGAGGCCGCGCGCCCGCACGACCGGATCGCGGTACTCGACCGAGCCGCGCACGCTGAAAGCGTTGCGTCTGGTGTCGTACTCGACGCGCTCGGCCCGCAGCTCGCGGTCGCCCTGCCGCACGCGGACGTTGCCCGACAGCGTTGCGTTGCCGTCGACGCCGAGCGTCGCCGCGTCGCTCGTGAGGTCGATATCGCTCGGTGCCGTAGCGCTGGGGTCGTCGTCGGCGGTGCGGCGGGGGGCGGCAGGTCGCTGCGCCTGCGCAGCGACCGCGCCCGTCGGGGCCGGGCAGAGCGGCGCAGCCCGCGCCGCCTGTTCTTCTTGCTGCGCCGTGGCAGGTGGCGCTCCCGGTAGCGCGACGCACGCGGTCAACAAAGCGGCCGGGAGAGCTCTCATGGGCGCAGGCATTATAATGAGGCATGGCCTTGCGCCGCTGGAAATCATGACCCGGTCCGACCCGCGCCGCGAGGTCCTCGAGCGCTGGATCGCCGCACTACTGCCGGGCAGGGTACGGGCCGTAGAGATCGCCTCGGCCGATGCGAGCTTCCGGCGCTATTTTCGGGTGCGACTCGCCGAGCGCGATCCACTGGGCGAATCGCTGGTCGTGATGGACGCGCCGCCCGAGCGCGAGGACATCCGACCCTATCTGCACGTCGCGCGACTGCTCGAGCGAACCGGGGTGCACGTGCCGCACGTGCATGAGGTCGACCTCGAGCAGGGGCTGGTACTGCTCGAGGATCTCGGTACGCGACCTTTCCTCGGCGAGCTGCGTGCGCCGGGTGCCGCGGATCGGCTGTATGGCGACGCGCTGGCGGCACTCGTCAGGATCGCCGTCGCGGGCCGCGAGCTCGCCGCCGAGCTGCCTCCCTACGACGCACCGGTGCTGCGGCGCGAGATGAACCTGCTGACCGAGTGGTTCACGTCGCGTCACCTTGGTCTCGAACTCGATGCCGAGGATCAGGCCGTCCTGCGCTGCACGTTCGATTTCCTGATTGCCGAGTGCGCGGCGCAGCCAGTGACGTTCGTGCACCGCGACTTCCACTCGCGCAATCTGATGGTCGTACCGGGCCGCGGTCCCGGCATCATCGATTTCCAGGACGCGCTGCGTGGCCCGCTGGCCTACGATCTGGTCTCGCTGCTTAAGGACTGCTACATCGAGTGGCCACGCGAACGCGTCGAAGGCTGGCTGCGCGTGCAACACGATGCGCTGCGGCGCGCGGGTTTCGCGGACCTGCCGTCGCCGACGGAACTGCTTCGGCAGTTCGACCTGGTCGGTCTGCAGCGGCACATCAAGGTGCTCGGCATCTTTGCGCGGCTGTGGTATCGGGACGGTAAGCCCGGCTATCTCGCCGACCTGCCACTGACGCTGCGCTACGCGCAGGACGCCGCCGCGCGCTTCGGCGAGTTGCAGCCGTTCGCGCGCTGGCTCGAGCGACGCGTCGCACCGCGTCTGGCCACCGCGCAGCCGCGTGCGCTGGCGCCACCGGTCGTCGCCATGGGCTGCCCGGCGTGAGCCGGGTCTGAGGCCCGGATGCGTGCGATGATTCTTGCGGCCGGTAGGGGCGAGCGCATGCGCCCGCTGACCGATCTGCGCCCGAAAACGCTACTCGAGGTCGGCGGGCGTGCGCTGATCGAATGGCACCTGCAGGCGCTGGCGCGGGCCGGCCTGCGTGAGGTCTGTATCAATCTCGGCTGGCTCGGTGCGCAGATTCGCGCCCACCTCGGCGATGGAGCCCGTTACGGCGTTGCGATCCGCTACAGCGAGGAGGGCGAGCCTGCGCTCGAGACCGGCGGCGGGATCTTCCGCGCGCTCGGCTGGCTCGGCCCGGCGCCATTCGTCGTGGTCAATGGCGACGTCTGGACGGACTACCGTTTCGACCGCCTGCCGCGGCTCGATCCCGACGCGCTCGCCGCCCTCGTGCTGGTGCCGAATCCGCCGCAGCACCCGGCCGGGGATTTCGCCTACGCGCCGCGTGAAGACGGCGGCTTCGACGTGCTCGCCGAGCCGGCCGACGCCGTCGCGCCGCGCCGCACGTTCTCCGGGATCGGCGTCTACCGGCCCGAGTTCTTTGCTGGCTGCAGCGACGGTCGCTTTCCGCTGTTGCCTCTGCTGCGGCGCGCCGCAGCAGAGGGCAGGCTGCGGGCGCAGTGCTACGACGGACAGTGGCACGACATCGGTACGCCGGAGCGGCTCCGTGCGCTCGACGAGCGGCTCGCGGCGGGCGCGCTCGGCTAGCAGGTTCGGTGTGATCGTCCGCCCCCCGGCGAGCGAGAGCGTACAATGCCCCCATCGTGAGCGATCTGACCCGCATCCCCATCATCGTCGAGTCGGCTGGCGAAGCAATGCCGCGCAGCGGCGAGAAGTACACCACCGCCCAGGGCTTCACGGCGATCCGCGACGGCCAGAAGGCGCGTCTTGCCTACTCGGCAGCGGCCGCCGAGCGCCGCGCGATCGCGGGCAAGCCGCGCTGGCTGCGCGCGCCGATGCCCGGTGGCGCGGGCTACGAGCAGGTCCGCCGGATCGTCCGCGAGCACCACCTCGCCACGGTCTGCGAGGAGGCGAAATGTCCGAACATCGGCGAGTGCTGGAATGCCGGTACGGCGACCCTGATGCTGATGGGCGAGGTCTGCACGCGCGCCTGCCGGTTCTGTGCCGTCGATACCGGCAATCCGCGTGGCTGGCTCGATCCCGAGGAGCCTGCGAATGCGGCCCGCACGGTCGAGCTCATGGGGCTCCGTTACGTGGTGCTGACCTCGGTGAACCGCGATGACCTGCCCGACGGCGGGGCGGCGCACTTTGCCGCCTGCGTGCGCGCGATCAAGACCCGCTCCCCGACCACGGCCGTCGAGGCGCTGACGCCAGACTTCCAGGGGGTGACCGCCGACGTCGAGACCGTCGTCGATTCGGGCCTGGACGTCTTCGCGCAGAACCTCGAGACCGTGCGACGACTCACGCACCCGGTGCGCGATCCGCGCGCCGGCTACGAGCAGACTCTCGCCGTGCTTGCGCATGCCAAGCGCCGTCGGCCCGACGTCCTGACCAAGACCAGCCTGATGCTCGGCCTCGGCGAGAGTGACGCCGAGATCCTCGAGGCGATGGACGACCTGCGCGCCGTCGGCGTCGATCTGCTGACCCTCGGCCAGTACCTGCGCCCGACGGTGCATCATCTGCCGGTGGCGCGTTACGTGACGCCCGAGCAGTTCGACCGCTATCGCGAGCAGGCGCTGCAGCGCGGCTTCCATGAGTGCGTCGCCGGTCCACTCGTCCGCTCGAGCTATCGTGCCGAACGGGCGCTCGCCGGCAACAACGCGGGACTCGACAACAGGCGGCTCGCAGCGCTCGCCGCTGCCAGCACGGCGGCTTCGTCCCCGGGCTGATATGACGGCTGCTGCCGCGTCGATTCAGCGGCCCGTGCTGCGCTGGCTCGATCGGGCCGAGTACGAGCCGACATGGCGCGCGATGCAGCGCTTCACCGATCGGCGCGACGCCGCAACGGCCGACGAACTGTGGCTGCTCGAGCACCCGCCGGTCTTCACGCTTGGCATGAATGCCGATCCCGCGCACCTGCTCGATCCCGGCGAGATCCCGGTCATGCGCATCGACCGCGGCGGGCAGGTCACCTATCACGGGCCCGGGCAGCTCGTCGCCTACGTGCTGTGGGACCTGCGCCGCGCGAACCTCGGCGTGCGCGAGCTCGTGACCGCCCTCGAGCAATCGGTCATCCGCTACGCGGCCCGTTTCGGCATCGAGGCGGCCGCGCGCCGCGATGCGCCGGGTGTCTACGTCAACGGAGCCAAGCTCGCCAGCGTCGGGATACGTGTGCGGCGGGGAGCGAGTTATCATGGTCTCGCGCTGAATGTCTCGATGGGGCTCGAGCCTTTCGGTCGCATCAATCCCTGCGGCTATCGAGGTCTGTCCGTCACGCAGCTCGCTGCGCTCGGCGGCCCCCCGGATGTACGGGTAGTCGCCCGGGAATTCGCTCCGGAACTGCTCGCCGGCCTTCGGGCAGCGGGTCATCCGGGGTCTCGCTCCACTCAAGGGAATGAACATGTACAAGCAGGATGATCTGGAGATGGTCCGCAAGCTCCTCCGCTACATTGGCGAGGATCCGGACCGCGAGGGGCTGCAGGAGACGCCGATGCGCTTCCTCAAGGCCTGGCACGAGTACACGCGCGGCTATCGCGAGAAGCCCGAGGAAATCCTCAAATCCTTCGAGGACGGGGCGCAGAGCGCGGACGAGCTCGTCATCGTGCGCGACATTCCCGTCTACTCGCTCTGCGAGCACCACCTCGCGCCGTTTTTTGGTAAGGCCCACGTTGGCTACCTGCCCGACAAACGCATCCTCGGGCTGTCGAAGATCTCTCGCCTCGTAGAGATCTACGCGCGTCGCCTGCAGGTGCAGGAGCGGCTGACCAACCAGATCGCCGACGCGCTCGACATCCACCTGCAGCCGCTCGGTGTCGCCGTCGTCATCGAGTGCCGGCATATGTGCATGGAGTCGCGCGGTATCAAGCACTCCGGCACGGCCACGGTGACCTCGGCGCTGCGCGGGTCGGTCAAGAACAACGCCGACACGCGCCGCGAGTTTCTTGCGCTGATCGGCAAGTAAGCGGGCGGGCCGCCGCGGTGCCGCGGCCTCAGATCACCATCACGACGCCATCGGTCGAGGCGAGCTCGGCGACGAGCGCGATGATCTGCTCGCGGCTGCGGGCGACGATGAGATAGGTGATCGAGACAAAGTTGCCGGCCGCGCTCGCCCGCTCGCTGACGCGCTCGAGGGCGAGGTCGGCGGCGTGGCGCAGCACGACCGCGTCGACGCGGTTGCGCAGCGAGGCGTCGACACGGCCGACCACCTTGATCGGGTAGTCGGTCGGGAAGCGCAGCAGCTCGCCGGCGTCGCCGCTCACCACGGCGCTCCCGCAAGCCGCTCGATCAGCGCGGCGAAGTCGGCGTGCAAGCGCTGCCAGAGCGGACCGGGCCGGCCGCTGCCGACCGGGCGGCCGTCGAGTTCGGTCACCGACGCGAGACCGCGGACCGCGGCCGAGAGCCAGATCTCCTCGGCGCCGCGCAGTTCGCGCTCGCTGACGGGGCGTGCCGCGCGCGCGATCGTGGCCGCGTCGGCCAGCTCCTCGACCACGGCGCGCGTCGTCCCCGACAGGATGGCCGGCGTTTCCGGGGGGGCGACGAGCACGCCGTCGATCACGACGTGTACGGCCGAGCTGCTGCCCTCGGTCAGCAGGCCGTCGCGCAGCAGGATCGTTTCGTGAGCGCCGGCGCGCTCCGCCGCCCCTCGCAGCATGACGTTGGCGAGCAGCGCAACGGACTTGATGTCGCAGCGAGCCCAGCGGATGTCGGGTGCCGTCACGCAGCGCAGGCCGCGCGCGAGCTGGTCGGGATCGGGTGCCGGCAGCGGCGCGCAGAACGCGAAGACCGTCGGATGCAGGCCGGCCGGCGGAGCGTGGTTGCGGCCAAACTCGGCACCGCGCGATACCTGCAGGTACAGTGACTGGTTGCCGCCGCCATTGCGCTCGATCAGCGTTCCGGACAGGCGGCGCCATCCCTCGCGATCGAGCGGGTTGACGATGCCGATCTCCCCGAGGCTGCGCTCGAGGCGGGCGAGGTGCTCGGCGAAGCGGAACGGCCTGCCGCGGTACACCGGCACGACTTCATAGACGGCGTCGGCGAACAGGAATCCGCGGTCGAGCGGCGAGATGCGCGCGTCGCGCAACGGTTGGATCATGCCGTCGAGGTGGCACCAGGGCAGTGGTCCGGCCACGACTCAGATCCGCGCTGCAGGACTCAGCGGAACCACAGGACGATGCTGTCCGTCAGCCGCGACCACAGCCCGCCTTCGGGTACGGCCTCGCGAGGAAACAGCGGCACCCTCGCGACGATCTCGCTGCCGTCGCGGACGACCAGTTCGCCGACCGGCGCATTGGCCGCAAGAGGCGCGATCAACGGTTCGCGCGCGCTCGCCTCGGTCCGCAGGTTGCCCGCGCTGCCCCGTCCCAGGGTCACGAGCACGTCGCGCGCCGGAGCCAGCGCGACCTTGTCCAGGGCGCCCTTGTAGACGCGCGGCTGCAGTACCGTCTCACCGGCGCCGCGGACGCGCACCGTCTCGAAGAACGTGAACCCGTAGTTCAGCAGCGCGGCGCTCGCGTCTTCGCGGGATTTCATCGATTTCGCGCCGAGCACCACGCTGACGAGACGCATCTCGCGGCGCTTCGCCGAGGTGACGAGACAGTAACCGGCGTTTTCGGTGTGTCCGGTCTTGATGCCGTCGACGCTCGGGTCGCGCCCGAGGAGACCGTTGCGGTTGGGCTGAGTGATACCGTTCCACGTGAACTCGCGCAGCGAGTACCAGCGATAGTACTGCGGGAACTCACGGATCATCGCGCGCGCAAGCGTCGCGATGTCACGTGCGGTCGTGTAGAGGTCGGGGTCCGGCAGTCCGGTGCTGTTGGTGAATCGGGTGTCCTTCATGCCGAGGCGCCTCGCGTACTCGTTCATGAGCTCGGCGAAGGCCTCTTCGGTGCCACCCAGGCGCTCGGCGAGCGCAATCGTCGCGTCGTTGCCCGACTGTACGATCATGCCCTTGATGAGCATTTCGGCTGGCACGCGCGCTCCGACCTGAACGAACGTGCGCGAGCCCTCGGCTCGCCAGGCGCGCTCGCTGATGGTCACGGGTTCATCGAGGGCGAGCCGCCTCTCGGCCAGCGCCTTGAAGACGGCATAGCCCGTCATGAGCTTCGTGAGGCTGGCCGGCTCCATGCGCTCGTCGGCGCGCTGTTCGGCGAGCACCCGGCCGCTCTCATGGTCGATCAGGATGTAAGCGCGGGCGTCGATGCCGGGCGGTTTCGGTATTGGAACTGCCGCCTGCGCGGCCGGCGGCAGGGCGCACAGCAGCGAGAGGACGACGACGGCGCAGCCTTGAACTGCGCGGAACGGCAGGGTCATCCGGCACTCCATCGCGGGAAGAGCGAGCGTGGCATTGTAGCGTCAGTCGTGTGCGAGCCGGGCGTCCGGGATGCCGAGCAGGCGCAGCCGTTCGACGTAGTCGTCGAGTTCCACGGCTCCACTCATCGGGCCGATGCGCACGCGATGCAGGACACGCAACCCGTCCTCGCGGCTGTCGATGCGCGCCGCGGAAATGCCGGCAGCCGCCAGGCGCCCCAGCATGCGTTCGGCATTCTCGCGCTGCGCGAAGGATCCGACCTGCAGCCACTGGCTGGCTATCGCAACAGCCTGCGCCGACGCGGACGGGCTCGATGGCGGAACAGCGGTGGCGATCGTCGTGGTCGCGGGAGACGGGCCTGGTGCGACGACGCGCACTTCGACAGGTGCCGTGCCCTCGCGCAGCATGTCGAGTTTCCAGGCCGCGGTATACGACAGGTCGATGAGCCGGTCGCCGACGAACGGTCCCCGGTCGTTGATGCGGACCACGACGCGCCGCCCGTTGCGCACATTGGTGACCTCGGCGTAGGCCGGGATCGGCAGTGTCTTGTGCGCCGCCGTCATCGCGTACATGTCGTAGGGCTCGCCGCTCGAGGTACGTTCGCCGTGAAAGCCCGGACCATACCAGGAGGCCATGCCACGTTCGACGTAGCCCTCCGCGGTCGGCAGCAGGACGTAGCGACGGCCGAACACCTCGTAGGACGGTGGATTGCCATACCGGCTGCGCGGCTCGACGCGCGGCACCGCGTCGGGTATCGCGGCGAGGTCGGGCGGCGGTGGCGGCACGGCATCGGGTACCGGGGTCGCCGGTACCGTCGCGGCGGGCGCCGGCGGCCGCAGGCTGCATGCGGACAGCAGCGCGGCAATACCGACCGCGACGAGGCTCGCGATCCGGCCGGTCACGAACCCTGCGCGTTGCGACCGCCGGCCTCTGCGCCGGCGGGCTCGGCCGCGAACACGCGTTCGCTGAGCTTCTCGGCCAGGTCGTGCACCGCCATCGCATAGCGGATGCTGCGGTTGTAGCGCGTGATCACGTGGAAGTTACGGAAGCCAACGCGTACGTTGGGCCGGTCCTCGAGCTCCGCAGGCAGCAGGATCGCCGGCGTCGAGGCGGGAACCGGCGCCTCGAAGCGAATGCCGCGCGCGCGCAGCGTACCGACGGTGTCGAGCAGATCGAGATTGCGCGGATCGAGCGCAGCCATGAGCCCGGAATCGTCCATGGCGGCATCGACGAGTACCGGCTCGCCAGGCTGCCAGCCGTGGACCTTGAGGTAGTTGGCGACGCTGGCGATGACATCGTCCCAGTCCGTGAACAGATTCCGTCGTCGATCCGCGCTGCCGTCGACCGCGAAGCGGCGGTAGCTAGAGGGCATGAACTGCGGCGCGCCCATGGCGCCGGCGTACGAGCCGAGCACCGCCGCAGGATCGAGGCCCTCCTCGCGCACGAGCAAAAGGAACTGTTCGAGCTCCGAGCGAAAGAAACGACCGCGCGGCGGATAGTCGAAGGCCAGCGTCATGAGCGCATCGAGCACGCGCCAGCGTCCCGTGATGCGCCCGTAAAAAGTCTCTACGCCGACGATCGCGACGATATGCGAGGCCGACACGCCGGTGTCGGCCTCGGTGCGGTCGAGTTTCTCGCGGTGCTGCTCCCAGAACTGCACACCCTCGTCGATGCGCCGCTCGGTCAGGAAGTCGGCGCGGTACTGCCACCATGGGGTGACACGCTCCGCCGGCCTGCTGATCGCGTCGAGGATACGGGGCTGGCGCACGCCGAGCCCGAGCCAGGACCTGACCTGCTCGGGTGTGAAACCGTGCCGCTCGACGACCTCGGCGATGAACTGCTGGATGTCCGCGCGCCCGACATCGAAAGCGGATACGGATTCGGATTGCGCGTCGATCCCTGCGTTCGCGGCGGCCGTCGCGGGCAGCAGCACCGCGGTGGCGAAACAGAATGCCACGAAGCGCAAACGGGGCGGCAGAACCATGGGCAGGCGTCCCTACGTGCTCACGAGCTTCCGGTGCGAGTACAGCGACATCAGGATACCGAAGCCCGCAAGCAGGGTCACCATCGAAGTGCCGCCGTAGCTCACGAGCGGCAGCGGCACGCCGACGACCGGCAGCAGGCCACTGACCATACCCGTATTGATGAACACATAGACGAAGAAGGTCAGCGCGAGACTGCCGCTCAGCAGCCGCGAGAAAGTGTCGCCCATCTGCACCGCGAGGTACAGCGCGCGGCCGACGACGAACAGGTACAGCAGCAGCAGGATCAGCGCGCCGACCAGTCCGAACTCCTCGGCGATCACCGCATAAATGAAGTCGGTGGAGCGCTCGGGCAGGAACTCCAGCTGGCCCTGGCTGCCTTTCAGCCAGCCCTTGCCGAACACGCCACCGGAGCCGATCGCGATCGTTGACTGGATGATGTGGTAGCCGGCGCCGAGCGGATCGCTTTGCGGATCGAGCAGCATCAGCACGCGTTTGCGCTGGTAGTCGTGCAGGAAGTTCCAGCCGACAGCGGCCGCGGCGACTGCGCCCACGCCGAGCAGCGCGATGATGCGCGCAGGCAGGCCCGCGAGCAGCACGACGAGTCCGCCTGCGGCGATGATCAGCAGGCCGGTACCGAGATCGGGCTGGACGATGGTCAGTCCGGCAGGAACGAGTACGATCAGGGCGGCGACCAGAAGCGTGCGCAGGTCCGGGGGCAGGGGGCGGTCATGAAGCCACCACGCGCAGGTCATGGGCACGGCGACCTTCATGAGCTCCGAGGGCTGGAAACGAAACAAGCCGAGGTCGAGCCAGCGCTGCGCGCCCTTGCTGACATAGCCGATCAGGTCGACGACGAGCAGCAACACGATGCCGGCAGCGAACAGCCATGGGCCGAGTCGGCGCAGGAAGCTGGGTCGCAGTTGCGCGAGCGCGAGCATTGCCACTGCACCGATCGCGAGGCGTGCCGTGCCGCGCGCCACCGCGCCCCAGTCCTGTCCCGAGGCGCTGTACAGGACCACCTGACCGTAGAGTGCGATCAGTGCCAGACCGAGCAGCAGCGGTCCATCGAGCTTGAGTCCCGAGAGTAGACGGGCGCCCGCGCTGAGCGTCCGGCTCGTCCCCCCAGCGATGCTGTCGCGAATCATCACTCGCTCCCCATTGCCGCTGGCGTCGTCGTCGGTGCCGGCTCGTCGAACTTGCGCAGCAGATACGCATCCATCACGCGGCGCGCGATCGGTGCGGCGGTGCCGCTGCCGCTGCGACCGTTCTCGACCAGCACGGCAATCGCAATCTTCGGATCTTCGGCGGGCGCAAAGGCGACGAACCAGGCATGATCGCGCAACCGCTCGTCGATGTTCTTCTCATCGTACTTCTCGTTTTGAGCGACCGTGAATACCTGAGCCGTGCCGGTCTTGCCCGCGATCCGGTAGGGCGCCCCTTGCGCGCTCCGCGAGGCCGTCCCACCCTGCATGACCGCCAGCATGCCGTCGATGGCTACCTGCCAGTTCTCCGGCGAGGCTACGGCGACCGGCGCAAGCGGCTTCGGCGCCATCTTCTCGACCGCTCCGGTTACCGGATCGCGGATCGCCGTCACGAGTCGCGGCTGGAAGTTCTTGCCGCGGGCACCGATGATCGCGGTCATGTGCGCAAGCTGTAGCGGCGTAGCGAGCATGAAGCCCTGGCCGATGCCGACGATTACCGTCTCGCCGGGAAACCAGACCTGATCCTGTGGACGCGAAAAGGCCTTGCGTTTCCATTCCGGCGAGGGCAATAGGCCGCCGCTCTCGCCGCCGATGTCGATGCCCGTCGCTGAGCCGAGACCGAAGTGGCCGAGGAACTCGGCCAGCCGATTCGGGCCAATCTTTGCCGCAAGACCGTAGAAGTACACGTCACAGGACTGCGCGATCGCCTGCACCATGGCTACCCGCCCATGCCCGCGCGGCTTCCAGTCGCGAAACCGGTGACTGCTGCCGGGCAGCATGAAGTAGCCGCCGCACGCGACGGCTTCGAGCGGGGTCCTGACACCGTAGGTCAGTCCGGCGAGCGCGACCAGCGGTTTGATCGTCGAGCCGGGTGGGTAGACACCGCGCAGCGCACGATTGAAAAGCGGCCTGTCGATGTCGGTGTTCAGCGCCGCGAACTCGCTGCGGGTGAGGCCACGCGCAAAGCCGTTGGGATCGAATCCGGGCCGGCTCACGAGCGCGATGATGTCGCCGTTGTTCGGATCGATTGCGACGATCGCGGCACGCCGGTCCCAGACCGCCTTTTCGGCGAGACGCTGTACGGGCAGGTCGATACTGAGCAGCAGTTCGCGGCCCGGCACCGGCGCGACGCTGTTGAGGCGCGGGGCGAGCGGTCCGACGCGCTCCACGGACCGGCCCCGGGCATTGACGAGGATCTCGCGGCTGCCATTGCGGCCATGCAGTGCGTCCTCGTAAGCGGCCTCGATCCCCAGCTTGCCGATCGTCGAGGTCCCGGCGTAGGCGGCCCGGTCGATGCGCTCGAGATCGCGCTCGCTCAGCGCGCCGACGTGCCCGAGCGCGTGCACGGCGATCTCGCGCTCCGGGTAGTAGCGGGCCAGTCGCGTCGCGATGTCGACGCCCTGGAACTCGAAGCGGCGCACGGCGAAGCGGGCGATGTCCTCGTCGCTGAGTCGCAGCCGGATCGGCACCGGCTCGAACGGGCGGCGCGATTGGACCAGGCGCCGTGTGTCGTCGAGGTCCTCGGCGGCCAGCAGGCCGATCTCGACGAGCCGCGCAAGCGTGGCTTCGAGGTCCGGCACCTGCTCGCGCACGAGCTCGAGCTGATAGGCGGGGCGGTTCTCGGCGAGGATCGCGCCGTTGCGATCGTAGATCGTGCCGCGCGGCGCGGGGATTGGCTCGATCTTGT
>CAZAWM010000051.1:0-16215 GCA_964488605.1 uncultured Steroidobacteraceae bacterium | reverse complement strand
GGCATGCACGTCGTTCTCGATGGCCTGCCGTGCGCACTCTTCGGCGGTCTGAAATAGCGGCCCGATGTCCACGTCGAAGCCGAGATCGGCGAAGGCAGTCGCCACGACCTTGGCACCACGATCGTGACCGTCCTGTCCGAGCTTGGCAATCAAAACGCGTGGCCGGCGTCCATGACGCTGCGCGAACTCGACGATCTCGGCTCTGAGTCTGTCCCAGTTCGGGCCGCTCTGGTAAGCGGCCGAATAGACGCCTGTCACTTTCTGAGTCTCCGCACGGTGGCGTCCCCACACCTTCTCGAGCGCGTCGCTGCACTCGCCAACGGAGGCGCGCGCGCGCACCGCCGCGATGGTCTTCTCGAGCAGATTGCCCTGCCCGCTTTGCGCGCAGGCCGTCAGCGCCGCCAGCGCGTCGCGGACCGCTCGCTCGTCGCGTGCCGCGCGCACGCGCTGCAGACGCTCGATCTGCTGGCGACGCACGGCTTCGTTGTCGACCTCGAGGATCTCGACCGGCGGCTCGTCAGGAGGCCGGAACTTGTTGACGCCGATGATGACATCGCGCCCCGAGTCGATACGGGCCTGCTTCTCGGCAGCGCTCGCCTCTATCTTGAGCTTGGCCCACCCGCTCTGCACGGCCGCGGTCATGCCGCCCTGCGCGTCGACTTCTTCGATGATCTTCCAGGCCGCATCCGCCATCTGCTTCGTCAACGACTCCATCATATAGCTGCCGGCCCAAGGGTCGATCACGCTGGTGATATGCGTCTCTTCCTGGATGATCAGCTGCGTGTTGCGCGCGATCCGGGCGCTGAACTCCGTCGGCAGCGCAATCGCCTCGTCGAGTGCGTTCGTGTGCAGGCTCTGCGTGCCGCCGAATACGGCAGCCATCGCCTCGATGGTGGTGCGGATGATGTTGTTGTACGGATCCTGCGCAGTCAGGCTCCAGCCCGACGTCTGGCAATGGGTGCGCAGCATCAGGCTCTTGGGGTTCTTCGCACCGAAGCCCTGCATGATGCGGCACCAGAGCAGCCGCGCGGCGCGCATCTTGGCGATTTCGAGGTAAAAGTTCATGCCGATCGCCCAGAAGAAGCTCAGGCGACCCGCGAACTCGTCGACATCGAGACCTTTGGCAAGCGCGGTTCTGACGTACTCCTTGCCGTCAGCGAGCGTGAAAGCAAGCTCGAGCGCCTGGTTCGCCCCGGCTTCCTGCATGTGGTAGCCGGAGATCGAGATGGCGTTGAACTTCGGCATGTTCCTCGCCGTGTACTCGATCACGTCGCCGACGATCCGCATCGACGGCGCCGGTGGATAGATGTAGGTGTTGCGGACCATGAACTCCTTGAGAATGTCGTTCTGGATGGTCCCGGACAGCTTGTCCTGCGCGACCCCCTGCTCCTCGGCTGCGACAATGTAGCCCGCGAGGATTGGCAAGACCGCGCCATTCATGGTCATCGAGACCGAGACCTTGTCGAGCGGGATGCCGCTGAAGAGGATCTTCATGTCCTCGACCGTGTCGATGGCCACCCCGGTCTTGCCGACGTCGCCCGCGACGCGCGGGTGGTCGCTGTCGTAGCCGCGGTGCGTCGGTAGATCGAACGCGACACTGATGCCTTGGCCGCCGGCGGCGAGTGCCTTGCGATAGAACTCGTTCGAGGCCTCTGCGGTCGAGAACCCCGCGTACTGGCGGATCGTCCACGGCCGGACGGTGTACATCGTCGGCTGCGGGCCACGCACGAACGGAGCGAACCCGGGCAGAGTATCGGTATGCGGGAGCCCAGCCAGGTCCGCAGCCGTGTACAGCGGCTTGACGACGATGCCCTCCGGTGTGCGCCAGTTCAGCGCCTCGAGGTCCCCTCCAGGCGCAGACTTCGCGGCCGCCTTGCGCCAGGCAGCCAGATCTTCAGGGCTCGCCATTTCTGTCTTTTAAGTCCTTGTTCTGACGAATTTCCGGTCCAACGCCGCGTGCAGCAATTCCGCCACAACCGTTGCCCCCGCGCAGTACAAGGCATCCCCCGCGAATGGTCAAGCGAGGTAAACCGCTTGACCGCAGCGGCGCGTGCACGCAGCGTCACGGCCATGCATCTCGCCAAACTGCTTCGCGGGGCGCGAGCCACGTTGCTGATCGTGACCTGGGCGGCCTCCGGCAATGCGTCCGGCTCGCCTGCCGATGCACCCGCCGCTGGGACGGTCATCAGGGACTGTCCGCACTGCCCGGAAGTCGTCGTGCTGCCCGCCGGCCGATTGCGTCTCGGCACTGACCGCGCGATCCAGGTGCCGACCGAGGTGCCGGCTGAACTCGAGCCCGTCGAAGTCCGGATCGACAGGCCGTTCGCGATCGGCCGCTTCGAAGTCACACGCGCCGAGTACGCAGCCTTCGCACGCGCGACTGGCCGACACGATCGGCCCGTCCGCTGCCGCACCTGGGTGGAAGCACGGCAGGGCTTCGCCGACCTCGAAATCCCTTGGCACGCACCGAACGTTCCCGCCGACAAGCGCGACGATCACCCGGCCAGCTGCATCGACTGGCACGATGCACATGCCTATGTCGAATGGCTCAGCGCCGCGACCGGACAGCGCTATCGCCTGCCCAGCGAAGTCGAATGGGAATACGCGGCCAAGGCGGGTAGTGTCACGCTGCGTCCCTGGGGTAATGACGCTGCCCGCGGCTGCCGTTACGCCAACGCACACGATCGCGCCACGGCGCGTCGCTATCCTCTCGCGTGGACTGTCATCGGCTGCGATGACGGTTTCGCCGACGTCGCGCCGGTCGGCCGCCTCGCTCCGAACGCCTTCGGACTGCACGACATGCTGGGGAACGTCTGGGAGTGGGCTGAAGACTGCGCAAGCACGAGCTACGTCGGCAGACCACTCGACCAGCGCGCGTGGGTCTGGGAAGGTGGCTGCGCGCGGCGCGTGCAGCGCGGCGGCGGCTGGATCACGGGCCCGGAACGCACCCGCAGCGGCTTTCATGGCGATGGCCAGGCCGACGATCGCGCCGACTTCGCGGGGCTGCGCGTCGTGCGCGAAGTCGTGCCCGCGCGCGCGGCGAACTCGCCTGTGACCTCGCGCCGGATCGCGGCCACGCCCGCCAGCGCGCTGCCGCGATCGTGCGCCGACTGTCCGGAGCTCGTCGAGATCGGACCGGGCTCGTTCGAGCTCGGCACCCCGGCCGACGGGTACGAGCATAGCCTAGCGACGGGCGAGACTCCGCCACTGCGAGTGACCCTCCGCCATCGTTTTGCGATTGGCCGCTTCGAGATCACCCAGGCGCAGTTCTCCGGCTTCGTCGCCGACTCGGGCTACCGGCCCACGCATGCCTGCAGCCTCGAAGCCTCGCGCCCACCGGCCGCTCCGGTGGTCTGCGTTACGCGCCGCGACGCCGAGGCCTATCTCGAGTGGCTGCGAACCCGCACCGGCCTTGCATTCCGGCTGCCGAGCGAGTCGGAATGGGAATACGCGACCCGCGCCAGCACTGGCGGCGCGCGCTTCTGGAGTGCGCGCGACTCGCACGAGGGGGTGTCGATCTCGCGCGCATGCGACTTTGCCAATGTCTACGACGTCGCCGCCCGGGATCGTTCCTTGCCCATCCCGCATGCGCGCTGCACCGACCACTATGATTCGCTCGCGCCGGTCGGCTCCTTCGCGCCGAATCCCTGGGGACTGTACGACGCGATCGGCAACGCCCGCGAGCTCGTCGCCGACTGCTACACCGCTTCTTACAGGGGACGGCCGCCCGATGAGCGCGCCTGGACCTGGCCCGACTGCCGGCTGCAGGTCGTCCGCGGCGGATCGTTCCTCTCGCGGCCGTTCGCAGCCCGGAGTGCGGCACGCGACCACGTCAGCGGCAACGGAGGGCCGGCGGAGCTGCTCGACGTTGGTTTCCGTGTCGCGCTCGACCTGCTGCCGCAGCCGCAGTGAAGCGCTACGCGCGCACCGCCGCCAGGCCTAAAGCCGCAGCGGCAGGCTGCGCAAGCGTCGACCCGTCGCGACAAACAACGCGCTGGCAACGGCCGGCGCGATGATCGGCGTCGCCGGCTCGCCGCAGCCGCTCGGCGGCTCCGCGCTCGGCACGATCTCGACCTCTATCCTGGGTATCTCATCGATGCGCAGCGCCGGATAGTCGTGGTAGTTCGACTGCTCGATGCGGCCGGCGCGCACGGTGATCTCGCCGTACAGCGCGGCCGTCAACCCGTAGACGATGCCGCTGTGCATCTGCTGCTCGACGATCGAGGGATTCACTGCGATTCCGCAGTCGACGGCGCACCAGACAGTCCGAACGCGCGGCCTGCCTTGCTCGACGGCGACCTCCGCGACCTCTGCGACATAGCTGCCATAGCTTTCCATGCAGGCAATGCCGAGACCGCTTCCCGGCGGCATGGCCCGGCCCCAGGCGGCGCCTCGTGCGGCGCGCTCCAAGACCGCGCGCAGGCGCGGCTCGGCGTCGAGCAGCGACAGCCGGAAGGCCAGCGGGTCACGGCCCGCGGCGTGGGCCATTTCGTCGATGAAGCACTCGAGCGTGAACCCTGTGTGCGAGTGACCAACCGACCGCCAGAATCCGACGGGCACGCCGAGATCGACTTCGTGATAGTCGACCCGTAGACTCGGAAACGCATAGCGCATGTCGCTGCTGCCCTGCGTCATCAGCACATCGACGGCATCGACGAGCGTCTCCGGGCTGCGGCGGCGGGCGATGGACGGCGCAGCGATCCGGTGGGTGAGTTCCAGCGGCGTTCCGTCAGCCGCGAGCACCGCCGTCAGCCGTTCTGCCGTCATCGGCCGATAGAAATCGAAACGCATATCGTCCTCTCGGCTCCACAGCAGCTTGACGGGAAAATCGCACTGCCTCGCGATCTCGATCGCCTCGACGACATAGTCCCATTCGCCGCGCCGTCCGAACGCGCCGCCGATCGGCAGCGTGTGCACGAAGACACGCTCGAGCGGCAGGCCCGTGAGCCTCGCCGCCTGGTCCTGGGCACGGCTCGGCGCCTGCGTACCGAGCCAGAGGTCACAGCGATCGCGGCGCACCCAGGCGGTGCAGGCGAGCGGCTCCATGGCCGAGTGCGCGAGGAAAGGCGTGTGATAGTCGGCCTGCAGGCGTCGTACGCCGCGCCGCGCCATCGTTCCCGGTGACGGCGCAACGCCCGTACGCCGCGCCTCCCGCCCCGGAACGTCGAGCGCCGCGTGCAGGCGCGCACGCATCGATGCCGTATCGAGCTGCGCGCGGTCGCGCTCCTGCCACTCGATCCGCAGCGCGTCACGCCCGCGCCGCGCCACGTAACTGTCGCGGGCCACGACGGCCACGGCGCCGTCGAGCACCAGTACCCGCTCGACGCCACGAATCGCGAGCGCGGCGTCGGTCTCGAGGCGTAGCGGCACGCCACTGCGCGCCGGCCCCCTGGCCAGCATCGCGACGCGCAGGCCCGGCAGGCCGACGTCGTAGCCGAAACGCTCGCTGCCATCGACCCTGGCCGGCGTGTCGAGGCGAGGTATCGCGCGACCGATCAGCCGGAACTGCGCAGGCTGCTTGAGACGGACGGTCTCCGGTTCCGGTACCGGCTCGCGCCGTGCAGCGCCGACGAGGTCGGCATAGTCGAGGCGGCGCCTCGTGGCCTCGTGCCATACCGCACCCTGATGCGCACTCACGCTGGCAGGATCGACTTGCCAGCGGGCCGCCGCGGCTCGCTCGAGCATCGTGCGGGCCGCGGCGCCCATGCGCCGGAATGACATCCAGCCTCCGCTGACACTGCTCGAGTAGCCGGTGGTCTGATTGCCGCGCGCGTCGCGGAACTCGAGGGCCGCGGGAGCGAGGCCGACGGTCACGCGCGTCATCGGCAGCTCGAGCTCCTCGGCGATCAGCATCGGCAGCGCCGTCAGCACGCCCTGCCCCATCTCCGACTTGTGCACGAGAACGATCGCCCGGCCCCTGTCGTCGAGCGACAACCAGGCGTTGACACGCCAGCCGCCGGTGGCCGGACTTGCGCCGGCGGCCGTGCACGGCGGCGTGGCGAGAACAAGCCACGCCCCCGATCCCACAGTCGCGCCCGCGAGCAGGAATTCGCGCCGTTGCATGGACCGACTGTAATCCTGTTCGGGCGCGCGGAACAGATTGAGTAGACTCGCCCGCCTGTCATGGAGCTCAGCGCCACACTGCCGCAGATTGCCGCCATGCTCGCCACCGGCGTGGTCGCTGGCTTCCTCGGCGGCCTGCTCGGTGTCGGCGGCGGGATCGTGATCGTGCCCGTGCTCGAGTTCGCCCTCCAGTTTGCCGGCGTACCGATCGAGCAGCGCATGCACGTCGCCGTCGCGACCTCACTGGCAACGATCATCCCGACGTCTATCTCGTCGGCACGGGCACATCGGCGGCGCGGCGCAATCGACCGCGACATCGCCCGCGCCTGGGGCCCCGCGATGCTCGGCGGGGCGCTGCTCGGCAGCCTGATCGCTACGCGCGCGCCAGTCTACGTACTGACGACGGTCTTCGGACTCGTCGCGCTCGCCGTCGCGGTGAAGATGACCCTGCCGCTCGATCATGTGCGCTGGCGCGCCGCGGTGCCGAGCGGGCCCGGTGGTGCCTTGCTCGCGGGCGTAATCGGCGCGATATCGGCCATGATGGGCATCGGCAGCGGCACGATCGCTGTGCCGACCCTGACACTGCTCGGTGCACCGATCCACCGCGCGGTGGGGACCGCGGCGTTCTTCGGCGCACTGGTCAGCATGCCCGGGACGATCGGCTACCTGCTCGCGCGCCCGAAGCCGCCCGTGCCGGGTCTCGCGCTCGGACTCGTGAGCCTGGTCGGCGTCGCGCTGATTGCGCCGGGCTCACTGCTCGCGGCGCCGCTCGGCGCACGTGTCGCGCACGCCTTGACACCGCGGTGGCTGTCGCTGGCATTCGGCGCCTTCCTGCTGCTCGTGGCCTCACGCATGCTGTACCGGAGTCTTACCGCATGACTGCACCGATCCTCGCTGGACTACGCGTCGTCGAGGGCTCTGCCTTCGTCGCCGCACCGCTCGGCGGCATGACGCTCGCCCAACTCGGCGCCGAGGTGATTCGCTTCGACCCGATCACGGGTGGCCTCGATGCGAAGCGCTGGCCCGTGACCGCCGATGGTCGCAGCCTGTTCTGGGCCGGCATGAACAAGGGGAAGAAGTCGATCGCAATCGATATCGCGCGAGCGGAAGGCCAGGAACTTGCGATGGCGCTGATCACGGCGCCCGGCGAGAACGCAGGGCTGTTCCTGAGCAACTTCCCGCCACGTGGCTGGGTCTCGTACGAGTCGCTGCGCACGCGTCGCGCTGACCTGATTCACGTCAACGTGCTCGGCGATCGGCATGGCGGCTCGGAGGTTGACTACACCGTCAATCCTCGTGTTGGAATGCCCTTCATCACGGGTCCGGCCGACGACTCGCGACCGGTGAACCACGTCCTGCCGGCCTGGGATCACATCTGTGGCCAGATGGCCGCCGTCGGTCTGCTCGCTGCCGAACGACACCGCCGGCTGACCGGCGAAGGCCAGTATGTCAGACTGGCCCTGCTCGATGTCGCGATCGCGACGCTCGGCCACATGGGTTTCATCGCCGAGGTTCAGATCAACGATGCGGACCGGCCACGTTACGGCAACGACCTGTTCGGCGCGTTCGGGCGCGATTTCGCCACGCGCGATGGCCGGCGCATCATGATCGTTGCGCTGACGCGCCGGCAGTGGCAAAACCTTGGCCGGGCCACGGGTCTCGCGGCCGAGTTCGACGCGATCGGCCGCCGGCTCGGCCTCGACCTTTCCGAGGAAGGCAACCGCTTCCGCGCGCGCGCCGAACTCGCCGCAGTCCTCGCTCCGTGGGTGGCCGCCCGCGATGCGGCAGAAGTCTTGCGCGTTTTCGCGGAGGGGGACGTTTGCGCCGGCCCTTACCAGAGCATCCGCGAACTCGTCGAGAACGACGCCGATGCCGTTCGCGACAATCCGCTGTTCACCTGTCAGGAACAGCCGGGGATTGGTCGCTACCTGATACCCGGCTCGCCGCTGTGTTTTTCCTCGTCGCCGCCTGCCGAGCCGCGACCGGCACCGGTACTGGGAGCACAGACGGATGAGATCCTCGCCGAGGTGCTGGGCCTCGACTCGGCGACCATCGGACGGCTGCACGATGCGCGGATTGTCGCGGGCCCGGCGCCATGAGTGAGCGAACGCTGGTCTCTGGTCCCTGCTTCGAGGACCTCCGTGTCGGCCAGGAGTACGACGCGCCCGCCGTGACGCTCACCGATGGCCTCGCGGCCCTGCATCAGGCCCTCTTCGGCGATCGCCTGCGGTTGCCACTCGATCATGCGACCAGTCGGCGCGTCGCGTCCGGCGGACGGCCCCTCGCCCATCCGCTGCTCGCGATCCACCTTGCGATCGGCCAATCCACCTGGGCATCGCAGCGGGTCAAAGCGAATCTGTTCTACCGCGGACTCGTGCTGCTTCGTCAGCCACGTATCGGCGATACCTTGAGCACGCGAACGCGCGTGGTCGCCTTACGCCAGAACCGGTCGCAGCCGGGAAGGCCAGCTACCGGCATGGTCGCGCTCGAGATAATCACGTGCGACCAGGATGGCGCCACAGTGCTGCATTTCTGGCGCTGTCCGATGATCCCCTGCCGCGATCCGCAGGCCGATACCGGCCATGCAATGGACCTCGACAACCTCGGCAGACCGAGCGACGCGTCAGCGTTGCATCGGGTCGTGCCCGACGATTGGAATCTCGTTCCGACCTCCGGCTGGCGCGGTGCCCGGGCCGCAGACCTCAGGCCGGGCCAGCGCTTTGCGATCGAGGCGCGGGACACGGTGACCAGTGCGCCGGAACTGGTCCGTGCCTCGCTGAACCTGGCGATGGCGCACACCGATGCGTATTGCTCGTACCTGGGTCAGCGTCTCGTCTACGGCGGCCACGTCATATCGATGGCCTTCGCGCAACTGACGCGCGCCCTGCCGAACCTGCTCGCACTCGTGGCCTGGGACAGCTGCGACCACCTCGCGCCCGTAGTCGAGGGGGATCTTCTGCGCACGGAGTGCACTGTGTTACGGATCGAGCCGCTCCCGCAGGGTTCGCTCATCAATCTGTGGGTCGAGACATGGGCGGCGCGCGGCCAGCCCGAACAGGAGAACCGGGTGCTCGACTGGAAGCTGTGGGTCTGGAGCGTCTAGGACGACTCAGGCCGCACGACCGGCACCGCCGGCACGTGCGATCAGCTCACGCGCGATGACCTTGAGCGCGAGTGTCTCCTCGGCGCCCTCGAAGATCGACAGTACGCGTGCATCGACGAAGTAGCGACTGGCGTCTGTCTCCTCGGCGTAGCCCATGCCGCCGTGGATCTGCATCATGTCCCGCGTGACCCACTCGGCTGCGCGGCAGGCGAACAGCTTGACCATGCTGGCCTCCATGTCGCCGCGACCGGCGTCGAGCTCGGCGGCCACCAGGTACGAGAACTGCCTAGAGGCACCGAGCCAGGCCGCGACTCGGGCGAGCCGCGCCTGGGTCAGCGAGTACTCGGCGATCGGGCGACCGAACACCCGCCTGTTCGTCGCGTAGCGGATGCCCGCGTCGAACGCGGCCTGCATGAGACCATTGGCCCGCGCCGCGGTCTGTACGCGTCCGCCGGACAGTCCGACCATCGTCAGGTAGAAGCCACGTCCCTCGCCTGCGGATTCACCGACCAGTGCATCGGCCGGCACGACGAAGTCCTCGAAGAACAGTTCGAACGAGTGCATGCCACGATAGCCAATGGTCGGAATCGCGCGCCCCGTAACCCTGCCGCCCAGCGGCGAGCAATACTCGAAGCCATGACCCGAGAAGCGCGGCTTCTCGACCACGAACTGCGACAGTCCGCGGTGCCCAAGGGCGGGACCGGCAGCCGTGCGCGCAACGACCAGGATCAGTTCCGCCCGGCCCGCGCAGGTGCACCAGGTCTTCGCGCCCGTCAGCGACCAGCCCGCGGCCACACGCGATGCGCGCAGCTTCAGATTGGCGACGTCGGAGCCGTAATCGGGCTCGGTGATGGCGATCGCGACGAGTTTCTCGCCCGTGGCCAGCGCCGGCAACCAGCGCTGCTGCTGCGCGACGGTGCCGCCGTGCAGCACGGCACGCGCCATGATCTCAGGGCGCGTCACGAGGCTGCCGGCAGCTCCCAGCGAAGCGGCGGACAGCGCTTCGGTAACGACGAGCATCGCGGTGGTGTCCGGACGATCATCGGGCTGCATGCCGCCAAACCGCTGCGGGATCGAGACGCCGAACAGCCCGAGCGCGGCGGCGCCGGCAATGATCTCCTCGGGAATGTCGCTGTCCTCGCGATGGATCCGCTGCGCCCTCGGCAGCACGACATCGCGCGAGAATGCGGTGAACGACTCCCGCATCAGCTCGCGCTCCGTACCGAGACCCGTGGGCGGCAGCCGCCCTTCACGCTCGACCAGTCGGGCCCCGAGCGCAGCGAGGCTCGACCCCGAGACGATCGGCCGCAGCTCGGAGCGATTCGCCGGGTGCGCAGCCGCGATCCGACCCGGCGCAAGCTCGTAGTCATCGGGACGGGCCAGCAGCCGGGAGACGCACTGCCCTGCCACCTCCACGGCAAAGGCGTCGGCGAGCGGTCGGATCAGCGGATCGGCGTCCGCAAACCGCTCGGCATGCGTTTGAGCGGCGCGCGCCGCGGCAATCTCCGCGGCGCAGAATGCGAGCTCGTAACCCGCGAGCTGCTCGGCGTCGAGTCGCGCCGCGTCCAGCCGCCCGTTGCGCGTGCAGCGCCGGTAGAGCGCCGCGAATCCGGCATCGACGAGTCCGGTCGCGGACTCGAGCGCGCTGGCAACGACGCTCACGAGGATGCCAGCTCGCGGGCGAGATCCTCGGCGCTGCGTTCCGCCAGCCCCTTCTGCATCGCCTCGACCTCCTGCTGCAGCACGCGTAGGATTCGAGCGATGAATTCGAGCTGCGCCTGACCGCGTTCGAGTGCCGCCTCGCGATCGGGCCGATACGACTCGATCTCGGCGCGCGGCAGCAACCGCCTGCGCTCGAGCAGGCGTTCGACGGTGTCGAGGCGCTCCCGGGTCACGGCCAGCTCACCGGCCATGGCCCAGACGATCGCGAGCAGACGGTCGATGTCCGGATCGTCAAAGAAATGGGGCCGCTTGCCACTCGGCGCGGCATTCGCGAGCCGCAGCACGTCCTCGGGCTTCATGAGGTGGCCGCCGGGCGCTCCGAACCGACCGCGTACCACATGCCGCCGCGCCCGTAGTCCTCGGTTTCGGTCGCGACTTTGGGCATCTCGGCGTCGACGATCGCGTGAATCTCGGTTTCGAAGATCCGGTCGCGCGCAAAACCCAGCTCGCGCAGCAGATCCGGCATGTGGGTGTCGTGCATCGTCGTCCAGAACGGCTCATTGTTGTAGTAGCAGTCCCAGTCGCGCAGGAACTTCTCGAACTCACTCATGCCGCGGTAAGGCGGCTGCTCGAGATGGATCTGGACACCACCGGGGGCGAGCAGCCGGTCGACTTCGCGCAGGATGTTGCGTAGCGCCCGGTGCGAGGTCTCGTGGAAGAACATGGTGCTGTAGATGAAGTCGAAGCTCGCGGCCGGCTCGTCGATCTGCTCTACGTTGCCCTGCCGGAAGACGATGTTGAAGACTCCCATGCCGACTGCACGCGCATGACCGTAACGCAGCATGGGTGCGCTAAGGTCGATGCCGACGACCTCGGCCCGCGGGAAAGCCCCCGCGACAGGCACGGTGTTGTGGCCGAGCCCGCAGCCCAGATCGAGAATGCGGCGCGGCTCCCACCCCGGGCGCGTGCGCTGCAACCAGTCGGCGACGCCGCGGCCCGCCCCGTCGAGATAGCGACCGAACAGCCCGGTCGTGGTCGCGAACATTCCAGCGTCGTAGTTGGCGGCCGCCGAGACATCGCCCGCGAATTGCTCGGCGAAATAGCTGCCCGGCATGCAGTGGTTGTCGATCGCCGCCTGATATCGTGGTATCGGTGTGCCGGGCCGCAGCTGCAGCCCGCCGGGATGCCGCGAGCCGAGCTCGAGCGCACGCTGCGCGAGGGACTCCGCCTGGCGCAACACGAGCGCCCGACCGGCCTGCTGCCGCATTTCCATCGACGTGCGGCGCAAGGAACTCCAGAAACGGTAGTAGTCGTCGCCGGACATCGCCGCACGGATCTCGCGCCGGTCGCGCGGCTCGTGCCCGTGCAGGCGGCGATAGGCCTCCTTGGCCCGCGCTTCGTAGGCCACGGCATTGCCGGCGACGACACAGCTGGCCATGTACTTGTTGACGTTCGCGAGAAAGTTGAAGCGGGCCGCGTCATCGTGGCCGGCCTCTGGTGACATGGCATGACGTCCAGCCTCGGTCCAGGCCGGAGCGCAGTCGAGTCTGCTGGCCGTCGATTTCACGTTCCCAGCGTTCATGCGACGATGGTACCCAAGCAATCGCCGTCGGCCCAAACCGGCGCTCGCGCTCCGCCTTGGACTTCCAACAGGCGGACGCGACACCAGACCGGCGCGCCCGTGGCGATTGCCAACCTAGCATGCCGAGACCAATGAGGCTTCGCACTTGAACCCACCCCCGCCGAAGATCACGGAGCTGCTCGTGGAGCATGTCGTGAGCCAGCGCTACGAGAGCCTGCCTGCGGCGGTCCGGGAGTGTGCACGAACCTTCATCCTCGATTCTCTCGGAGTCGCCTTGTCGGGCACGCGGGTACCTTTCGTACGCGACCTCAAGGCAGTCGCCAACGCCTGGGGCCAGGGAAACGCGGCGCGGGTCTGGGGGACCGGCGAGCGCGTGCCCGCGCCGACCGCCGCTTTCCTCAATGGCTACCAGATCCACAATCAGGAGTGGGACTGCGTGCACGAACCGGCGGTCGTGCATCCCATGGCCGTCGTGCTGGCCACGCTCGTCGGATTCGCCGAGCAGCATGGCTCCATCTCCGGTCGTCAGCTCGTGCTCGGCTGCTCCGTGGCCGTAGACGTCGCCGCGACGGTCGGCATGGCGGCATACAACAAGCTGCGCTTCTTTCGACCGGCGATGTGCGGCGCGCTAGGCGCAACGGCCGGCATCGCGGCGATCCTCGGTCTCGACGCCAACACGACGCGCAGCGCACTCGGTCTCGCCTACAGTCAACTGTCCGGCACGATGCAGGCGCACGTCGAGGGCTCGCCCGTGCTGCCCATGCAGATCGGTTTCAACGCCCGCAGCGCGCTGGCAGCGATCGATCTTGCCGTGCGCGGGATTCAGGGTCCGCGCGAGTTCCTCGAAGGGGCTTTCGGCTTCTACGCGCTGATCGATCCGCAGTGGCGGCCGGAGCCGTTCCACGAGCTGGGTCGACGATTCCGCATCGCGGAGCTGTCGCACAAGCCCTTTCCGAGCGGCCGCGCGACGCACGGTGGTATCGACGGCGCACTGTCGCTGCGCGAACAGCACGGCTTCGACGACGAGGAGATCGCCGAAATCCGCGTACTCGCGCCGCCGCTCGTGATTCAGCTCGTCGACCGCGTCCCGCGCCAGGACATGGCGCCGTCCTACGCGCGACTGTGTCTGCCATACGTGGTCGCTACAGCGCTGCTGACGGGCACGGTCGACGTCCGCGATTTCGAACCCGAAGCGATCGCCGATCCGCGGCGCCATGCGCTCGCCGCCCGTATTCGGGTCGTGCCGGACGGCAACCCTGCGGTCAACGCGCTCGCCCCTCAGCGTGTCGAAGTGCGACTGGCGGATGGGCAGCTGCTGGGTATCGATCTGCCGGCGGTGCTCGGCGCACCAGAGCGGCCGCTGAACCGTGACCGGCACCTCGAGAAATTCCTGCGTGCGAGCACTTCGGGACTGCGATCGCTGCCGGCCGTACGCCAGCAGGCGCTGATCGCCGCGGTGGACGCCATCGACGACCTCGCCGATGTGCGCGAACTGGTCGACTTGCTGATCTTCGATTGACCCCCGGGGCGCAGACGCATGAGCTTCCCTCACTACTTCGAGTCTTTCGACTACGCTGGCATGCTCGCCGAGCACCCTATCGGCGAAACGTTTACCCGCGGGTTCGCGATCCGAAGCCGGTCGCAGATCCGCGAGCATCAGAATGCGCTGTTCCTGCGTTGCGTCCGCCGCGCGTGGGAGATCCCGTTCTATCGGCGCCTATGGTCGCGGGCCGGAGTCGCGCCGCATCACGTGCGCAGCCTCGACGACATCGAGCGACTGCCGATCTTCGGCAAGTCAGAACTCATGCGTAGCATCGCTGAGCACCCGCCCTACGGCGACTACCACGGCTGGGATCGGTGGGCACCGGAGGATCGCCCCGTCACGGTGATCCACACGACGAGCGGGACGACGGGCCGACCGCAGGTCGTGCTATTCAGTCCAAAGGCTCGGGAAGTGCAGGCGCTGCTGGTCGCGCGGATCTACCGGATGCAGGGCGTGCGTCTGGGCGACGTGCTGCACTCGGTCTACGGCCACGGCCTGATCAACGGCGGGCATTTCATACGCGAGGCCGTGCTGCACTATACGAACAACCTGTTCCTGTCCGCCGGCACGGGCAAGGAGACGCGCTCGGTCGCCCAGGTCGAACTGATGCGCGACATGCGAGTGACCGTCGTCGTCGGCTTCGTCGACTACATCCGGCAGCTCGCCGAGACGGCGCGCCAGCTCGGAATCGAGCCCGGTCGGGACATTTCCGTAAGGATGATTTCCGGCCACGTCGGCCGCGAGTCCCGCGAGGCGCTTTCGCGTGCCTGGGGCGGAGCGCAGATTTTCGACTGGTATGGCGTTGCCGACACGGGGCCGATCGCGGCAGAAGGCCCCGATCAGGACGGCATGTACGTCATGGAGGATGCTCACTTCCTCGAGATCGTCGATTCAGCGACCGGCCGGCGTGTCGACGGCGAGACTCCAGGCGACATGGTCGTCACCTCCCTGTACCGGGACGACGTCTATCCGCTGATGCGCTTCAACACGCATGATCTTTCCGCCTGGCGTCATGGCGAGTCGTCGCTGGGGTGGACCCTGCAGCGGATCGCCGGCGTGCTGGGACGCAGCGACAACATGGTCAAGCTGCGCGGCATCAACGTCTATCCGCTCGCACTCGCCGCGATCCTCAATGAGCGGCCCGAGTTCGCGGGAGAGTACGTCTGCCGCGCGACGCGCGACCGGGCCGGGCGCGACGAGATGACTGTGCTCATCGAGACGCGCGACGCGTTCGCACGCGGCCCAGCTCTGGCGGATGCCTTCGCCACGCTGCTGACCCGCCGTGTCGGTGTCGAGATGCGTGTCGAGCTCGTGCCACCCGGAGCCACCGCGCCGCTCACCCAGATCGACAGCCGCCAGAAGCCGATCCGGCTCGTCGACGAGCGCGCGCAGAAGATCGTCTGATGCTGATGCGCGACGCGACCGCCCTGCTCGCCGATCTGGCCTCCGGTCGCACCAGCGCCGTCGCGCTCGTCCGCGATTGCCTCGAAGGTATCGCCGTGAGCACGCTCGGTGCCTTCACGTTCGTCGACCCTGAGGAATCCCTCCGTCTGGCTGCCGAGTCCGACGCACGCCGCGCGACAGGTCGGGCCGCCGGTCCGCTCGACGGCCTGCCGGTGGCGCTGAAGGCCAACATGGCGGTTCGGCACTGGCCGCAAACTGCCGGACTGCGCTTCCGACGCGACGACCTTGCCCGCGACGATGCCTTCATCGTGCGCCACCTGCGCACCGCCGGCGCGATACCCATCGGCCTGAACGCCATGGACGAAGGCGCCCTCGGTGCCGAGGGAGCGAATCCGTGGTACGGGACCACGCATCATCCACGCCGGTTCGGTTATTCGGCCGGAGGCTCGAGCAGCGGCGCCGGCGCCGCCGTGGTCGCCGGACTCTGTGCCTTCGCGCTCGGCACCGACACCATCGGATCGGTGCGGATACCGGCCTCGTTCTGTGGCTGCGTGGGACTCAAGCCCTCCTACGGCTTGCTCAGCGTCGCTGATGTGGTGCCCGTGCACTCGCGCTTCGATCATGTCGGCCCATTGACCCGCAGCCTGCGCGACCTGCGCGCGCTGCTGCCGGCGCTTGCTGCCTATGATCCGGCCTGTCCGGTATCGGTACCGCTGACCCTGGATCGTCGCACCGCGACTCTGCGCGGCGCGCGGCTCGGTTACCTGACGGGCCTCGAAGCGCTGCGACTCGAGCCGGCAGTCGCCGAGGCTTATGCGCGGGCGATCGAGGCAGCCGGCCGCCGCGGCGCGGAGCTGG
>CAZAWM010000050.1:0-16325 GCA_964488605.1 uncultured Steroidobacteraceae bacterium | reverse complement strand
GGCATATGTCAAACCGAGCGCGCGAACCAGCTCCGGGTGCATCTCGCCGAGCCAGCCGACCGGCTCGCCACGCCGTCGGATCTGCGCGCAGCGTCCAGGATGCAGGCAGGCCGGCGCGGAAGACTCCGGCACGAATTCGAATGAGTCCAGCTCTCCGGTGACGCTGAACAGCGCTTCGAGATCCGCGCGCGCGTCGTAATATTCCGCGATCTCGCTGCTGACGCCCCATTGTTCCGGCCAGCGAGAACCCGCGACGACGCCTGCCAGACGCGCTCGTTCCTGATCACCGGCCTCGCCGACGAAGACGACACCGTGCTCGAACAGACGCACGCGCTCCTGCTGCCGACGCTGGTTTTCGAGAACGCTGCGCACGAGCCCTGGCCAGAGCGATACCCGCATGACCGCCAGATCGCTCGCGATCGGATTGGCAAGTTGCAGCGGGCGCCGCGATTCGGGCGCCAGCCGCGACTGCAGTGCCGGGTCCGCAAATGCGAAGTGGATCGCTTCCTGGTAGCCGCGTGCAGCCAGCAGGTCGAGAATTCGCTGCTCGCGAGGCTCGCGTTCCGGCATCGCCCGGAAGCGCTGCGCGAGTGTTGCGTCGACCTCGGGGATCTGCTCGTAGCCCACGATACGTGCAAGCTCCTCTATCAGATCGCGCTCGATAGCGATATCGAAGCGATGACTCGGGGCCGTCACGTCCCAGCCATCACCGCGCTCCTCGACGCTCATGCCGAGCGACTCGAGCAGTCCGCGCACGCGAGCGGCCTCGAGCTCGAGGCCGAGCAGCCGGCGAATCTGCGAGCGGCGCAGACGGACACGGCGCAATGGCGGCAGTGCCGCCGCATGCTCGGTCACGACGACCGGGCCAGCGACGCCGCCGGCCACGGCGAGCAGCAGTTCCGTGGCGCGCTCGATGGCACGCAGCGGCAGCGCTGGGTCCACGCCGCGCTCGAATCGCTGGCCCGCCTCCGTGGTCAGGCCGTAGCGCCGTCCGCGTCCGGCGATCGCGTCGGGCGCGAACCAGGCTACCTCGAGAAAGACCTCGCGCGTATCGGCGGAAACGGCCGTGCGCTGCCCGCCCATGATGCCGGCCAGACCCACCGGCCCCGCGCCATCAGCGATCACGAGAACGTCGTGTTCGAGCGGGACCTCGCGTCCATCGAGCAGTACGCAGGTCTCGCCGTCTGCGGCGTGACGCACGCGGATGTCACCGGCCAGCTTCCCGCGATCGTAGGCGTGCATGGGTTGGCCAAGCTCGAGCATCACGAGATTACTGACGTCGACGACCGGCGAAATCGAGCGTTGGCCGGCACGCCGCAGCCGCTCGCGCAGCCACCAAGGCGAGGCCCGGCGGTTATCGACGCCGCTGATCACGCGACCGACGAAGCGTGGGCACGCAGCGGGCGCGTCGAGGTGGACGGCGTGACGCAGTTCGGTGGACGCCGGTATCCGCGGCGGCGCCGGTCCGCGCAACGGCCGGTCAGCCAGTGCGGCGACCTCGCGCGCGATGCCGAGCACCGACATCGCATCGCCGCGATTCGGCGTGATCGCCAGGTCCAAGATCGGGTCATCGAGAGTGAGAGCCGCGCGCAGATCGGCGCCCGTCGGCAGCTCCGCGGGAAGCTCGAGAATGCCCTCCGAGGAATCGGCCAGGCCGAGCTCGCGGGCCGAACACAGCATGCCTGACGATTCGATGCCCCGCAGTCTCGCGGAATGGATCGCCATCCCACCGGGCAACTCGGCGCCGACGCGGGCGAGCGCGCTCTTGATCCCGGCCCGCGCATTGGCGGCGCCGCAGACGATCTGCACCGTCTCGCCGCCGCCGATCGCGACACGACAGACCTGCAGCTTGTCGGCCTGCGGGTGATGCTCCGCCGACACGATCTCGCCGACGACGACGCCGCGAAAAGCAGGTGCGGCCGCTTCGAGGGCCTCGAGCTCGAAACCTGCCATGGTCAGGCGCGCACCGAGATCGGCGGCGGGCCAGGGCACATCCACCCACTCGCGCAGCCACTGCAGCGGGATCTTCATAGCGCACGAAACTGGCGCAGAAAGCGCACGTCGTTTTCGAAGAACAGGCGCAGATCGTCGACACCGTAGCGCAGCATCGCGAGCCGCTCGATACCGAGCCCGAACGCATAGCCCGTCCACCGCTCAGCATCGATTCCGCAGGCGGTCAGCACGTGCGGATGCACCAGACCGCAGCCCGCGACCTCGAGCCAGCCCGTCTGCTTGCAGACCCGGCAACCCTGCCCGCCGCAGAACACGCAGGAGATGTCTACCTCGGCCGAAGGCTCGGTGAATGGAAATTACGAGGGCCGCAGTCGCATCCGCAACTGCCGCTCGAAGAACGCTTCCATGAATCCGCGCAAGATGGCCTTGAGATGACCGAAGCCGACGTTCTCGTCGACGAGCAGACCCTCGAGCTGGTGGAACATCGGCGAGTGGGTCATGTCGTAGTCGCGGCGATAGACGCGCCCGGGCGCGACGATCGCGAGCGGCAGCCGCGGCGCGTCGCCCGATCCGGCGGTCGCGGCCGCCGCACGCAGCGCACGCACCTGCACAGGTGAGGTGTGCGTACGCAGCAGCCGACCGTCGCTGAAGTAGAACGTGTCGTGCATGGCGCGCGCAGGGTGGTCCGCGGGGATGTTGAGCGCCGTGAAGTTGTGGAAGTCGTCCTCGATCTCCGGACCGGAGGCGATCGAAAACCCTGCCTCGCGGCACAGCGTCTCCATGCGAAGCCGAGCCTTGCTGACCGGATGCATCCCACCCTGCGACTCACCGCGCCCCGGCTGCGTGACGTCGATACGTCCGGACTCCAGCGCCGCGACAATCGCGGCATGTTCGAGCTGTCGCTGCCGCGCCTCGAGCGCCTCCTGGATCCGCTGCTTCGCTTCGTTGATCCGCGCGCCCGCTACCGGCCGCTCCGCTGCCGGCAGACCGCCGAGAGACTTGAGCTGCTCGGTCAGAAGCCCCTTTCTGCCCAGCCAGCGGACGCGCACGGCATCGAGAGCCGCGAGCTCGCCGCTCGCGGCCACTTCCTCGAGTGCCTGTGCCGTCAGGGACGCGAGATCGCTCATCGCCGCGATCCCGGCTTACGGAGTGCCGAGTGCTGCCTTGACCTTGCCCGCGAGAACCGCGAATGCCGCCTCGTCGTGAACGGCGATGTCAGCGAGCATCTTGCGGTCGATCTCGATGGCCGCCTTCTTCAGACCGCTGATCATGCGGCTGTAGGACAGACCGTGGACACGTGCCGCGGCATTGATGCGCTGGATCCAAAGCGCGCGGAAATCGCGCTTCTTGAGCCGACGACCCCGGTACGCATACTGTCCGGCCTTGATGACGGCCTGCTTCGCGGCGCGGTAGACCTTGCGCCGCGCGTTGTAGTAGCCCTTGGCCTTGCCGAGGACCTTCTTGTGGCGTCGCCCTGCGGTGACGCCGCGCTTCACTCTTGCCATGCTCTGGTCCCCGCGCGCTTACTTGAGATAGGGTAACAGCTGGACGAGACGACCGACGTCGCTCTCGTGCACGAGGCTCGATCCACCCGAGCGCAGCTGCCGTTTCGTCTTGCGCGGTTTGTGGCCGAGGTTGTGCCGGCGACCTGCCGAATAGGACTTGAAGCCCTTGGCAGTCTTGCGGAAACGCTTCGCCGCGGCCCGGTTGGTCTTCAACTTGGGCATGTCAGACTCCTTTGCTGTAGCCCCGGTCGCAGGTCCACCGACGTGGACCGCTACGGGCGGAACCCTCGACTTGCGCCGAGGATCACTTCTTTTTCGGTGCAAACATCATGACCATCTGCCGGCCCTCCATCTGCGGGTGCTGCTCTACCGTCGCGACGTTCGCGAGGTCGGCAGCCACCCTGGCGAGGAGCTTGCGTCCGATCTCCTGATGCACCATTTCACGGCCCCGGAACCGCAGGGTCACCTTGGCCTTGTCTCCATCCGTCAGGAAGCGGATCAGGTTGCGCAGCTTGACCTGGTAGTCGCCCTCTTCCGTGCCCGGACGAAACTTCACTTCCTTGACTTGCTGCTGCTTCTGCTTCCTCTGCGCACTGTGAGTCTTCTTCTTCTGTTCGAAGAGGAATTTCCCGAAGTCCATGATGCGCACGACGGGCGGGTCGGCCATCGGAGAGACTTCGACGAGGTCGAGTTCACTCGAGCTGGCGAGCTGGAGAGCCTCGAAACGGGTCATGATGCCTGCCTGGGATCCATCCGCCGCGATCACGCGCACCTGCGGAGCCGTGATCTCCTCGTTGCGCCGAATGCGCTTGGTTGCAGTCGAGATAAGTCAATCCTCCATAGTCTGGCGCCCGCGGCTGTCGAGCTCGACGCGCAGACGATCCACGAAGGATTGCAGCGACATCGTGCCCAGATCCTTGCCGCTACGAGTGCGCACGGATACAAGACCCGCTGCTACTTCCTTGTCGCCTGCCACCAGGAGGTACGGCACGCGTTGCAGCGTATGTTCGCGAATCTTATAGCCGACCTTCTCGTTGCGCAAGTCGGCCTCGACCCGAAGCCCCTGATTCTTAAGGAATTGCGCCGCTTGCGAGACGTAGTCGGCCTGCCGGTCGGTGATCGTCATGACGACCGCCTGGACCGGCGCCAGCCAGGCGGGGAGTCGACCCGCGTGGTGCTCCAGCAGGATGCCCAGGAAGCGCTCGAGCGAGCCGAAGATCGCCCGGTGGAGCATGACCGGCGTCTGCTTCTGGCCGTGCTCGTCGATGTACTGCGCGCCGAGCCGGCCCGGCATATTGAGGTCTACCTGCAAGGTCCCGCACTGCCAGGTCCGGCCGATCGCGTCGCGCAGGTGAAACTCGAGCTTCGGACCATAGAAAGCGCCTTCGCCCCTGTTGTACGCGCAGTCGATGCCCGCGGCGCTGGCGGCAGCCTGCAGCGCCCGCTCGGCCTGGTCCCAGATCTCGTCGGATCCGACACGTTTGGCCGGTCGGTCGGCGAATTTCACCTGCACGTCGTCGAAGCCGAAGTCGCGGTAGATGCCCATCAGCAGCTCGATGATCCGCACCGACTCTTCGGTGATCGCTGCGGCTGGGATGAACACGTGCGCATCGTCCTGCGTGAACGCCCGCACGCGCATGAGGCCGTGCAACGCGCCGGAGGGCTCGTAGCGATGCACCTTGCCGAACTCGGCAAAGCGGATCGGCAGGTCGCGATAGCTGCGGATGCCCTGCTTGAATATCTGCACATGACCCGGACAGTTCATCGGCTTGATCGCATAGACACGCTCGTCCGGTGTCTGTGCGGTGTACATGTTCTCGCCGAAGGTGACCCAGTGACCCGAGGCTTCCCAGAGACTGCGATCCATGAGCTCCGGCCCGTTGACCTCCTCGAAACCCGCGGCCTGCTGCTTCTCGCGCATGTACGCGATCAGCGTCTGGAATATGCGCCAGCCCTTCGGGTGCCAGAACACGGCGCCCGGCGCCTCCTCCTGCATGTGGAACAGGTCGAGCTCACGGCCGATCCTGCGATGGTCGCGTTTCTCGGCCTCCTCGAGGCGCGTCAGATAGTCCTTGAGATCCGTCTCTTTGAGCCAGGCCGTGCCGTAGATGCGTTGCAGCATCTCGTTGCGGGAATCGCCGCGCCAGTAGGCGCCGGCCACCTTCATGAGCTTGAATACCCTGAGCCGGCCCGTCGACGGCACGTGCGGTCCGCGGCACAGATCGACCCAGTCGCCCTGACCGTATAGCGAAATCGGTTCGTTGGCAGGAATGCCGGCGATGATCTCGGCCTTGTAGTGCTCGCCCCGATTCCTGAAAAACTGGATCGCCTCATCGCGCGGCATCTCGCGGCGGCGCACCGGCAAATCGGCTTTCGCGAGTTCGACCATCTTCTGTTCTATCGCGGCCAGGTCCTCGGGCGTGAACGGCCGCTTGTAAGCGAAGTCGTAATAGAAACCATCCTCGATGACCGGGCCGATCGTGACCTGGGCATCGGGGAACAGCGACTGCACCGCCTGCGCGAGCAGGTGCGCGGTCGAGTGGCGGATGATCTCGAGGGCCTCCGGCGATTTGTCGGTGATGATCGCAACGGTCGCGTCGCGATCGATGACGAACGAGGTATCGACGAGCTTGCCGTCCACCCGTCCGGCCAGAGCTGCCTTACGCAGACCGGCGCCAACGCTCGCGGCGACCGCGTCGACGGTCACGGGTCCAGCGAAGGTCCTCTGACTGCCATCTGGCAGCGTGATCACGGGCATCGCGCCTGGCTCCGTCCTGCGGCAACCGCAAAAAAGGGCGCTTCCGCCGCGCGAAAGCGCCCTCCGTCGAATCTGGTAGGCGCGAGTGGGATCGAACCACCGACCACCACCATGTCAAGGTGATGCTCTACCACTGAGCTACGCGCCTGCGGAAAAGGCCGCGAAAGATACCGAAGCCGCGCTCCCGACGCAAGCTAAAGCTCCGACAATCAAGACCTTAGTTGGCCACGCCTCGCGCGGTCTCGGCAGGTCGACCCTCATCCTGCCCTCGTCGCGGGCAGTCCGAGCTCCGCGCGCTTGAGCCGCTCGATTTCGTCACGCAAGCGGGCTGCCGCCTCGAACTCGAGATTACGCGCCTTACGATGCATCTGCGCCTCGAGTTCCCTGATCCGCCGGACAATCTGCTCGGGCCGCAGGTCGACGATGTTCTCCGCCGCCTCCGCGGTCGCCGCCGCGACGGCCCGCTGGGTGTTCGCGCCAGGCCGACCGCGCTTGCGATCAGCGCCCGGAGCCAGCCGGTCCGCTGGCGCCTCGGCCCGCGCACCCTCCATGACGTCGGCTACCGCCTTGCGGATGCCACGGGGCGTAATGCCATGGGCAGCATTGAAGGCTAGCTGCTTGCGGCGACGGCGCTCGGTCTCATCGAGCGCGCGGCGCATCGAGCCTGTGACCGTATCCGCATAGAGGATCGCCCGGCCGTGCAGGTTGCGCGCGGCCCGGCCGATCGTCTGGATCAGCGAGTTTTCGCTGCGCAGAAACCCCTCCTTGTCGGCATCGAGGACGGCCACGAGGGCAACCTCCGGCATGTCGAGGCCTTCGCGGAGCAGATTGATCCCGACCAGCACGTCGAACTTGCCGAGGCGCAGGTCGCGGATGATCTCGCTGCGCTCGACCGTCTCGACATCGGCATGCAGGTAGCGCACCTTGATGCCGTGCTCGTCGAGATACTCGGTGAGATCCTCGGCCATGCGCTTGGTCAGGGTCGTTACCAGCGTGCGCTCACCGCGTGCGACGCAGCGGTTGATTTCTGAGAGCAGGTCGTCGACCTGGGTGCGCGCCGGCCGTACCTCGACCTCGGGGTCGACGAGTCCCGTCGGCCGGACGACCTGCTCGACGACCTGGCCACTGAGGCGTGTTTCGTAGGGCCCCGGCGTCGCCGAGACGAAGATCATCTGCGGCGCCAGCCGTTCCCACTCCTCGAACTTCAGCGGCCGGTTGTCGAGCGCCGACGGCAGCCGGAACCCGTATTCGACCAGTGTCTCCTTGCGCGAGCGGTCGCCCTTGTACATGGCGCCGAGCTGCGGGATTGTCTGATGGCTCTCGTCGACGATCAGCAGGGCATCCGCCGGAAGGTAGTCGTACAGACAGGGGGGCGGCTCGCCGGGCGCGCGCGCCGAAAGGTAGCGCGAGTAGTTCTCGATGCCGGCACAGTAGCCGACTTCTTTCATCATCTCCATGTCGAACATCGTGCGCTGCTCGAGCCGCTGTGCCTCGACGAGCTTGCCGGCAGCGCGCAGTTCGGCGAGCCGCTCGCGTAGCTCTTCCCGGATCAGATCGATGGCCTGCAGGAGCCGCTCCCGTGGCGTTACGTAGTGCGTACCCGGATAAATGGTGAAGCGCGGTACGCATCGCGTGATCGCGCCGGTCAGCGGGTCGAACAGCGCGATCGAGTCGATGGACTCGTCGAACAGCTCGATGCGGACCGCCTCGCGCTCGTTCTCCGCGGGGAAGATGTCGATGACGTCGCCGCGTACGCGGTAGGTGCCTTGCGAGAGGTCGAGCTCGTTGCGTGTGTACTGCATCTCGGCGAGTCGTCGCAGCAGCCGCCGCTGGTCGATGCGGTCGCCACGCACGAGATGCATCACCATAGCCAGATACGCCTGCGGATCGCCGAGGCCGTAGATTGCAGATACCGTGGCGACGATGATCGAGTCGCGGCGCTCGAGCAGCGCCTTCGTCGCCGATAGACGCATCTGCTCGATGTGCTCGTTGATCGAGGCATCCTTCTCGATGTACGTGTCGCTGGCCGGAACGTAGGCCTCTGGCTGGTAGTAGTCGTAGTAGGAGACGAAGTATTCGACGGCGTTCTCGGGGAAGAACTCCTTGAACTCGCCGTAGAGCTGCGCGGCAAGGGTCTTGTTGTGTGCGATCACGAGCGTCGGACGCTGCACGCTGGCGATGACGTTGGCCATCGTGAAGGTCTTGCCCGAGCCCGTGACGCCGAGCAGCGTCTGGTGGGCCAGCCCGCTGCGCAGCCCGTCGACGAGCGCGGCGATCGCGGCAGGCTGGTCGCCGGCCGGCGCATAGGCGGCTCGGAGACGAAACAATGCTGGATCCATCTGCGGGACTGCCTCGGTGCGTGCGGGTACGGATCGACTAGTATAGCCATCGTGAACATTCCAGTCGCCCGGCGCATCCAGCGCGTCAAGCCCTCTGCGACCCTCGCGATGACTGCCCGCGCGGCGCAGCTTCGTGCCGAGGGGCGGGACATCATCAGCCTTTCGGCCGGCGAGCCCGACTTCGACACGCCGGCTCACATCGCAGCGGCCGGCATCGCCGCAATCGAGTCGGGCTTCACGCGGTATACCGACGTCGGCGGCATCCCCGAACTCAAGGACGCGATCATCGCCAAGTTCGAGCGCGAAAATGGCCTGCGCTACACGCGCAACCAGATACTGGTGTCGACCGGTGCCAAGCAGACTCTTTACAACCTCTGCATGGCCGTGCTCGACCCTGGTGACGAGGTGATCATCCCGTCGCCCTACTGGGTCTCCTACCCGGATATGGTCAGGCTCGCCGATGGACTGCCCGTGACACCGGATGCAACGGCCTCTCAGGGATACAAGATCACTGCGCGCCAGCTCGAGGCGGCGATCACCCCGCGGACGCGCCTTCTGTTGCTGAACTCGCCCTGCAACCCGACCGGCGCCACCTACACGCGTGCGGAATTGCACGCGCTCGGGGCCGTGCTGCTCGAACATCCGCGAATCCTCATCGGCTCCGACGAGATGTACGAAAAGATCCACTGGGGAGAAGAACCGTTCTGCTCTCTCGTCAGCGCCGTTCCCGAACTCTACGCGCGGACCGTGACGATCAACGGTTGTTCGAAAGCCTATGCGATGACAGGCTGGCGCATCGGCTATTGCGGCGGTGCCCCCGAAATCATCGCCGCGATGGCCACGGTGCAGGGTCAGTCGACATCGAATCCTTCGAGCATCGCCCAGAAGGCCGCCATCGCCGCGTTGACCGGTGATCAGGAATGCGTATCACGAATGACTCGGTCGTTCCGCGAACGACACGATTTCGTCGTGGCGGGCCTCAATGCGCTGCCAGGCGTGGTTTGCCAGCCGGCAACCGGCACGTTCTACGCGTTCGCGGACGTTCACGGCGCCATGGCCGCGCTCGGACTGGGCGACGACCAGGCGTTTGCAGATTACCTGCTCGATCGGGCCGGCGTTGCCGTCGTCCCGGGCTCGGGCTTCGGTGTGCCTGGGCACATGCGCATTTCGTTCGCAACCAGCCGGACGCTGCTCGAGCAAGCGCTGGAGCGCATCGGCCGAGCGCTGCGCCGTCAGTGCCCGGTTCCAGCCGTCTGAGTCGCAGCGAAGGCGGCCATGGGCTACCCCTGCTCGCCGACGGCGTTATGCGACTTCATCTCGCCTTCATCGCGTTCGTCTTCGGCTAAGCGGGTCGGTGGTGCCGCCACCGGCGGGTCACTTAGACGAGCCATGCGCGCTCGCCAAGGAGCCGGCTGGCGTCGCTTGACGGACTCGCGCCGTTTCCGCAGAATCCGCCCGCGTTTTCGCTCGCGTTCCCCGGTAGCTCAGTCGGTAGAGCGTCGGACTGTTAATCCGCAGGTCCCTGGTTCGAGTCCAGGCCGGGGAGCCACTCTCATTTCGACCGGGCCAACGGCCCACCCGAGCTGTCGCGATCGCCTGGCCGGCGCTGCACGCGTGACTCCTCGATGATCTTGCAGCAGACTGCCCTCGAGGAGACCAGCGATGCCCGCGAAGAATCTGCTGCTCGTTCCAATCGATGGCTCCGACACCGCCCTGCGTGCGCTCAAGCATGCGTGCAAGCGCTTTCGGGCCGGCGGCTACAACACACTCGTGGCGCTGAACGTGCAGACCCCTATGCCTTCCAGCGCGTTCGTGTCGCGGCAGATGATTCGCGAACATCACGCACGGCAGTCGGAAGAGGCGCTCGTTCCGGCCCGTGCGCTCGCGGCGCGCTGTGAGGTACCGCTCGACTGCCGCATGGTCGTCGGCGATCCGGCCGCCGAGATCGTCGCGGCCGTGCGCAAGACCTGCGGTGACGAGATCGTCATGGGCACGCGCGGCCTTGGCCGTCTCGGCGGACTGCTGCTCGGGTCCGTGGCGATGAAGGTCGTCCAGCTCGCTCCGGTGCCGGTTACGCTCGTCAAATGAGAGCCTCCCGAGCGCTGAGACGGATCCTCGCAACGACCGACTTTTCGGCTGCTTCGCTGCGCGCGGTTCGGCGCGCGGCCCTGCTGGCGGCCAACCGCGGCGCAGAGCTTCGCCTGCTGCATGTCATGGCACCGGCGTCGCGGCTCGCGATGCTGACGCCTCGCGGCGCCGCGAACCGATCGGCGATGAACCGCGCAGCGCAGACGGCCCTGCAACGGGTCGCCGATCAGTGCGCGCGAACCGCGGGCATACACCCATCGCTGAGCGTGGTCGCCGGCGCCGCGCACCGTACGATCGCGCGCGTCGCAGCCGATGACCGAGGCAACCCGATCGTCGTTGGGGCTGCCGGAGAACACGAGCGGCTGTTGGGTCGGCTGACAGGCGGTACGGCGCAGCGCCTGCACGCCGAGTTGCCGGCGAACCTGCTGGTCGTGCGTCGAGCGGCCCGCCGCAGCGAGCTCGCCATGCGACGCGAGCTGCGGAGCCTCGGTCGCACGCAGATTCCGCGAAACAGATTCGCCGGTGCGCAAATCCTGCGCGGCGATCTGCGCGAGCAACTGCCCGCGCACGCCCGACGAATTGCCGCGGATTGCCTGACATCGGGTTCACCACGCCGCTCGATGGCCGACAGAAGGCCGCTGGCCACTTTCGGTGACGTCACGCGACAGGTAGTCGACCGCGCGGCCATGGACGTACTGGTAGTCCGCTGAGGCAAGTTCATTGGCTAGCGGTTCGCTTGAACACATAGTCGAGGCCGACACGCCCCGGCACGAGGAAAGCGATCGCCCCGTCGTCAAGCACGCCCTGTTCCCGATAGCGCAATGCACGGTCCTCGAAGCGGACCACTGCGGCGAGGCGCATGCGCCGGCCGCTGCGCGCGATGATGCTGCAGCTCGGCGGAATCGAGAACTCCACCGCCCGCCCGCGTCGCCTTGCCTTGAGCGAGCAGGCCGCGCCATAGCCCGTCAACTGCTCGCGCCGAAGTGTCGTAAAATCGGCATCGAGCATCGACGTCGCCTCCGTGGCCGGACTCGCAGGCAAGGTATAGAAATCCATGACCCACCCGTCCTGCCGGCGCTCGAACACCCATATCCTTTGCCGGCTGATCGGTCCTTCGGGACCGCCGCGCCGCCATTCGAGGAACAGGACGTGCTCACCGAGCGCGGGGGCCTGCACCCAACGGAACACGGCGTGCTGGCGATCGAGCCAGTCGTACGGATGGCCTGCCGCCGGCTCGCGACGCCATTCGAGCGGAGCTGCCTCGAACTGACGCTTCGTGTCGTACTCGCCGGCGACGCCCGCGACGACGGCCGGCAACGGCGTCGGAGACGCTGATCGCGGCCGCGGCGTACCGGTGGCGCAGCTCCCGAGCAGCAGTGCGGTAGCCAGTAACGACCACAGCGCTGCGAGGCAGACGATGCGGCGCCGTTCGCTCACCGCAATTCCCTCGCTACGCGTAGTCCCATGCGCGCGCTGCGTAGGGCCGGTGGCGCAAAGTCATGCTTGGCGGCGCGTATGTAGAAAGCATCCGCGTGCCATGCGCCGCCGCGCATGACGCGCTCGGCGCACGCGGCTCCCGCCCCCCCTGGAGGCTGGCGCGCCGAGCCATCGATCGGCGCTCCGACGTACGAGCGTCCGAAGCAGTCCTCGGTCCACTCCCAGGCATTGCCGAATAGATCGTGAACTCCCCAGGGGTTCGGTTTGAATCTCCCGACCGGCGCCGTGAAGACGTAACCGTCGCGACAGCCGAAATGCCGATCCCGGTCGGCGATCGCCGCGGCATCGTCGGAGTGCAATGCCTCGGCCTTGGTCAGGTCGGAAAGGTTGCCGAACTCACAGGCCCGCTCGCGACCGTCTCCCCACCAACGTGCCGTGGTCGTGCCGGCACGCGCGACATACTCCCACTCGGCATCGGTGAGCAGCCGGTACGGCTGCCCGGTGCGGCGCGCGAGCCAGGCAGCGTAGGCCTTGGCCTCGGACCAGTTCACGCAGACGACGGGATGGTCATCGCCCTGCTCGAAACCCGGTGCCTGCCAGTTCCGCTCTCCCGGAAACCGGCCCCAGCGGGCATTGGCGCGATCCCAGGACAGGCAGTCTTGCGTGCGCTCGAGCCGCGTTTCGGCCGCAAACCGCGCAAACTCGGCGCGCGTGACCTCGTACTTTCCGACAGCGAACGGGTAGCCGATGGTGACCCGCATCTGCGGCTTCTCGTTGGGAGCGTCGCGCTCCGGCGTCCGTTCGCGCGTCGTCTCCGCGGCGGTCGACCCGCGCACGAAGCTCCCCGGCGCAATGCGGACCATGAGCGGACAATCCGGGCAGTCGCGGAACTCGCTCGGCGTCCCGCGCACGGCCTGCGCGACCGCGAGCAGCGGCACGACGCCGGACAGTATCCCAGCCCAGAGCCAGACGCCGCGGGCTTGACCTCCGCGCGCCCGCCGAGGATGCACGAGACTTGGCATGCTGCTCCTTTAGGGGTGTACAGACCGTTCCAGGATCGCAACAGCAATGATAGCGGAGCCCATCTTGGCGAAAACGACGGCGGCGGGCAGGCTAGCGGCATGCCGCACGCTCGGAGCCCCTCGCAATCCATGGCAACCCTGCAGTATGCCCTGCTGTTCATCGCGACCTGTCTCGCCAGCGTCGCCGCCCCCGTCAGAGCGGCCGAGGAGCAGCGTCCGCGCACCTGCCTCGTGCTCAGTGGCGGCGGTGCACGCGGTGCCGCGCATATCGGTGTGCTGAAGGTCCTCGAGCGCGAACGCATTCCCATCGACTGCGTCGTCGGTACGAGCATGGGCGCAATCATCGGTGGCGCCTGGGCCGCCGGTGTACCCGCTGAAAGGATCGAGCGGACATTGCGCGAGACCCGCTGGGACCGCGTACTGTCCGACGACCCGGATCGCCCCCTGCGTTCGATCCGCGCGAAGGAGCTCGAACGGTTACGGTTTGGCGCCGCGGAATTCGGCGTTCGCGATGGGGGCGCCGTGCTGCCACGCGGCGCGGTCATCGGCCAGCAGCTCGAGATGTTTCTCGCCGAGCTGTACGGACCCCCCGTGCAACGCGCGAGTTTCGACGAGCTGCCGATTCCGTTCCGTGCGCTGGCCACCGACATCGAAACCGGTCGCCTGGTCGTACTCGATCGCGGCACGCTCAACGAGTCAGTCCGCGCCAGCATGTCCGTCCCCGGGGTGTTCTCGCCCAAGGACATCGGTGGACGACCTCTCGTCGATGGCGGCCTGGTCCGTAACCTCGGCATCGACGTCGCGCGCGGCCTCGGTGCCAAGCGAGTGATCGCGGTAAACGTCGGCACGACCCTCGCAGGACGTGAGGCCCTCGATTCGCTGGTCGGTGTGACCAGTCAGATGATCGCGATCCTGACCGACCAGAATGTAGAGGTCTCACTCGGACAGCTCGGCGCCAACGACGTACTGATCTCGCCCGCGCTCGGCAACTTCAGCGCTGCCGATTTCGCGGGCGCCGCTGGTATCGTCGACCGCGGCGAGGTCGCGGCCCAGGAGGTCGTGCCGCGCCTGCGCGCACTCGCGCTCGACGAGTCCGGTTACGCAAGCTGGCGCGCGCAGCTCGAGCGTAGGATCGGCCGCGCGCCCACGTTCGAGGCGATACGGGTCGATACCTCGCGTCTGCAACGCGTGAACCCGGCCAGCGCACAGGCCGTGTTCGAAGCGGCTTTCCGCCGCGGGCCCGCGGAATCGGCCCTCGAGCGCGCCATTGACGCGCTGTATGCCACCGACGACTTCCAGCAGATCAGCGTCCGCACCGAGCTATCGAGCGACGGCCTCGATACTCTCGTCGTCGAACCACGCGAGAAAAGCTGGGGTCCTAACTACGTTCGCCTCGGCATGACATTGTCCACGGACCTCGAGGGAGACAGCGCATTCACGGTGCTCGGCGATCACCGCGCAACCTGGCTCAATGCGCGCGGGCTCGAGCTGCGCACGACGGCCAGCCTCGGCGAGGTGAACTCCGTGCGCAGCGAACTGCGGCAGCCACTCGATCTGGTGCGCCACTGGGACGTAGGCGCTGCACTCGAATGGCGGCAGCGTATTGACGAGGCCTTCGTCGAGACGGAGTCCGTGGCGCGGCTGCGGCAAAGCTCGTGGCGCGCATCCGCCTCTTTGGGCAGGCGCTACGGCATGGTCGGCGAATGGCGGATCGGCTTGGCGCGTGAGCATTTCGGCACCCGCCGCGTCACCGGCGACGACCGCTTGCTCCGCATCCGCGACGTCCTCCCTGGCTCGCGCGACACCAGTTTGCTATTTTCTCGCCTGACGCTCGATCGACTCGACAACTGGGATTTCCCCCGATCAGGCTGGTTTCTGCGCTCCGAGTTCGAACTGGCGGACGACTCGCTGGGCGGCGACTTCGACTATCGGCGACTGGCATTCGAATGGCAGCACGCGAGCGGCGGTCCGACACACAGCCTGTCGACACTGCTGCGCTATGAGGACTCACTCGGCACAACGCTGCCGCTCAACGCGGCTTTCGCCCTCGGAGGCTTCGAGAACCTCTCGGGGCTGAGACCTCGTCAGATTCTCGCCAACCAGGTGCTGCTCGGTCGCGTCAGCTACAGCCGTCAGCTTGTCCGCGGTGGTGCCGTGCTGCGCGGCGTCTATCTGGGCGGCTCGATCGAGTACGCGGACGTGCGCGAACGCGTCAATGCGCTCGATCCGACCTTCAGCGGTCTCGGTGGCTCGCTGTTCCTGTCGCTCGATTCGCGACTCGGGCCGTTCTACTTTGGCGCCGGATTGGCCGAGGAGGGCGAGGCTTCGCTCTACCTGTTCCTCGGGCGTCCCTGAGTCCCCGCGGTCCCCCTCCGTCCGACACGACGGCGCGATCCCGATCTCGCACTCGAGGCCACGAGCGTATTCAGGTAGCGGCGGAAGCCGTCGGCCACCTGCGGATGGGCGAGCGCGAACTCGACCGTCGCCTGCAGGTAGCCGAGCTTGCTGCCACAGTCGAAGCGCTTGCCCGTGAAGCGATAGGCGTAGATCGCTTCCTCCTTCATAAGGCGGGCGATCGCGTCGGTGAGCTGAATTTCCCCGCCCGCACCGCGGCCAATCTGCGCCAGGTGGTCGAAGATGCCCGGAGTGAGCACATATCGACCGACAACGGCGAGATTGGACGGTGCCGCCGACGGTCTGGGCTTCTCGTCGATGCTGCGGATGCGGCTGATCTGCGAGCTCTGCGTGTCGACCTCGACGATCCCGTATTTGTCTGTATCTGCGCGCGGCACCTCCTCGACGCCGAGCACGCTGGCGCCGCGTGCCTGGAACACGTCGGCCATCTGCTTCAGGCAGCCGGGCGAACCCTGAATGAGGTCGTCGGCCAAATGCACGAAACAGGGCTCCGAGCCCACCGCGGGACGAGCGCAGAGCACGGCATGCCCGAGGCCCAACGGCGCGGGCTGACGGATGTAGATGCAGGATGCATAGGAGGGCAGTACGCTGCGCAGCTGGCGCACGAGGTCGGACTTGCCCTGTGATTCGAGCAGCTTCTCGAGTTCCTGATCGGTGTCGAAATGATCCTCGATCGCACGCTTCGAAGCGCCGGTGATGAACACCAGACGCCGTGCACCGGCTTCGAGCGCCTCCTCCACGGCGTACTGGATAAGCGGCTTGTCGACGATCGGCAGCATTTCCTTCGGGCTGGCCTTGGTGGCCGGCA
>CAZAWM010000049.1:0-16331 GCA_964488605.1 uncultured Steroidobacteraceae bacterium | reverse complement strand
CCGGCACACCCTCGAGGTTTTCGTGTCGGTGCGTCCCGACCAGCGCGAGGATCCGCTGCGCGGCGCGCTGCCGCAGATCGTCGACGCCCACGAGAACCTCGGCCCCATGGCCGGCATCCTCGCAGCGCAACGGCATGCGCCGGACACGGCCTGGCTGGTACTGGCCTGCGACCTGCCCTTCCTCGACGACCCGGTGCTTGCCGCGCTCGTCGCAGCGCGCGACCCAGAGGCCGCCGCGACGGCCTTCCGCTCGGCCCACGACGGTCTGCCGGAGCCGCTCTGCGCGATCTGGGAGCCCGGCTGCGCCCGCGATCTGCTCGACTATGTCGCGGCCGGTCGCCAGTGCCCAAGGAAGTTCCTCGTCGGAGCGCGTACGCGGCTGCTCGATCTGCCGCAGCGCGAGGCGCTCGACAACGTCAACTCGGGCGAAGAGTATTGGCAGGCCATGGAGAGGCTCGATCCCGACAAGGCCGGCATGCGCCGGATCGACGTGCAGTACTTCGCGCTGCTGCGCGAGCAGGCAGGCCGAGGCAGCGAGGCGGTCGAGACGGCCGCGAGGACGCCGCGCGAGCTCTACGCAGAGCTGCAGTCTCGCTACGGCTTCACGCTGCCGCCCGAGATGCTGCGGGTCGCCGTCAACGACGAATTCGGCGACTGGACTCAGCCGCTTGCCGCGGGCGACTGCGTCGTCTTCATCCCGCCCGTCGCGGGGGGCTGAGGCCGTGGCGCGGTTCTCTTTCAGCTCGACGGCGCTCGACCTCGCCGCGCTGCGCGCAAGCGTACAGGACGTCGCGCACGGCGGTTATGCCGCGTTCGAAGGCTGGGTCCGCAACCACAACGAGGGCATCGCCGTCACGGCGCTCGAGTACGAGGCCTTCGAGGCGCTGGCGGTCAAGGAGGGCGAGCGCATCATCGCCGAAGCCTGCGAGCGTTTCGACGTCTCGGTGGCACGCTGCGTGCACCGCCTCGGGGAACTGGCGCTCGGGGATGTCGCCGTCTGGGTCGGCGTCAGCGCGCCCCACCGCGACGAGGCGTTCCGCGCCTGCCGCTATATCATCGACGAGGTCAAGCACCGGGTGCCGATCTGGAAGAAGGAGCACTACGTCAACGGCGACTCGGGATGGGTCAACTGCGAGCGCTGCGCGTCAGCCGTTGCCGTGCAGCAGGAGCCCACCGGCGCACCCCGGGTCGACCGCAGCCACCGGCACCATCACACCCACCGGCACCACCATGGCGACGGCCATGGCGAAGCGACGCTCGACCACGGCGCGCACGGGCCAGCTAGCGACGAGCATGCGGCTCACCGGCACTCGGCCACCGCCGCCGGCAGGACGTGTGCAGGCCTAGTGCCTGACTACTCGCGGCAGATGATGCTCACCGAGGTCGGTCCGCAGGGGCAGGCCCGTCTCGGCGCCAGTCACGTCGCGGTCGTCGGCGCCGGCGGTCTCGGTGTGCCCGTCCTGCAGTATCTCGCCGGTGCCGGCGTCGGTACACTGGCCGTCATCGACGGCGATCGGCTCGAACCGTCGAATCTGCACCGCCAGACCTGGTATGCGCTCGCCGACTGCGGCGAGTACAAGTCCGAACTCGCCGCGCGACGCATCCGTGCCCTGAACCCGACCGTGCAGGTGCATGCCGTCGCGCAACGGCTCGATGCCTCGAACGGTATGACGCTACTGCGCGACGCCGACGTCATCGTCGACTGCAGCGACAACTTCGCCACCAAGTTCCTGCTCAGCGATCTCGCGCAGGCGCTGGGGCGCCCCGCCGTACTCGCGAGCGTTTACCAGTTCGAAGGCCAGCTGCAGGTCGTGCGCGGCGGCGAGTCCGCCTGCCTGCGCTGCGTTTGGCCCGACGCGACGCGCGACGGCGTGGTCGGCAACTGCGCCGAAGCCGGCGTGCTCGGACCGGTACCCGGAGTACTGGGCAGCCTGCAGGCGCTGCGCGTGCTCGAGCTGCTGCTGGGTCTGCCGCAGAGCGAGCCCGACGCCGTGATCACCTTCGATCTGCGCAACCTGACGCTGCGCCGGCTGCGTGCACGCCGCCGCCCGGACTGTCCACCGGGCCATTGCCCTCCCAGTGCAACGGCGCTCGGCGCCGCCCGCGCGCAGAGCGACGCACAGTTCGAACGCAGCTTCGATTCGCTCGACGCGGCGATCGCCGAAGGCTACCTGGTCATCGACGTTCGCGAGCCGGCGGAGCGCGCTGCCCAGCCGCTGCCAAGGCCGGTGACCGCGATCGCGCTGCAGGAGCTGCTGAGCGGCGGGAACCTGCCGGCCGAGGGGCGTTACCTGTTCGTCTGCGCGCGCGGCCAGCGCAGCCTCGCGCTCGCGCGGTACTGCCGTGAGCGCGGTGTGCCGCACTGCTGGTCGCTGCGCGGCGGCGCTGCCGCGCTGCTCGGGCGTGTCTGAGCGGGGCGCGGGCACCCCGCAACGCGCCCGATCGGGGCCCTGGGCTCTGCTGCTGTGGCTGCTCGGCTCGCCAGCGCCGGTCGAGGCTGGCGAGGAGGTGCTGGCGCTCGCGCTCGATGGGCCTTACTTGCTGCTCGATGCGCCTCAGGAGCGCCGCGAGCGTGTCGCGCAGCTCGATCGCGAGGCGGCACGCGCGCGCGCCGGCGTCGAGGACTGCGCCGCCAGCCTCGGCGCCCGCCGGCTCGCCGACCTGCAGTCCGCGCTGTCGGCCGCCCGCCTCGCGCTCGGCGATGCCGACGGTGCGCTGCAGGCGGCGCGAACCGCGGCTCGCTGCGCGCCGCGAGATGCCACGGTGCAGGCCCAGCTCGCGACCGCCGCGCTCGCAGCGCTCGACCTCGACACCGCCGCCGCGGCCATCGCGCGGGGACGCCGGCTCGCGCCAACCCACCGGTCGCTGCAGGTGCTGCAGCTTCGACTGGATTTCGCCACGGGCCGCTGGCTGGAGGTGATCGAAGGCGAGCGTCGGCTGGATCTGCCGCTGGACTCGTCCGCACTCGCCCAGGCGCGACTGCTGTCGGCCAGCGCACAGGCGCGACTCATCGGCGAAACCGGACGCGCGGCCGCTCCCACGGGTCGGTCGGCGGTACCGGCCGACGCCGGGGCGGCCGTCGGCTGCTGGCCGGCACCGTTGCTCGAGCACCTGCTCGCGCGGCGCGGCGAAGCCGCACTGCGCGACGCGATCGCGGCCGAAACGGATGCCGTGCGGCGCGGGCAGATGCTCTGCGAGGCGCTGTTCCACCTCGGGCAGCAGCGCCTCGCGCGCGGCGAGACCGACGCCGCGCGCAAGCACTTCGCGGCGGCGCTGCGCGGCAAGGCGCTTGGACTGCCGGAGTACTGGCTGGCGCGGCTGGAACTTACCCGCTTGGGCCGCGCTGCCGCGCCGGACGTCCACTGACGCCGCGGGATTCGCCGCCGCGGTTCACGGCGGTCGCACCTGGCCGCGACCGCGAACCACGTACTTGTAGCTCGTCAGCTGCTCGAGACCGACTGGCCCGCGCGCATGGAAGCGATCGGTGGAGATGCCGATCTCGGCACCCATGCCGAACTCCCCGCCATCGGCGAACTGTGTCGAGGCGTTGTGGAGCACGATCGCGCTGTCGACGTTTGCGAGGAAGCGCTCGGCGGTCGCGGAATTCTCGGTGACGATCGACTCGGTGTGCGCCGAGCCGTACTTGGCGATGTGCGCGATCGCCGCATCGACTCCGTCGACGACGCGCGCGGCAATGATCGAGTCGAGATATTCGGTGTACCAGTCGTCTTCGGTGGCGGCGCGCACACGCGGGTCGACCTGCTGCACGGTGAGGTCGCCGCGGACTTCGCAGCCGGCGTCGAGCAGCGCGCGGACCAAGGGGCCAAGGTGCGTCTCGACGCAGCCACGATCGACGAGCAGCGTCTCGGCGGAACCGCAGATTCCCGTGCGCCGCAGCTTGGCGTTCAGGACGATCTCGCGCGCCATGTTCAGGTCGGCGTCGCGATCGACGTAAACGTGGCAGTTGCCCTCGAGGTGGCCGATGACGGGCACACGGGCCTCCTCCTGGACGCGCTTGACGAGGCTCTTGCCGCCTCGCGGAACGACGACGTCGAGATAATCGGTCATGCCCGCGAGCATGTAGCCGACCGCGGCGCGGTCGGTGGTCGGCACGAGCTGGATCGCCGTCTCGGGCAGGCCCGCCTCGCGCAGACCTTCGACCAGGCATTCGTGCAGCGCGCGGCTCGAATGCTGGCTCTCCGAGCCGCCGCGCAGGATCACCGGGTTGCCTGCCTTGAGGCAGAGCGCGCCCGCATCCGCGGTCACGTTCGGTCGGCTCTCGTAGATGATGCCGACCACGCCGAGGGGCACACGCACGCGCTGGATCACGAGCCCGTTCGGGCGCGTCCATTCGGCCATGACCGTGCCGATCGGGTCCGGCAGCATGGCGATGTCCTCGAGCCCCCGCGCGATGCTCTCGAGACGCCGCTCGTCGAGCCGCAGCCGGTCCAGCATCGCGCTGGAGAGCCCCTTGCGTCGCGCGGCCTCCATGTCCTCGCGGTTGGCCGCGAGTATCTGCGGCGTCCGCTCGCGGACGAGACGCGCGGCCGCTAGCAACGCCTTGTTCTTCTGCGCGGTCGTGGCCTGCGCCAGTGAAGCCTGGGCCGCGACCGCGGCCTTGCCGAGTTCGGTCATGATCGCGCCGACTTCGTGCAGATCGTTCATTTGCCTTCACCCGTGAGGACGAGATCGTCGCGATGGATCATCTCATCGCGGCCGCGGAACCCGAGAATGCGCTCGATCTCCGAGGATCGCTGACCGACCAGCCGCGCGGCGTCTGCGTCCGAATACGCGACGAGGCCGCGCGCAACCTCCATGCCGAGCGAGTCGACGACGCGGACCGTATCGCCGCGCTCGAAGCGGCCCGCGATCGCGCGGACTCCCGCGGGCAGCAGGCTCTTGCCGGCACGCAGCGCCCGTAATGCGCCTTCGTCGATGGTGAGCACGCCCGCCGAGTGCAGAGACCCGGCGATCCACTGCTTGCGGGCGGCCATGGGGCTGCTCACGGGGGTGAACCACGTGCAGCGCGCGCCCTCTTCGATACGCCGCACGGGATGGCGCGGCTGCCCGGCCGCGATGCACAGATGGGCGCCCGCTGTCACGGCAATCCTCGCCGCAGCGATCTTGGTAGCCATGCCGCCGCGACCGAGGCCGGACACCGACGCGCCGCCCATCGCTTCGATCTCGGCGGTAATCTCGCGCACACGCGGGATGAAGCGCGCCTTGGCGTCCCGGCGCGGGTCGGCACTGTACAGTCCATCGATGTCCGACAACAGCACTACGCAGTCCGCGCCGACCATCTGCGCGACACGCGCCGCGAGGCGGTCATTGTCGCCATAGCGGATCTCGGCCGTGGCCACCGTGTCGTTCTCGTTGATGACGGGAATCGCGCCCAGCTCGAGCAGCGTTCGGAGCGTCGCGCGGGCATTGAGGTAGCGACGCCGCTGCTCGCTGTCCTCGAGCGTAAGCAGGACCTGCGCCACGGTGAGGTCGTGCTGCTCGAGGAGCTCCTTGTAGGCGTGCGCAAGGCGGATCTGCCCGACCGCCGCCGCCGCCTGACTCTCCTCGAGGCGCAGTTCGCCCTTGGGGAGCGACAGGTGACGGCGCCCGAGCGCGATCGCACCGGACGATACGAGCAGCACCTGCTGGCCGCGGCGCCGCAGTCGCACCAGATCCTCGACGAGCGTCTCGAGCCACGCGCGGCTGAGCCGGCCCGCCGATGCATCGACGAGCAGCGCGGACCCGACCTTGACGACGACGCGCCGGGCCCGCGTCAGCGGCGACGGCTTGTGAGCGGAACGCGCGGGCATGGTGAAACTATACGGGATTGGGCGCGGACAGTAAGATCGCGGCAGGGAGTATCGCGGCGATCCGCTGCAGTCAATCAGGGGTGAGAGCTTGAGCAGAGACAACGAGCCGATCCGCGGCCAATGGTACGAGAACGTCGAGGAAGACGAGACGTTCCGCGTGCTGTCCGTCGATGAGGATTCCGAACTCATCGAGATCGAGTACCTCGACGGCGACATTGAGGAAATCGACCTCGAAACTTGGCAGGAGATGGATCTCGAGCCCTGCGACAAGCCCGAGGGCTGGTCGGAGAGTGACGAAGACGAGGATGAGGACGAGGACTTCGACGATGACGACGAGGACTGGGACGAGGACGAGGACGACGACTGGGACGACGATGACGATCGCTAGTCGCCGCGACGTCGGGCGCGCGTGAGTTCCGAGTCCGACGGCTGGGTTCACGAAAAGGAATCCGCCTGGCTTTACGCGCAAGTCGCAGCCTGCGAGCCGGATCCCGCCAAGCGCCGCCTGTTCAAGCAGCTCGGCCGTGCGGCTGAGCAGCAGGCGCTCAAGTGGCAGGCCAGCCAGCCGGGCCGCGACTTTGTCTATCGGCCGTCCGTCCGCGCCAGGATCGTCGCAGCGGTCGTGCGGCGAATCGGTCCGCGCGCGGCGCGTCCCGTACTGGCCGCGATGAAGCTGCGCGGCCTGTCGGTCTACACGGCCGCTGCGGCGCCCGGCCACGCGATGCCCACCAGCCTCGCGCAGATCGGCGAGCGCCATCGCGGGATGTCGGGCGGCAATCTCCGCGCGGCCGTCTTCGGCGCCAACGACGGGCTGATCTCCAACGCCGCACTGATCATGGGTGTCGCTGGCAGCGGCGCCAGTTCCGGCACGCTGCTGACGACAGGGATCGCCGGTCTGCTGGCCGGCGCGCTGTCGATGGCCGCTGGCGAATACGTTTCGGTCCGCTCGCAGCGCGAAATGTACGAGTACCAGATCGCCCTCGAACGTGACGAGCTCGCCGCCTATCCCGACGAAGAGGCCGAGGAACTCGCGCTGATCTATCAGGCAAGGGGCATCGATCGCGAGCAGGCAAGATCGATGAGCCGCAGCCTGCTCGCCCGGCCCGAGCAGGCACTCGATGCGCTCGCGCGCGAGGAACTAGGGCTCAACCCCGACGATCTTGGCTCACCTTGGGCAGCGGCCCTGTTCTCTTTCGGAGCCTTCGCCACCGGCGCGGTGCTGCCGCTGGTGCCCTTGCTGGCCAGCCTCGATGGTCGCGAGGCGATCGTCGGCTCGGCCGCGATGACCGTCGTATCGCTCGCTGCGCTCGGGCTGGCGATCAGCCTGTTCACCGGGCGCGGGGCGCTCTCCGGCGCGCTGCGGATGGTGCTCATCGGTGGCGGCGCCGGGCTGACAGCGTTCCTGGTCGGTCGACTGCTTGGAGTCACCCTCGGCTAGGCGCGAGGCCGGCAGGCCGCCATATGTTATGTTAAATGATAGGCACGAACGTCCAGGCGCTTGCACACGCCGAGCCAGCCTGCACGACGGGCACCGGGTTTCTGACACCGCGGAAAACCTTGAATCCGTGGTGCATACAACCATATCTCGGTCTGGCCAGCGGAGGCGCCGGCCGCTAAAGTGGCGGCGCTGTGAACCGCGGCGCCCGGCAAGGGTCTAATGTCGTACCCAAGGACGGGACTGACACTCGTTAAAGGAGTCATCGAGTCGCCATGAAGAGAGTCCTCCTGCTGATCGCTACCAACATCGCCGTGATCGTCGTGCTGACGATCGTCGCGCGCGTGCTCGGTCTCGACCAGTACATTGCCGATAGCGGCGGCAGCTGGTCCGGGCTGCTCGTCTTCGCGGCGCTGTTCGGCTTCGGTGGCGCCTTCATTTCGTTGCTGATGTCGAAGTGGTCCGCCAAGCGCATGATGGGCGTGCGCGTCATCGACCAGCCGTCCAACCCTACGGAGCAATGGCTCGTCAACACGGTGCGCGCGCAGGCCGAGCAGGTCGGGATCGGCATGCCCGAGGTCGGCATCTTCGATTCGCCCGAGCCCAACGCCTTCGCGACTGGCGCCAACAAGGACAAGGCGCTCGTCGCGGTCAGCACCGGCTTGCTGCAACGCATGAACCGGCAGGAAGTCGAGGCGGTCCTCGGGCACGAGGTCGGGCACGTCGCGAACGGCGACATGGTCACGCTCACGCTGATCCAGGGCGTCGTCAATACGTTCGTGATCTTCCTGGCGCGCATCGTTGGCAACATCGTCGACCGAGCGGTCTTCAGAAGCGAAGACGGCCGCGGTGTGGGCTACTTCGTCACGGTGATCGTCGCGGAGATCGTGTTCGGCATCCTCGCGAGCATCATCGTGGCCTGGTTCTCGCGGCAGCGGGAGTTCCGCGCGGACGCCGCTGGCGCCCGGCTTGCCGGCACGAACAGCATGATCGGCGCGCTCGAAGCCCTGAAGCGCGTCCACGATCCACATCCGCTGCCGGCGCAGATGGCAGCGTTCGGCATCGCGGGCGGCGTGCCCACGGGACTCAAGAAGCTGTTCATGAGCCATCCGCCACTCGATGAGCGGATCGCGGCGCTGCGCGAAGCGCGCGGCGCCTGATTGCGACCAGCATCGCTCCGGCCCCCAGGGCAGCCGCCCAGCGGGCCCCAGCAGTTCCGCGCGGCCGTTCAGGCCGCGGATTTACAAGCGCGGCCGGCTTTGGCAAGGTACGGCTGGCGGCCAGCGATTCTCGCTGCAAGCCCCTGATAAAAAACATGATTCGCTCCAGGTCCGGGCACGCGCGAGGCCCGGACAGTGCATCTAGAGAGAGGTTCGGGAATGAGCGCAGACGCCGCTGAGCTGAGCCGACGGATGGTGGCCCCTGCCGTTTGGCGCCGACTCGCGTGCGCCCTCGTGCGGTGGTTCGATACCGGACCGCTCGATGAGGCCGCCTCGCTCGCGGCGCGCGACCCATCGGTCCCCGACCGGATCGAGTGGGCGCGCATCGTGCCGTTCATTGCGATGCATTTGGTCTGTTTCGCGGTGATCTGGGTTGGCTGGAGCCCCGTCGCCGTGCTCGTCGCCGTGCTCGCCTATCTGGTGCGGATGTTCGCGATCACCGGCTTCTACCACCGCTATTTCTCGCACCGTTCGTTCAAGACATCGCGCGTCGGCCAGTTCATCTTCGGCCTGATCGGCGCCTCGGCCGTGCAGCGCGGCCCGGTCTGGTGGGCGGCGCACCACCGCCACCATCATGCCTACTCCGATCGGCCCGAGGACGCGCACTCGCCGATCCAGCACGGGTTCATCCGCTCGCACATGGGCTGGTTCCTCACTCGCAAGGGATTTCTGCCCGACCTGCGCCGCGCCCGGGATCTGATGCAGTTCCCGGAGCTGCGCTGGCTAGACCGCTTCGATATCCTCGTGCCGATCGCCCTTGCCGTGGGCATGTTCGGCCTCGGCGTACTGCTCGAGAAGACAGCGCCGCACCTTGGCACGACCGGCTGGCAGATGCTCGTCTGGGGTTTCTTCATCTCCACCGTGGCCTGCTACCACGGCACATATACGATCAATTCCCTGTCGCACGTCTTCGGCCGCCAGCGGTATCGCACCGGCGACGCGAGTCGCAACAACTTCCTGCTCGCGCTGATCACCCTCGGCGAGGGCTGGCACAACAACCATCACCACTACCCGAGCGCTGCGCGTCAGGGTTTCTACTGGTGGGAGATCGACATCACCTACTACGTGCTGAAGCTCATGTCCTGGCTTGGCATCATCTGGGATCTCAAGCCGGTGCCCGTCTCGGCCCGCGACCATTCCGCGCGGCGCATACGTCGGCGCTGAGCGGCGCCGTCCAGGGAAGGAAGACGCCGGGTGAAGATTGCGATCATCGGCTCGGGCATCGCCGGGCTCACGACGGCATGGCGACTGCACCGCGATCACGACATCACCCTCTTCGAGACCAACGACTATGTCGGGGGTCACACGGCCACGGTAGACGTCGAATACCACGGCCGCCACTATGCGATCGACACCGGCTTCATCGTCTTCAACGACTGGACCTATCCCAATTTCATCGCGCTGCTCGAGGAACTTGGCGTCGCCTGGCAATGCTCGAACATGAGCTTCTCGCTGCGCTGCGAGGCCACCGGACTCGAGTACAACGGCACGTCGATCAACACGCTGTTCGCGCAGCGCAGAAACCTGCTGCGGCCCTCCTTCCTGCGCATGATCTGGGACATCCTGCGCTTCAACCGGGAGTCGCGCGAGCTTCTGCGGCATGCCAACGATACGCTGACGCTCGGTGACTACCTGGCACGCCACGGCTACTCGACGGCGTTCCGCGAGCGATATATCGTGCCCATGGGCATGGCGATCTGGTCCGCCACCGAGACCACGATGCTCGGCTTTCCGGCGCGCTTCTTCGTCGAGTTCTTCGACAGGCACGGCTTCCTCAACATCAACGACCGCCCCGTCTGGCGAACCATCAAGGGTGGCTCGCGCGAATATGTCCGTAAGCTCACAGCACCCATGCGCTCGCGGATCCGCCTTTCGACCCCCATCGCGGCCGTGCGCCGCAACGCGTCGGGAGTCACGCTGCGGACGGCCTACGGCGACGAGGCGAAATTCGACTACGCCTTTTTCGCCTGCCACAGCGACCAGGCGTTGGCGATGCTCGAGGCGCCGACGGCGGCCGAGCGCGAGATCCTCGGGGCGCTGCCGTACCAGTCCAATGAGGCAGTGCTGCACACCGATCTGGCGATGTTGCCGCGGCGGCCGCTGGCGCGCGCAGCCTGGAACTATCACGCGCTCGGACCGTCGGCCGGTCGTTCAGACCTGCTGGCCGTCACCTACAACATGAACGTGCTGCAGAACATCACCGCGCCGGTCGTGTTCATGGTGACCCTGAACCGGAGCGGCGAGATCGATCCGGGCACTATTCTGGGCCGGTACCGCTACTCGCATCCGATCTACACGCCAGCCGGCGTCCAGGCCCAGCAGCGCCGCACGGAGATCAGTGGCCTCAACCGCTCGTTCTTCTGCGGCGCTTACTGGCGCTACGGCTTCCACGAGGACGGCGTCGTCAGCGCGTTGTGGGCGCTCGAGGACTTCGCTCGCGTCACCGGTCTCGACGTACCCGGCCTGGGAGTGTCCGACGCCACCCGTGCCCGCGAGACCGCGCGGAGCCGCCGGAGCGCGCGCTAACGTGAGCGTCGCCGCGGACAGGTCGTGCCCGCTACGGAGCTGCCTGTACACCGGGTGGGTACGCCATCGGCGCTTCGCGCCGCGGCCGAACCGCTTCCGCTACCGGATCTACCTGACCTATCTCGACCTCGCCGAGTTACCCGAACTGTTCGACCGCTACTGGTTCTGGTCGGCGCGCCGGCCGGCGCCAGCCTGGTTTCGCCGGGCAGACTTCCTCGGCGACCCGGCCGTACCGCTCGACACCGCGGTCCGCGACCGTATCGAAGCCGAATGCGGCGAGCGCCCCGCAGGACCGATCCGGCTGCTGACACACATCAGGCATTTCGGCTACAACTTCAATCCCGTCAGCTTCTACTACGTCTACGACGGGTCCGATACGCGGCTCGAGTTCGTCGTCGCCGAGATCACGAATACGCCCTGGGACGAACGCCACTCTTACGTGCTGCGGCTGTCCTCGGCCGAACCTGCGGGCGTCCACGCCTGGCGCTGGCAGTTCGACAAGAGGTTTCACGTCTCCCCGTTCCTGCCAATGGACATGCGCTACGACTGGCGCTTCTGTGCACCCGGGGACTCGCTTGACGTGCACATGACCAACCTGCAAGACGATGACGTGGTTTTCGACGCGACGCTGTCGCTGCGGCGTACGCCGATCAACTCGGCCAGCCTCGCTCGCGCGCTGCTCGCCTTCCCGTTCATCACCGTGAAGGTGGTCGCGCTGATCTACTGGCAGGCGTTCGTACTGCTGCTCAAGCGAACGCCGTTCTACACTCATCCGGCCAAGACCGGAATTCCCGGGTCCAGACCATGAACTCCAAGACTCTGGTGGACAAGCGATCGATCGTTCCGGCCGATGCTCACCCCTCCGAGCCTGGCCGCTCCGGCGCCCTCGCGCGCCTGGGCCGAAGGCTGCTGTTCGCGCAGCTCGCGAGGCTCGAACACGGGGAGATTCGTGTGGTCGAGTCGCAGGGCGAGTTCCGCTTCGGACGGCGCACGCCGCGCTGTGACATCGCCGTCACCGTCACGGTCGATGATCCGCAACTCTATGCCGACGCGGCCTTCGGCGGCACGGTCGGCGCCGGCGAGGCCTATATCCGCGGCCTATGGCGCTGCGACGATCTGACGGGGCTCGTGCGCATCTTCGTCGTCAACCGCGAGATGATGAATGGCATGGACAGCCGCTGGTCGCTCGTGAGCCGGCCCTTCCTGCGGCTGTTCCACATCATGAACCGCAACAGCCGTCGTGGCAGCGCCCGCAACATCGCCGCCCACTACGATCTCGGCAACGATCTCTACCGCCTGATGCTCGATCCGACGATGGCCTACTCCTGCGGCATCTTCGAGCGCGAGGACAGCACTCTCGAGGAGGCTTCGATCGCGAAATTCGAGGCTGTCTGCCGCAAGCTCGACCTCGCGCCATCGGACCACCTGCTCGAGATCGGCACGGGTTGGGGCGGGCTCGCGATCCATGCTGCCAGGCACTACGGCTGCCGCGTCACGACGACGACCATCTCGACAGAGCAATACGACTGGGCGCGCGAGCAGATCGCGCGCGCGGGCCTCGCCGATCGCATTACCCTGCTGCTCGAGGACTATCGCGACCTGCGCGGCGAGTATGACAAGGCCGTGTCGATCGAGATGATCGAGGCCGTCGGCGCGAATTACCTCGACACCTATCTGCGCAAATGTGCCTCTCTGCTGCGCAGCGACGGCGCGATGCTGCTGCAGGCGATCACGATCCAGGACCAGTATTACGAGCAGGCCAGCAAATCAGTCGACTACATCCAGCGCTTCATCTTCCCGGGCAGTTTCATTCCTTCCCTGACGGTCATCCAGAATTCGCTGACGCGGGTCACCGACCTCAAGATCTTCCACCTCGAGGACATTGGCCCGCACTATGCCCGTACGCTGCGCTGCTGGCGCGAGCGGTTTTTCGAGAACCTGCCGACCGTGCGCCGGCTAGGGTATCCGGACAGCTTCATCCGCCTCTGGGAATACTATCTCTGCTACTGCGAGGGCGGATTCGCCGAACGTCAGCTCGGCGACGTGCAGTTATTGCTGACCAAACCAGACTGCCGACGCGCGCCGATCAACGCGCTCGGCAGCGCGCGTCTCGTGGCGCGAACGGCGCCGGCCGCGGGCTGAGACGGGAGTCGTTCGGGATGATGCCGGGACCGGGCGGCGGCGCGGGGCCACTCGTCACGTTGCAGGCCCTCCTCGGCCCGGACGTCGTGACCGCCGTCCGCGACGACGAAGTCGAGCGCTACCTTGTCGACCACCGGCGGCTCTACCGCGGTCGCGCACTGTCGATAGCCCGTCCCAGAAACACCGAGCAGGTGTCGAGGCTGCTGGCTTACTGCCATGCGCAGCGCATCGGCGTGGTTCCCCAGGGCGGCAACACGAGCTACTGCGGTGGCGCGACGCCCGACGCGAGCGGTACCCAGCTGCTGCTATCGCTCGAGCGCATGGACCGGATCCGGAACCTCGATGCCGATGACTTCGCGTTGATCGCCGAGGCGGGCTGCGTCCTCTCCAGACTGCAGGACGCGGCGCTCGCGGCGGACCGGCTGCTGCCGCTCTCGCTCGGCTCCGAGGGTTCGTGCCAGCTCGGTGGCGTACTCTCGACCAACGCCGGGGGCACCAACGTGCTGCGCTACGGCATGGCGCGGGACCTGGTACTCGGGCTCGAAGTCGTGCTCGCCGACGGCCGCGTGCTGAACGCGCTCTCGACGCTGCGCAAAGACAACACCGGCTACGACGTAAAGTCGCTGTTCCTCGGTGCCGAAGGCACGCTCGGCGTGATCACGGCCGCGTCCCTGCGGCTGTTCCCGCGTGAAGCGAGTCTTGCCACGGCCTTCGTGGCCGTACCCGACATCGCAGCCGCTGTCACCCTGCTTGCGCGGCTGCGCGCGGCAAGCGGCGATCGCCTGAGCTCGTTTGAGCTGATTCCTCGGGCCGCGCTCGATCTGCTGCTCACCCACCTGCCCGATGCACGCGACCCGCTCGGCGAGCCGAGTCCCTGGTACGTGCTCTGCGAGGTGGGCTCGGCACGCGCCGACGAGGATCTGGCCGGACTGCTCGCGCAGGCGCTCGAATCGGCGCTCGCGGCGGGCCTCGTCACCGACGCAGCGCTGGCGCGCGGCGCGCGCGACCGCCAGACGCTATGGTCGCTGCGTCATCGCATCCCCGAGGTGCAGCGGCGCCACGGCCCGAGTCTCAAGCACGACCTCTCGCTGCCGGTCTCGCGCGTGGCCCGGTTCGTCGCCGAGGCCGAGTCCTGGCTGCGCGAAGCAGCGCCCGAGGGGCAACTGGTCGCCTACGGTCATCTCGGGGACGGTAACCTGCATTTCAATGTCTCGGCGCGCACGGCGGCCGAGACGGCCGCGCTCGCCGCCCGCGCCGAGGTCATCCGCCGCCACGTCCATGACCTCGTCCGCGCGCACGGCGGCAGCTTCAGCGCCGAACACGGCATCGGGGTACTCAAGGTCGACGAACTCGCCCGCTATGCCCCGGCCGTGGAACTGGAGCTGATGCGTGCGATCAAGCGGACGCTCGATCCGCACGGCATCATGAATCCCGGTAAGGTTCTGCGCCCTTGAGCACGACGGCGCCTGCGGTAGCCCCGCTCGCCGCATTCGCGCCGCGGCTGCTGCACACGATGCTGCCCGTGCGCGACCTCGATGCGATGCTGGGTTTCTACTGCGGCCTGCTCGGAATGCGCGAGCTGCGCCGTATCGAATTCCCGCAGGAGCGCTACTCCCTCGTGTTCATCGGCTACGCGACCGTTGCCGAGGCGCCGCAGGTCGAGCTCCGCCATGACTGGGACGGCACGGCGCGCGAGTCGCCGCGTGTCCGCGACGGCCACCTCGGTATCGGCGTGCGCGACATCGACGCCGCCGTCGCAATGCTCGTGGCCCATGGCGTGCGCCTCCGGCGTGCCCCGGCGGCCATGCGCCCCGGTGGACGCGTGATTGCCCTCATCGAGGATCCGGAGGGCAACGAAGTCGAACTGCTGGCCTGCTAAGGTCGCTGTCCGGCCCCGCCGCCGCCGCATATGATGAGCCGATGAGCACTGGCGCCGACTCTCTCCCCGCCGCAGCAGATTCTGCCGAGTCGACCTGGCCGCGACCACTGCTGGCCTGGTACATGGTGCTGGTGCTGATGCTGGCTTACATCCTGTCCTTCATCGACCGCGTAGTGCTCGGTCTGCTGGTCGCGCCGATCCGCGCCGATCTCGGGATCAGCGAAGTACAGATGAGCCTGCTCTATGGGGCCGTCTTCGCCGTGTTCTACACGGGCGTCGGCATCCCGATCGCCTGGGCCATCGACCGATACAACCGCCGCAACATCATCGCCATCGGAGTCGCACTCTGGAGCGGTATGACGGCGCTGTGCGGGCTCGCGCGCGGCTTCGTCGAACTCGCGCTCGCGCGGATCGGCGTCGCCGTCGGCGAGGCCGTGCTCTCGCCCGCGGCCTACTCGATGGCCGGCGACAGCTTCCCGGAACGCAAGCTTGGCCGCGCGCTGTCGGTGTTCGTGATCGGCCTGCCGCTCGGCGTCGGCCTCGCGCTGATCATCGGTGGCGTCGTCATCCAGTTTGTCGCAAGCTCTCCCGAGTACACTCTGCCCCTGCTCGGCACGATCAGGGCCTGGCAGCTGACTTTCCTGATCGTCGGACTTCCAGGACTGCTGCTCGCGCTCTGGACCATGACGCTGCGCGAGCCCGAACGTCGTCAGCATACCGGCGTGCAGCAGAAGGCCTCGGTCGGCGATACCATCCGCTTCATGCTGACGCGGTGGCGGCCCTACACGGCGCTGATCCTCGGCTTCTCGGTCATGGGCATGGTGATGAACGTGTTCCAGATCTGGGGGGTGCAGTACTTCGTGCGCGTGCAGGGCCTGACGCTGGCCGACGCAGGCTTTCGCGTCGGCGCAGCGATCGCGATTTTCGGCACGATCGGCATCCTGACCGGCGGTTGGCTCACGGATCGATGGCGCACCGCGGGTCGCGTCGATGCGACGATGCGCGTCGGCTTGGTCGCAGCCCTGGCACTGGTTCCGTTCGCGAGCCTCTGCACGCTGCAGCAGAGCCTGATGGTCGCGACACTCTGCCTGATCCCGATCGGCTTCTTCACGGCGTTCGCGTTCGGCGCCGGGGCGACCGCCATCGTGGTCCTGACGCCGCCACCGATGCGCGCCCAGGCGTCGGCCATCTACCTGCTGTTCGTCAACATGATCGGCATCGGGCTCGCGCCTTACCTGACCGCCGCGCTGACCCAGTACGTCTTCGCGGACGATCTGTCCGTGGGTCGCAGCTCTGCGATCGTGGCCGCCTTGGCGACA
>CAZAWM010000048.1:0-16390 GCA_964488605.1 uncultured Steroidobacteraceae bacterium | reverse complement strand
CGCGGATTCGGTCCATTGCGCACGTACAGACCGTTGAGATCCTCCGGCAGGCGGCCGATGACGACGAGGTTCTCCGCTTCGGTCTCGCGGTCGGTCGGCGCGAAGTTGCCCTGCAGAGAGATCTGCTCAGCGATCGGAAGGGAAGGAATGGCGTTCATGGGTTCACCGGCTGGCGTGATTGGGCGATGCGGAACCGGCTCGCGACGAAGGCCGCGTCGGTCAGCGACGCATTGCCTGCGGGGTTGAGTCCGGTGACGTGGTAGTCGCTGTAGGCGGCCGCGAAGTTCAGCGGCATCGGTCCGGTCAGGTTGATCGTCAACTGCGCGCCGGCGCGCGCAAAGCCATCCTCGGCCGCGGCGACGAAGGCCGGGTCGGTCGAATAGACGAAGGCCGTCAGTCCGCCGCGCTCGCGGACGTCGGTTGTCGCCGCCTCGAGAGCGGCGCGCGCATCGGGCAAGGTGATCAAAAACGAGATCGGACCAAAACGCTCGTCGCCGTAAAGATCGCGCTCCCCAGGGGTGACGGCGAGCAGCAGTGGCGTTCTGGTGCGCGCGTTGGGGAAATCGGGATGGGTGTAGCGCCGCGGCGCGAGCAACACCTGGCCGCGGGCGGCGCCCTCACGCTCGAGCGCCTCGAGCAGCGCGAGAGTGGCCGGCGACTGGATCGCCGCGAGGATCGCGGCGGCCCTGCGCGGATCGCTACCGATCGAGTCGATCGCCGCTGCGAGCTGCGCGCCAAACTCGGACGGGCTCACGCGCTGCTCGCCGGCGCCACTGCCGACGCGGATGCCGTCCGCCGGCACGTAGAGATTCTGTGGACTTGTGCACATCTGTGCGGAGAACAGGCAGAGCGTGGTCGCGAGACTGCGGATCACCGGCTCGAGATCCTCGCAGGAGTCGAGCACCACGGCGTTGCAGCCGGCCGTCTCGGTGAAGCACAGCGCCGGCGGGACATAGCGCTCGATCCAGGCGCCGAAGCGGGCGCTGCCCGTGAAATCGACGATCGCGCAGAGCGGATGTCCGACGATGCGTTTGCCGATCGGATCCTGCGTCGAATCGGCAGCGAGCTGTACCAGATTGGGATCGAAGCCCTGCTCGGCGAGCACACTGCGAAACGCGTCGACGGTGATCGCCATCGGCAGCACGGCGGTGGGGTGCGGCTTGACCAGCACGGCATTGCCCGTGGCAAGGCTCGCAATCATCGACGGCCACGCATTCCAGGTCGGAAAGCTCGCACAGGTGAAGCAGACGGCCACGCCGCGCGGTACCAGGCGATAGCGTTTCTCGAGGCGGATCGGCGTCGAGCCGAAATGGCGCTCCCAGCTCGCCCGCGGCGTCACGGCGCGCATCGCCTCGACGGCGTAGACGAGCGCCTCGAGGCCGCGGTCGAGCGCGTTCACGCCCGAGCCGGCGTAACTCATATTGAAGCTCTGGCCGGTCGTGTGCATGACCGCGTGAACGAGCTCGAACAGCCGCTCGCGATAGAGCCGATCGAGCACCTCGAGCACGACGCCTGCACGTGCCTCGATCGAAGCGCTGCTCCAGCGAGCCATGGCGCGCGCGGCCGCGGCGAACTGCGCATCGAGGTCGGCCACGCGATAGAGGATGCCCAAGGGCCGCTGCGTGTAGGGCGACACCTCCTCGCCGACGAGCTGTCTCCCCGCCGGCTGGTCGCAGGGGTATTCGCGCCCGAGCGCCGCCTCGAAGGCCGCCCGGCCGGCGGCTCGGGCATGCTCGTGATCGGAGTATGCGGCGGGCTGCTCCGCGAACGGGCTCCAGGCGCTCCGCTCCCGGCAGGCCCGCTGGGCGGCTTCGAAGCGCGGTCGGTGCCGCTCGAACAGCGACTCCTTCGTGCCCACGACCCAGGCAGTCAGTTGCATTATGAGACTTATAGTCAGGCGCGGCCCGATTTGCAATCATCGCCGGACGGGCTCGAGGAGGGCGACGACCGATGCACCGTAAGCCTGGACAGCGCAAAGCTCCGCCGCAGGGGTTCGAGCGGCTGCGGCCGCTGCTCGAGCGCGGCGAAGGCGCGCTGGCGCTGCGCCTGCTCGCCAACCGCTGGTCGCTGCTGATTCTCCGCGATGCCTTCCTCGGTGTGCGCCGCTTCGAGGATCTGCGCCGGCTGAGCGGTGCGGCGCGCGGCACGCTGGCCGCCCGGCTCGCTTTGCTCGTCGAAGCCGGCATCCTGCGCCGCACTCCCTACCGGGACGGTCGACTCCGCCACGAGTACCACCTCACGGATCGCGGTCTCGACTGCTACCCGATCGCGCTGGCGCTCTGGCGCTGGGAGCGGCGCTGGGGACGGCCCGGTGCCGTGCCGCCGCGGCTATGGCACGCCTGCTGCAACAGGGAAACCGCGCCTCGCTACGTCTGTGGACATTGCCACGAGGAGCTGCAACCCGCAGACCTGCGCTTCAGGCTCGGCGCGCTGCTGCCGACCGCCTCGCCCATGCGCGCGGAGCGACGGCGCGACCGGCCTTTGCCGGCCGTGGGTGTCGATGACACACTGTTCGATGCGCTCGAGCTGGTCGGCGATCGCTGGAGCGCGCTGGTGATCGCGGCGCTTTTTCTCGGCGCGCGCCGTCATGCCGAGCTGCGCGGCGCGCTCGGCATCGCCGCAAACATCCTCTCGGACCGCCTCCGTCGCCTGCGGGCGCGCGGCATCGTCGAGCCGAGGGTCTACCAGGAGCGCCCGCGACGCCACGACTATCGCCTGACCGAGCGCGGCTGGGACCTCTATCCGTTCGCACTCGCACTGCAGCAGTGGGCAGCGCGCTGGCTCGCACCGCGCGGCCGGTCGGGGTTGCGCCTTCGACACGCCCGCTGCGGCCGGCGGCTGCGCATGCTCGTCGTCTGCGATGCCTGTGGCGGACCGCTGGCACCGCGCGAGGTGCAAATACGCGCAACGCGTCGCTGGCGCTCGCGGCGGCACCGCGCGCCGCTGGCGGGGCGTACGGCAGCGCCGCGTGGCCGACTTGCGCGAACGGACCGCCGGCGCAGAAGCTTGCCGACATGAGTACTGGCGTCTACCTGCTGGGCGGCGCGCAAACCGATTTCGCCGCCAACTGGGCGCGCGAAGGCCGCGAACTGTTCGACGCGTTCCGCTCGACTCTGCTGGAGGCGCTCGACGCCGTGCAGCTGCCGCCGTCGGCTATCGAGGTCGCCCATGTCGGCAATTTCGCGGCCGAGCTGTTCTGTGGTCAGGGCCACCTCGGCGGCTTCGTCGCAGCGTCTCATCTCGATCTGATCGGCGTACCGGCGGGCAGGCACGAGGGAGCCTGCGCCTCGGGCAGCCTCGCGGCGCTGGCCGCCGCTGCGGACATCGAGTCCGGGCGCTATGGCCTCGCTGCCGTCATCGGCATCGAGCAAATGCGCAATGTGCCGGGCACACAGGCGGCGGCGAACATCGGCGGTCCGGCGATGTGGAACGGCCATGAGTACGTCGGCGTCCGCTTCCCCTGGCCAAGATTGTTCAGCGAACTCGGCGACGAGTACGAGCGGCGCTATGGTCTCGAGCGACCCCATCTCGCGCGCATCGCCGAGATCAACTTCGCCAACGCGCGGCGTAATCCGCTCGCGCAGACACGCAACTGGACCTTCGACGCGCGCAGCTTCGCCGAGGACGACACGCACAACCCGGTCATCGAGGGCCGCATCCGCAAGCACGACTGCGGCCAGATCACAGACGGTGCGGCGGTGCTGTTCCTCGCTTCGGCGGAGCGTGCGAGGCGTTGGGCGCGCGAGCGTGGCATCGACTTTGCGATGATCCCGCGCATCGCCGGCTGGGGCCATCGCACCGCGCCGATCAACTACGCTGCGAAGATCGAGGCCAGTCGCAGCGCCGACTACGTCTTTCCTCAGGTAAGGGCCGCGATTACCGACGCGTACCGGCGCGCAGCGATCAGCGGTCCCGAAGCACTCGATGCGATCGAGACGCACGACTGTTTCACGACGACCGAATACATGGCCATCGATCACTTCGGGCTGACGCCGCCCGGCCAGAGCTGGCAGGCCATCGAGCGCGGCGACATCGAGTTCGGCGGCCGCTTGTCGATCAATCCGAGCGGCGGTCTGATCGGGCTGGGACATCCGGTCGGCGCGACCGGCGTACGCATGCTGCTCGATGCATGGCGCCAGTGCGCCAATCGCGCCGGGGATTATCAGGTCGAGGGCGCGCGACGCGTCGCGACCCTCAACATCGGCGGTAGCGCCACGACGACGGTCTGCTTCATCGTCGAACGCGCGCCGTCGTGATACCCGTTATCGAAGAGGTCGACGAGCCATGAAGACCACTCCGAATGCGAAGCGACAGCAGTATCGGGCCCTGGGCTGGTGGCATGAGACCCGCATCACCGATCTATTCGACGCTGCGCTGCGCGCGGTGCCGCAGCGCGTCGCGCTGGTCGATCCACCGAACCGCGAGGCGCTGAGCGGCGGCCCGCCGCGCCGTCTGACCTACAGCGACGTCGCCGCGCTCGCCGACGCTTATGCGCTGCGCATGCTCGAGCTCGGCATTCGGCGCGATGACGTGCTGATCACGCAGCTGCCGAACGTCGTCGAATACGTGGCCGTCTACCTCGCGGCCGGCAGACTCGGGGTCATCGTCAGCCCGGTACCGATGCAGTACCGGCGTCACGAGCTCGAGCACATTGTCGGCATCACCGGCGCGCGTTGGGCGCTGACGGTCGAGCGCTTCAAGGGGGTCGAGCACGCCAGCGGGGCCGTCGAGCTCGCGCGCGAGCGGGATTTGGCGGTGCTTTGCCTCGGTGACTCGGCACCGACCGGTGCGCGGACTTTGTCACCCGCCTCGGTCGATGCCGCGGGCCGCTCGAGACTGGAGGCGGCGGTCGCGGCCGCCGCCGTCGACGCCGACGATATCTTCACGATCTGCTGGACGTCGGGCACCGAGGGCAAGCCCAAGGGTGTGCCACGCAGCCACAATCACTGGATCACGATCAACCGGGCCCACCACGTCGGCGCGAACCTGCGACCGGGCGACGTGCTGCTGAATCCATTCCCGCTCGTCAACATGGCGGCGATCGGTGGCTGCCTGCTCTCTTGGCTGCAATCGCAGGGGACTCTGCTGCTGCATCACCCGCTCGACCTGCCCGTCTACCTCGAGCAGATCACGAAAGAGCGGCCGCAGTATGCGATCGCACCACCGGCCATTCTGAACATGCTGATCAAGGACGAGCGGCTGCTGTCGCACGCGCGGCTCGACAGCCTGCGCTGCATCGGGTCTGGATCGGCGCCGCTCGACCCCGAGATGATTCAGGGGTTCCAGGACCGGTTCGGCATCGAGGTCATCAACATCTTCGGATCCAATGAGGGGATCTCGCTGATCAGCGGCGTCGCCGAGGCACCGGATGCGCGCAAGCGCGCCCGGCTCTTCCCGCGCTTTGGTCGGGCCGAGATCGTCTGGTCGCGGCCCGCAGCCTGCCCAATGGAGACGCGCATCGTCGATCCTGACACCGGACGCGAAATCCTCGAAGCCGATCGCGCCGGCGAGATGCAGATCCGCGGACCGGCCGTTTTCGACGGCTACTTCCGTGAGCCCGAGCTGACGCGCGCCGCGTTCACGGCGGACGGCTGGTTCCGTACCGGCGACCTGTTCGAGATCACCGGCGACCCGGACGACCTGCGCTACTACCGCTACGTCGGCCGGCTCAAGCAGATCATCATCCGCGGCGGCGTGAAGATCTCGCCCGAGGAGCTCGACGAGGTGCTTGCGCGCATGCCGAACGTGCTTGAGGGCGCCGTCGCCGGCTACCGCGACGAGATTCTCGGCGAGAAGATCTGCGCCGCGGTCGTGCCTAGAGCCGGACAGAGCGTCACGCTCGACGACGTGCGTGAACATTTCGCGAAGTCCGGACTCGCGATCTTCAAGCGACCCGAGAAGCTGTGTGTGCTTGCCGCGCTGCCGCGCAATCCGACCGGCAAAGTGATGCGCGACGAGATCAGGCGGATCGCCGAAGCAAGCTGACCCAGTCGCGCTCCGCTGGGCCGAAGGCGACGAAATCCGGGTTGATCAGTGATTCTCGGCGGTTGTACTCGAGCGGTCGTCCGTCGAGATCAACGACGCGCCCGCCCGCGGCCGCGAGCACCGCATGGCCTGCGGCGGTGTCCCACTCTCCCGTGGGCCCGAGCCTCGGATAAACATCGGCCAAACCCTCGGCGAGCAGTCCGAACTTGATCGAACTGCCCACGCTGACAAGTTCGTACGGTCCCAGCCCGGCGAGAAAGCGGTCGAGCGAGCTGCCGCGGTGCGAACTGCTGACCGCGACTCGCGGCGGCATCGCCGCCCGACGCGCGACCTCGATGCGCCACGACGCGCCGTCCGCCTCGAAGCGAAACGCGCCGACGCCGCTGACACCGCCATAGGCGACACCGCTCACCGGTAGGTGGACGACGCCGAGCACGGGTGCATGATCCTCGATCAGCGCGATGTTGACCGTGAACTCGCCGTTGCGCTTGAGGAACTCGCGCGTGCCGTCGAGCGGGTCGACGAGCCAGTAGCGCCGCCACGCGGTGCGCTCCGCCAGCGGCACGTCCGCCGACTCTTCGGACAGAACCGGCATGTGCGGCGTCAGCGCTGCGAGCGCCGCGGAGATGCGGACATGCGCGCGCATGTCGGCCTCGGTGACAGGCGTGTCGTCGGCCTTACGTGTCACCGCCGGCGCACCCGCTGCATAGACGTCGAGGATTTCGCAGGCGGCGTCGCGCGCGATCTTGCGCACGGCCGCGAGCAGCTCGGTACCGGCAATCATCGCGCTACCCTAGCACGCGAGCTCGAGTCATCCGGAGAAGACTCATGCCGCTGGCGCAACCTATCCCTCTGCTGCTCGCGCTGGGGGCGTTCACGCGGCGCCCGCGCGCTGCGCCTGCTGCCACGCGAGCGCCGCCATGCCTTCGAATTCCGCTGCATAACGGCGCGCCTGCGGGCTCACCGCCGTACCACGCGCCACGCGGCCCCGGATGCCGTGAAAGATCGCGGCGAGACGGAACATGCAGAACGCGAGGTAGAAGTCGAGGTTCGGCAGCGATGCGATGCCGCGCCGTCGACCGTACGCGCCGACATACTCCTGCTCGCTCGGCAAACCGAGCGCCGCAACGTCGTGACCGAGCAGCCCCGGGATCGAGGCGTTCGACATGCGGTACATCATCAGGTGGTAGGCGAAGTCGGCGTGCGGGTCGCCGAGAGTCGAGAGCTCCCAGTCCATGATCGCGATCACGCGCGATTCGCGCGGATGGAAGATCAGGTTGTCGATCCGGAAATCGCCGTGCACGATCGCGGCCGGAGGTTCGACGGCCGGCAGGTGCGTGGGCAGCCATTCGATCAGCCGGTCCATCGCCGGATCGCGCCCGGCGGCCTCGTCGGTCAGGTACTGCTTCGACCAGCGCGCGATCTGCCGCGCGACGTAAGCATCTGGCCGGCCGAAGTCTGCGAGCCCGGCCGCAGCCGGGTCGACGCCGTGCAGCCGCGCGATGGCGTCGTTCATCGCATCGAAGTGCGCTGCCCGCTCCTCGCGTGGCAGGGCGGGCAGCGTCGGGTCCCAGAAAACCCGCCCTTCGACATGCTCCATGACGTAGAACGGCGTGCCGACTACTTTCGAGTCCTCGCAGAGCAGCAGCGGGCGGGCGACCGGCACATCGGTGTGCCTCGCGAGCGCATTCATGACCCGGAACTCGCGCTCGATGGCATGGGCCGACGGCAGGAGCGGGCCCGGGGGCTTGCGGCGCAGCACGTAGCGCCGCGCCGGCGTCGCCAGCAGGTAGGTCGGGTTGGACTGGCCACCAGGAAACTGACGCACGATCAGTGGTCCGGCGAAACCGGAAAGCGAGTCGCCGAGGTAGCTTTCTAGCGCGCCGACGTCGAACTCGAGACCGGCGCGGAACTCATGCGCGCCGACGCTCAACGGGGCTCCGCACTCGCGGCGCCCGCCGCGTCAGCGCGTGCATGCCTTCGTTGAAGGCGGCGCGCCAGCGACCACAGATGAACCTCGGTCGGCCCGTCATAGATGCGGAAGGCGCGGATCTCGCTGAAGATACGCCCGACGGGCGTATCGCCGGTGACGCCAAGACCGCCGAGCACCTGTACGCAGCGGTCGACGATCGCGTACAGCGTCTCGGCGCACGAGAGCTTCGCCATGCTCGATTCGGTCGTCGCCTTCGAACCCTGATCGAGTGTCCACGCCACGTAGTCGATCATGAGATGGGTCTGTCGCAGATCGACATCGTTGCGCGCGAGCATGAAGCCCACACCTTCGTGCTCGATCAGCGGTTTGCCGAAAGCGCGCCGCCGGCACGCGTAGTCGACCGCCACGTCATGGGCGCGCTGCGCGGCGCCCCACCAGCGCATGCAGTGCGTGAGCCTTGCCGGCGCAAGCCGTACCTGCGCGTAGCGGAAGCCCTCGTCGACGGCGCCGAGCACCTGCGACGAGGGAACGCGCAGGCCCTCGAGCGCGATCACGGCATGCCCGCCCGGGATGGCCTGGTCCATCGTGTCGAGCACCCGCTCGATCCGTATGCCCGGTGCGTTCATCTCCGTCAGAAACATCGTGGCGGATTCGCCCGTGCGCGCCATGACGATGCCGAACTCGGCACCGACGGCGCCCGTGATCAGCCACTTGCGGCCGTCGATCACCCAGTGGTCGCCATCGCGCCGTGCCGTGGTCGCGAGCATCTCGGGGTCCGACCCCGCGCCGCCGTCGGGCTCGGTCATCAGGAAGGCCGAGCGGATCGTGCCGTCGGCCAGTGGCGCGAGAAAGCGCTGCTTCTGCGCGGGGGTCGCGATGCGTTCGAGCAGATGCATATTGCCCTCGTCCGGCGCCATGCAGTTCATCGCGATCGGACCGAGCAGCGAATAGCCCGCAGCCCGCAGCACCGTAGCGGTCTCGCGATGCGATAGACCGTAACCGCCCCATTCTTCGGCGACCTGCGGCGCGAGCAGGCCAGCGCGCCGCGCGTGCTCGCGCAGCTCGGCAACGAGCGCCGGGGCCGGACCGTGTGGCGTCAGTCGTGAATCGCGCTCGTAGGGAATCACGATGTCGCGGATGAACCGCTGGGTACGCGCTTCGAGATCGAGCTCGCGCGCTGTGCGGGAGAAGTCCGTCATCGACGTCTCGGCAGCTGCTGGGAAGGTCTACATCGTACCGAGTGCGGCCGCCTGCAGCACCTGCGCGGCGCCCTCACACGCCGCCCCTGGCCGCCCGTATCGCGGCACTGATCTCCGCCGAAGTCGGATTGCGGCGCAGGGTCAAGCCGCCATTGATCTGCAACACCTGCCCGGTGATGAAGCTCTCGTCGCTTGCGAGCCAGAGCGCGGCATCGGCCACATCGTCGACTGTACCGATCCGGCCGAGCGGGTACTCGCGCTCGAACGCCTCGCGCAGACCCGGCAGATTCATCTCGGTCGCTGTCATCGGCGAGGCCGTGAGGCCCGGCGCGAGCGCATTGACCTTGATCCGGTGTCGCCCGAACTCGTTCGCGAAGCAACGGACCAGAGCCTCGCTCGCCGCCTTGGTCGCGATGTACGCCGCGTGATGCTGCAGCAGAGCCCGCACGGAAGCAGAAGACAGCAGGATGATCGAGCCGCCCGTCTCCTGCATCGCAGCAACGAAGGACTGCAGGAAGAAATACGGGCCCTTTAACTGCAGCGCTGCCATCGCGTCGAGCTGCGCCTCGGTGGTCTCGAGCAGCTTCTGTAGCAGTCCCCAGCCCGTGCAGTTGACGGCGACGTCTACGCGCCCGTGGCGCGCGAGCGCCGTCGCCGCCAGCGCATCGGTCTCGGCTCGGCGCGTAATGTCGCAAAGCGCGTAACTCCCGCCGATCTCGGCGGCGAGCTCCTGTAGCGGCCGCTCACGGCGCCCCGCAACGACGACCTTGGCGCCCTCGGCGGCGAATCGGCGCGCGATCGCCTGGCCCATGTTATCGCGACCGGCCGCGCCAAGCACCACTGCAGTCTTTCCTTCCAGCCTTCCCATCGCCCGACTCCTTCGCCCGTCCGCCGATCATAGGCGAGCCTTACGTACAATCCAGACATGGCCGAGAAATCCCTGCAGGTCCCGCTCACCTATCAGCCGCTGACCATTCCACTGGGCGTTCGCTGCTCCGCACGGCGCACGCCTCGCAAGGTCGCCCTGATCGAGGGCGAACGCGCGCGGACGTTCGCCGCACTCTGCGAGCGCATGACCCGCCTGCACTGGCTTGCGCTCGGTCCGCTGGGTCTTCGCTTCGGCGACCACGCAGCGATCGTCGGGCCGAACTGCATCGAGTATCTCGAGGTCGTACTGGGACTCTCGGAGGTCGGTATCGCGACCGCAACGCTGAGCCATCGGCTGAATGCAAGCGAGCTCGCCGAGATCTGCGACGATGCACGCGCCCGCGTTCTCTTTGCGCACGAGAGCTGCCGCGACACGGTCGCAGCAGCCCGATTCGCGACCGTCGGCGAGATCGTCTGGTTCGGGGCGGATCTCGAGGGGCGGCTGGCGAGTGCGCGGCCGCTGACGCCTACATGCCTCGCGGGTGAGTGGGACATCTTCTGTATCCCGTACACCTCGGGAACGACAGGGCGCCCCAAGGGCGTACTGCTGCCGCATCGATCCCGGGCGCTAGCCTTCAATCTCTTCGCGATCGAGTATGGCTGCTTCGGCCCCGACGATTGCTTCCTCGCGACCGCGCCGCTCGCGCACGGTGCCGGAATGGCATTCGCGCTCGGACCGATCTTCACGGGGGGTACCTGCGAGCTGCTGCCGAGGTTCGATGCGGAGACGGTCGTACGCAAGCTCGGCACCGGCAGTTTCACGGGTGTGTTTCTCGTACCGACACAGTTCCACTCGATCTTCTCACTGCCAAGAGAGGTGCTCGAGGCGAACCGTCTTACGGGCCTTAAGGCGATGATCTCGAACGCCGCTGCGCTACCGCAGGCGATGAAGGAGAAGATCATCGCACTGTGGGGAGAGGGCATCCTGCACGAGACCTACGGATCGACCGAGATCGGTCTCGCTACCAACCTTCGGCCGCAGGACCAGCTTCGCAAGCAGCAATGTGTCGGCCTGCCATTTCCGTGCACGCAGGTGCGGCTACTCGATGACGAGGGCAGAGAAGTGGCACCGGGAGAGATCGGCGAGCTGTTCACGCTCTGTCCGCTGATGTTCAGCGGCTACTGGCAGGACGGGCGGCGCGTCCTCCCGGAACTTCGCGACGGCTGGTTCAGCGCCGGCGACCTCGCGCGTTGCGACGAGGATGGGTACTTCTTCATCGTCGATCGCAAGAAGGACATGGTCGTCACGGGCGGAATCAATGTTTACCCGCGCCAGATCGAGGAACTGCTCTACCGGCACCCGGCAGTGCTCGAGTGCGCCGTCGTCGGCGTGCCCGATGCGCGGTGGGGAGAGCGGCTCAAGGGCTTCGTGGTCCGCCGACCAGGATACGACGTGGACGCAAAGGCCCTGATCGACTTTCTGATGCCGCAGCTTTCTTCCTACAAGGTGCCGCGCGAATTCGAATTCATCGCGGAACTACCGCGCAACGCCAGCGGCAAGATCCTCAAGCGCGCGCTGCGCGCTTGACGGCCCGCGGACGCGGCAGCCGCGTGAAGACCGCGAGCGCATTGTCGCGCATCAGTCTGCGCAGCGACTCCGGGCGCAGGCCGAGCTCGCCGATCTCGCGCACCGCACGTTCGGGGTCGATCACGGGCCAGTCCGTGCCAAACAATACCTTATGACTGCCATAGGTATTGGCGTAGTGCACGAACTGCCTGGGCCAGTGCTTGGGCGCGTAGGCATCGCCGGCAAGATACAGATTCGGGTGCTTCCAGGCCATCGAGATCGCTTCGTCCGTCCACGGTACGCCGATATGGATACCGATGAGTGTGAGCTCCGGGAAATCGATCGCGACCTGGTCGAGCGTAATCGGCCGGCCGACCGACGGCAGACGGCGCTGCTGCGAGTAGACGAGGTTGTGCCCGATCTGCATCATGATCGGCACGCCGAGCTCGGCGCACTTGGCATAGTAAGGGTAGTACTTGGCGTGGTCGGGCGCGAGCCCGAACCAGTGCGGGTAGAGATGCGCACCGACGAAGCCCATGTCGCGCACCGCGTGTTCGAGCTCGCGCAGTCCGCGCACGCCGCGGTAAGGGTCTACGCCGGCGACGCCCGAGAAACGGTCAGGCCACTTGCTGCATATCTTCGCGACGCGCGCGTAGGGCAACTCGAAAGACCCGGCGATATTGAGATCGCCGGCACGCACGGCGATCAGCAGCGAGCGCTCGATGCCTGCGCGGTCCATCTTGCGCAGGTATTCGCTGATCGGCACGCCGGACCAGAGCCTGCGGTCCATGCGGACCTGCTTCTTGAAATGGTTGTCGATACCGGTCTGACCCTTGCGGACCGCCTCCGGATCGTACACGTTGCAGACGATATCGACGTAATCGCTCATGAGGTCACCACAAGCGCTTGGCTCGCTTCGGACGGTGGCATTGACGTAGACTCCCTGTCAATCATCGGTCTGACGATGCGCGCGGCTGCGCGCCCGATCCGTATGGCCGACTCCGCACACGCTAATGCAAAGTGATCGCGCCTCGCAGCGCGTGCTGGCCGTCATCGCGCCGATGACGCAGATCAACACGCCCTACCCGTCGACCGCTTACCTAACGGGCTTTCTGCGCTCCCGAGGCATTGTCGCGATGCAGGTTGACCTCGCAATCGAGCTCGTGCTGAAGCTACTCAGCGCCGACGGTCTGCGTGCGCTGCACGAGGCGGCAGCGCGGGTGCTGCAGCGCCGTCACACACCGGCGCTACGCGCGTTCGAATCGGCCTTCGAGCGCTACCTCGCGACGATCGGCCCGACCGTCGCCTTCCTGCAGGGCCGCGATCCGACGCTCGCGCATCGGATTGCGGCGCGGACCTTCCTGCCCGAAGGACCGCGCTTCGCGGCGCTCGATGCGTACGTTGCGCCGGACGGCGAGCAGGGCGACGCACTGGCCTGGGCCTTCGGCGCGCTAGGCGTGCAGGATCGCGCCCGGCACCTGGCCACGCTCTACCTCAACGACCTGGCCGATGTGATCCGCGATGCCTTCGATCCGCGTTTCGAGTTTGTACGCTACGGCGAATCGCTCGCGCTGAGCCAGCCGAGCTTCGAGCCGCTCGCCAATGCGCTCGCCACTCTACCGACCCTCGTCGACGCGACTCTCGATGGGCTCGTCGTCGCGGCGCTCGAGCAGCATCGCCCGGACGTCGTGCTGGTCTCCGTGCCTTTCCCGGGTGCAGTCTACGGCGCCTTCCGGATCGCGCAGTCGATCAAGCGGCGGCGTCCCGAGGTGCTGACCTGCCTCGGTGGCGGTTACGTCAACACCGAGCTGCGCGAGCTTGCCGAGCCGCGGGTGTTCGACTACTTCGACCGAGTGACGCTCGACGCCGGCGAACGGCCGGTGCTCGCGATACTCGAGCATCGGCTCGGCATCCGACCGCTCGAGCGCCTCGTTCGCTGTTTCCTGCGCGACGCCGACGGTAACGTCCGTTATGTCGACAGTGGCGAGCCGGACGTCCCCTTCGCCGAGACTGGCACGCCGACCTGGGACGGCTTGCCTCTGGATCGCTATCTGTCGCTGCTCGATCTGCTCAATCCGATGCACCGGCTCTGGTCGGACGGGCGCTGGAACAAGCTCACCATCGCGCATGGCTGCTACTGGAAGAGGTGCTCGTTTTGCGATATCAGCCTCGACTACGTCTCCCGTTACGAGACGGCTGCAGCCGCGCTGCTTGTCGACCGGATCGAGCAGATCCTCGCGCAAACCGGCCAGACCGGCTTCCACTTCGTCGACGAAGCGGCTCCGCCCAGATCGCTCAAGGCGCTTGCGCAGGAGCTGCTGCGGCGCGGCACGACGATCAGCTGGTGGGGCAATATCCGCTTCGAGAGGTCGTTCACGGCCGAAGTCTGCGCGCTACTCGCGCGCAGCGGCTGTATCGCCGTGTCCGGCGGGCTCGAGGTTGCCTCGGACCGGTTGCTCGCGTTGATGAAGAAGGGCGTGTCGGTCGCGCAGGTAGCGCGTGTGACGCGCGCCTTCGCCGATGCCGGCATCCTCGTCCATGCCTATCTGATGTACGGTTTCCCGACGCAGACCGTGCAGGAGACGGTCGACGCGCTCGAGTACGTGCGGCAGCTGTTCGAGAACGGCTGCATCCAGTCGGGCTACTTCCACCGCTTCGCCTGCACGGTGCACTCGCCTGTCGGTCGCGATCCGGCGGCCTACGGGATCGCGCTGCAACCGGCGCCGCACGCCGGCTTCGCGAAGAACGACGTCGCGTTCGTCGACCCAACCGGCGTCAACCACGCCGAGCTGGGGCGGACGCTGGAAAAGGCGCTGTACAATTTCATGCACGGCGTCGGACTCGACCGCCGCGCGCACGAATGGTTCGAGGAACCGGTGCCACGCACGAAGGTGCCGCGCGACTACGTTGCGCGCGCGCTCGCCGGAAAGTGCTGATGTCGGGATGGGCCCCGTCGCATGCCGCCGTGACCAGCAAGGGCTACATCGCGATCGCCGGCAACATCGGTACCGGCAAGACCGAGCTGACGGACTTCATCTGCGACAAGTACGGGCTCGTGGCGTGCAGCGAGCCGCACGAGGACAATCCTTACCTCGCCGACTTCTACGCCGACATGCGCGCCTTCGGCTTCCGCTCGCAGTTGTGGTTCCTCGTGCGCAAGTACCGCCTGCATCTTAAGCTCGCGCAGTCGCCCCGCATGGTCGTACAGGACCGTACGATCTTCGAGGACGCCGAGATCTTCGCGCGCCATCTGCACAGGCTGCGCTGCATCGACCGGCGCGATTTCGCCACCTACTGGGACCTGTACCAGACCATCGTACGTACCGTGTCGCCGCCCAAGCTGATGATCCAGCTTCGGTGCTCCGTACGCACGCTACGCCAGCGCATCGCGCGCCGGGGGCGCGCGATGGAGCGGGATATCCCGCCCGACTACCTGCGGCGGCTCAATCGCCTTTATGACGCGTGGTTCCGCCGCTATGATCTCTCGCCAGTGCTCGTGCTCGAGACCGACAAGCTCGACTGGATGACCGATCTCGTCGACCGGCTCGACCTGCTGCGGCTTATCGAGCGCCACCTCTGACCGCAACCAGACCTGACCGCCAGACGACAGCGGACGGCGCCGGACCTGGCCGGCGCCCGCGACACGCGCTAGCTTAGGCAGTGAACGGGTCAGCGACGTTTCGAGGAGACTGACGATGCCGGCGCCCCGCATTCATCCGATGATGGCGGCGAGCAATCACGACGAACTCGCCGAGCAGCAGTTCGTGGTCGCACTGAAGACCTACATCGCGACCGAGATGGATCCCGTGATCCGGGACCTGACGCTCGCGACCGCTGCCGAACTCGAGCAGGCCGGAGGTTCGAGACCATCGCTGCCGCAGCTTCGCCGTCGCCTCGAGCAACAGCCGCCGTACCAGAACTGGCTCTCGTCAATGCGCTCCGCACAGGAACTGATGTGGCAGGCGGCGGGCGACTGCGTCGACCGCCAGCGCGCCGAGCTCGACGAACTCGCACGCACGGCGCCACCGCTCGGCTCCGTGACGACCGACCCGAACTTCGTCGTGCCGCGCTATCTGGCCGCTACCGATACCCACATGATGCCGGGCAGCTATTACGTTGATCCCGCTGACGGCGGGGTCCGCCAGGGGGCCGTCTTCGACAAGGCAGCCTCGCTCTACAGCCTCGGCCGGCAGGGTGGGCAGATGAACGACATGCGCGGCCACACCGTCGTCGCGCATGTCTATGAGCGTTTCCCGGACCTGACCCCGCAACGCATCCTCGAGATGGGCTGCACGATCGGCAACAGTCTCGTCGCCGTCGCGCGCGCCTTCGAGGGCGCCGAGGTCCACGGCATCGACGTCGGAGCGGGACTGCTGCGATACGCGCACGCGCGCGCCGCGCGCCTCGGCGTGCCGCTGCATTTCAAACAGGTCAGCGCCGAGGAGACAGGCTATCCGGATGGGCATTTCGATCTCGTGTTCACGAGCGCAGTCCTGCACGAGACGTCGGCCAAGGCCTTGCCCCGCATCATGGCCGAGTGTTTCCGCGTGCTGCGTTCCGGCGGCGTCATGGTCCATCTCGAGGTGCCATTCCGCGCCGAGGAGGCAGATGCGTTTGCGCTGATCCGCGCCGACTACGAGGCGCGCTACAACAACGAGCCTTTCTGGATGGGCGCCGTCACGGCCGATCTCGCGGGACTGGCGCGTCGCGCCGGCTTCGTCGAGGTGGCGGCCGGTTATCAGGACGCGGCTTTCGGTCCACCAGCACGCGGCCTCCGAGGTGGTTTCCCGCAGGTCAACAAGGGCGGCTACAAGTCCTGGTACGTCGTCTCTGGCCGGA
>CAZAWM010000047.1:0-16540 GCA_964488605.1 uncultured Steroidobacteraceae bacterium | reverse complement strand
GATCAGTTTGCGCTCGCGGTCGCGGGTGCGCAGCTCGAGGCTGAATTCCTCTTCCTGCGTGGCGCGATCGTTCGGGTCCGGAAAGTTCGCGGCCTCGTCCTTCATGTGGGTGACCGTGCGATCGACCTCCTCCATGAGGTCCCGTTTCCAGTTCAGCAGAATTTGCCGGAAGTGCTCGAGCTGCTCCCGGTTCATGTACTGCTCGCCGCGCTTGGCGATGTACGGTTTTACGTTGCGCGGACCCGCCAGCAGGCTCGAGCCTTCGTCGGCATCCTCGGCGTCGGTCTGCGTATCGGCAGCGGGTGGCTGCGTAGTGCCGCGCGAGATGGCTGTAGCGACCACCGGTGTACCGCGGACCGCCGGGCGCGTCGCCGGCGACTCGGCCGGGGGCGCGCCGACGGGCGCCGGCGTCGTCCGTACGGTCTGTTCGGTGGCCGGAGCGTGGCCGCCGGCGGGCTTCTCGGCCGGCCTGGTCTCGGCGGCGGTGCGCTTGGGCTTGACGGTCTGGGCGGTCTTCGATCTCATCGAGGCGCTTTCGCGAGCCGGGCGTGCCGCACCGGCGGGCTTGCTCGCGTGCCTCGCTGGCTTGCTGGGCTTGGACGGTCTGCTTGCTTTGGCGGTCCTGGACGGTGCCGCCTTCCTCGCGGACGCCGCGACCTTGCGCGCCTTGGCCGGCGCTGGCCTTGCGCCCATGATCTTCGTGGACTTGCTCTTGGCGGCTGGTTTCTTGCTGGGCATCCATCGCCTCCTGGGGATCGACTCCCCCCGCGTCCGACACGCGGGACGCGGGATTATACCGACCGACCCCGGCCTGTACAGGCCGAACGCCAGTGGCACCCGGCGCGGCAGGATTTCCCCAAGAATCAGTCGGTTCGATAGTGGCTGAGCCGCTTTCGATTCAGGGCAGCACGATGGTCGGCGAGGGGCGCCAGCCGCTCTTGATGCGGTCGGCGACGATGGTCGTGTAGATTCCGCCGCGGACGTTGAATTTCGCGGTCAGGCGCAGGAAGCGAGGCGAGGTAGCTTTTGCAAGGTGGTCGGCGATCTCGTTGGTCACCGCTTCGTGGAACGCTCCGCGGTTACGAAAGGACCAGATGTACTGCTTCAGCGACTTGAGCTCGACGCAGAGGCCATCGGGCACGTACTCGAGCTCGAGCGTGGCGAAGTCCGGCTGACCGGTCTTCGGGCACAGACAGGTGAACTCCGGGATCGTCATCCGGATCGTGTAGTCGATCTGCGGCTCAGGATTGGGAAAGGTCTCAATGCTGGTGGAGGGTTGTAACGGCATTGTCGTGATAGCCCGGAGGTCGTGAACGGTGGCAGCGAGGACCGCACTGCGCGCGGTCGTCACCGGTTCCGAAGATTGAACTACACTAGCACGCCTCGCCGGCCGTTACCGACGCGGGCCGGTGCGCCTCGACAGCCGGGTCGCCACACAGAACCTTGGGGGAACTGCCATTCCATGCGGCTGACGAAAATCAAGCTCGCGGGCTTCAAGTCATTCGTCGATCCGACGACGGTATCGTTTCCGAGCAATCTCACTGGCGTGGTCGGCCCGAACGGCTGTGGCAAGTCGAACATCATCGACGCGGTCCGCTGGGTCATGGGCGAGCTGTCGGCCAAGCACCTGCGCGGCGACTCGATGACGGACGTCATCTTCAACGGTTCGAGCGCGCGCAAGCCCGTGGGCAAGGCCTCGGTCGAGCTGCTGTTCGACAACAGCGATGGCAAGGTCTCCGGACCCTACGCCGCCTTCGCCGAGGTATCGCTGCGGCGCGAGGTGCTGCGTGACGGCACCTCGCATTATTACATCAACGGGGCGCGCTGCCGTCGCAAGGATATCACGCAGCTTTTCCTCGGGACGGGCCTCGGGTCACGCAGCTACGCGATCATCGAGCAGGGCATGATCTCGCGTGTCATCGAGGCGAAGGCCGACGACATGCGCGCTTTCGTCGAGGAGGCCGCTGGGATCTCGCGATACAAAGAGCGGCGCAAGGAGACCGAGAGCCGTATCGCCGACACGCGCGAGAACCTCGAGCGGCTGCAGGACGTTCGCGACGAGGTCGAAAAACAGATCCGACACCTGCAGCGCCAGGCGGCAACGGCTCGGCGCTACCAGGCCCTCAAGGAGCAGGAGCGACGCCTGACTGCAGAGCTGCTGGCGTTGAGGCTTCGGGAGCTGGACAGCGGGGCGGAGATTCACGACAGTGCGCTGCGCGAGAAGGATCTGGCGATGCAGGCGGCGCTCGCCGAGCTGCGCGCTTGCGAGGCGGCGATCGAGAAGCAGCGCGCCTTCCACCATGAGCAGAGCGAAAGGGTATCCCAGATCCAGGGGCGCTATTTCGCGGTCGGTGCGGACATTACGCGCACGGAGCAGCAGATCGAGTTCACGCGGGAGGCGCTCGAACGCAAGCGGGCGGACCTCGCGCAGACACGAGCCAGTCTCGATGAGCTCGCGGTGCATATCGGCCGCGACCGCCAGGAGTGTGCGGCGCTCCAGGCCGAGCTCGATCGTCTCGCGCCGGATCTCGACGAGGCGAGCGCGACCGAGCGATTCTGCATGGCTCGACTTGAAGAGGCCGATGCGGCGCTCGCGGCCTGGCAGCAGCGCTGGGAGGAGTTCAACCGCCAGCTCGGCGCGGCACACCAGACGACGCAGGTCGAGCGCGCGCGGATCGAGCAGCTCGAGAACCAGCTGCGGCGGCTGGGCGGACAGGCGGATCGACTGGCCGTCGAGCGTGACGCGCTGATTGCGCAGGAGGCTTCCTCGCTGCTCGGCGAGCTTGCCGAGCGTGAGTCGGCGGCGCGTCTCGAGGCGGACGAGCTCGCGCGTGCGCTCGGCACAGCACTCGCCGATGTGCAAACCTTGCGCACCCGCCAGCTCGAGCAGGAGCAGGCACTCGAGGCTGCCCGAAGCGAGCGTGAGCGGTTGCACGCCGAGGTACTGTCGCTCGAGGCACTTCAGAAGGCAGCGTTCGGTGCCTCCTCGGGCAAGGCATCGCAGTGGCTGGAGTCGGCCGGACTCGCGGCCCGACCCCGCGCCGCCCAGTTGCTGCAGGTCGAGGGTGGCTGGGAGCGCGCCGTCGAGACGGTGCTCGGCGACTACCTCGAGGCCGTCTGCATCGATGGTCTGGATGAACTCGCCGATTCGGTGGCCCGGATCGGCGAGGCAAGTGTGTTCGTGCTCGAATCGGGCGGCGAAGCATCGCCCGGCGCCCCGGGCACGCTGGCCTCGCAGGTACGCGGCCCGCGGTCGCTCACGGATCTACTCGGCTCCGTACGCCTGGCCGGTACGGTCCGCGAAGCCCTGATCGCTCGCCGCGGCCTGCGACCGGGCGAGTCGGTCGTGACCCGCGAGGGCGAATGGCTTGGGGCCACGTGGTTGCGCGTCAATCGCGGCAAGGATGCCCATGCAGGCGTCATCGAGCGCGAGCAAAGGCTCAAGGCTTTGCGCGAGGACTTCCGCGCGGCTGCCGCGCGAGTCACGACGGTCGAGGATGACCTGAACGGGCTGCGCTCCCGACTGGCGGCGTCCGAAGTCCTGCGGGACTCTATCCAGGCGCGCATCCAGGCGGCGCATCGCGCTCACGCCGACGTGCTCGGTCAGCTCGAAGCGACCCGGGCACGCTCGCAGGAGTCGGTGCTGCGCCGCGAGCGTATCGATCTCGAGGTGGCCGAAGTACTGCGCGAGCGCGGAGTGACGCAGGAGGCCATCGCACGAGCGCGCCACGAGCTCGAGTGCGGCCTCGCCGAGCTGCAGACTCTGGACGCCCGGCGCGCGGATCTGGACGCAGAGCGCGAGGAACGTCGTGGGGGGCTGGCGCAGGCTCGCGCGGCCGCGGCCGCAGCCCAACTCGCGGCCCGTGATCTGCTGGTGCGGATCGAGAGCCGTCGGTCCACCCTCCAGTCGATGCAGATCGGTCTCGGGCGTATGGCCGAGCAGCAGCAGCAGCAGCAGATCCGGCTCGCTGAGCTCGAGAGCGAACTGGCTCGTGGCGACGCACCGGTCATCGAGCTCGAGAACCTGCTGAGTGGGTACCTCGCCCGCCGGCTCGAGGTCGAGGGCGAACTGCAGTCGGCGCGCCGCGCGCTCGAAGAGGCCGACGCGGAGCTGCACGCGCTCGACGAGAGGAGACTCGGCGCGGAGCAGCGGGTCGACGCGGCCCGCGAGCAGATCGAGCAGGCGAGGCTTGCCGCGCAGGAGACCCGTGTCCGGCGCGAATCGATCGCCGAGCAGTTCGCCGCTACGCAGTTTGCGCTCGAGGAGGTTCTGGCGGCGCTGCCGCTCGAGGCCGCCTTGGCAAACTGGGAGGATAAACTCGCCGGAGTGCGCGCCGAGATCGACAAGCTCGGGCAGGTCAATCTCGCGGCGATCGACGAACTGAAGGAGAACATGGAACGCAAGGAGTACCTCGATCGCCAGTACGCCGATCTGACCTCTGCGCTGGACACGCTCGAGCAGGCGATGCGCAAAATCGAGAAAGAGACCCGCATCCGTTTCCAGGAGACGTTCGATCGCATCAATGCCGGCCTCAAGGAGAAGTTTCCAAGGCTTTTCGGAGGCGGACACGCCTATCTCGAGCTCGTCGGCGAGGACGCGCTAGAGGCTGGCGTCGCGGTCATGGCTCGGCCACCGGGCAAACGCAATGTCACGATCGCGCAGCTCTCCGGTGGCGAGAAGGCGCTGACCGCGGTGGCGCTCGTGTTCTCGATCTTCGATCTCAACCCGGCGCCGTTCTGCCTGCTCGACGAGGTCGACGCCCCACTCGACGAGAACAACGTCGGCCGCTTCTGCGACATTGTCCGCGAGATGGCCCAGCGGATTCAGTTCATCTTCATCACTCACAACAAGGCAACGATGGAGCTCGCCTCGCAGCTGCTCGGCGTGACCATGAACGAGCCTGGCGTCTCGCGTCTCGTTGCAGTCGATGTCGACGAGGCTTTGCGCCTCGCGGCGAACTGATCGATGTCCGAACTGCGCTGGTCGCTGCTCGCGCTCGGCGTCCTGTTCATCGTCGGGCTGCTCGTCTGGGAACGACGGCGGCGCGGCGGCTCAGTCCGTAGCGCAGACGCAGTCGTCCCCGCAGAGAGGTCGCCTGCGCCCGACGCCGATCTCGATCCGCGCGAAGCGCCGGAGGGACTGAGAGAGTCCGTTGACGGCACCGCGGCGCCCGTCGCGCGTCGCGAACCGGTCCGAGAGCCGCCCATCGTCGAGATCGTGGATCCGGGTGTCGAGGGGCTGACCGACGGCCCGGACGTCGTCAGCTTGCCGGTGGTAGCGGTCTCGCGGGGCCCCGAGATCGGCGCGGCGGCGGTCGAGCGTGCGGCCCAATGGCTCGCGGAGAGTCAGCCAGCGCTGCAGCGCGATGCCGGCTCGCCCCGTCCGCGGATGCGTCTCGATTGGCCATACGACGCCTCGCGACGCATCATCGCATTGCGCGTCGTGGCAAGGGCGGGTGAGCGTCTGACCGGTGGCGCGGTCCGTCAGGCGCTGCAGGGCGAAGGTTTCGAGCACGGCGAATTCGGGATCTTCCATCTGCCGCTCGTCGACGGGCGTGTACTGCTCAGCGCTGCCAATCTCACGAAGCCTGGCAGCTTCCTCCTCGAGAAAATGGACACCGAACGGCTGTTCGGTCTGAACGTTTTCGCGGTGCTGCCCGGTCCCCTCGGGCCGACCGAGACCTTCGACCGCTTATACGCGGTCGCCGGAACACTCGCGCAGCGCCTGCGCGGCGAACTGCGCGACACGCAGGGTCAGCCGCTCAGTCCGTCGCGAGTCGTCGAACTGCGCCGCGAGGCGCAGGGCGTCGCCGCTCCAGGGCCCTCGACGTGAGGCCCGCGGGCTCGGCCGGCTCGGCCGCACGGCGCGCCGCTGAACTGCGCGCGATGATAGAGCATCATAACTACCGCTACCACGTTCTCGACGATCCCGAGATCAGCGACGCCGAGTTTGATTCCCTGCTGCGTGAACTGCAGCGGATCGAGGCCGAGCATCCGGAACTCGTGATGCCCGATTCGCCGACGCAGCGGGTCGGTGGCACGCCGGCGACCGCCTTTCCGACTCTGCGCCACCGCGTCCCCATGCTGTCGCTCGACAACGCCTTCTCGGACGACGAGGTCATCGCGTTCGATCGCCGCGTCCGCGAGCGTCTCGGGCGAGAAGGGCAGATCGAGTACGCATCCGAGCCGAAGCTCGACGGACTCGCGGTCAGCGTGGTCTACGAGGGCGGCCGGCTTCGCCATGCCGCGACGCGCGGCGATGGCGTGACCGGCGAGGACGTGACCGCCAACGTGCGCACGATCCGCTCGGTCCCGCTACGCCTTAGGCCCGGTGCACCGACCCTTCTGGAAGTGCGCGGCGAGGTCTACATGCCGCTGGCGGGGTTCCTCGCCCTTAATGCTCATGCCGCCGAACGCGGCGAGAAGACCTTCGTCAATCCGCGCAACGCGGCGGCAGGCAGTCTGCGGCAACTCGACCCGCGGGTCACGGCCGCGCGTCCGCTGGATGTGTTCTTCTATGCGGTCGGCGCCGTCGAAGGCGGGGCGGTGCCCGACCGGCAGAGCGAACTCGCCGGCGCGCTGCATGAGTGGGGGCTGCGCACCTGTCCGGAGGCAGCTCTGGTCGTCGGCGTCCGCGGCTGTCTCGATTACTTCCACCGGATGAGTGCGCGGCGCGACCAGCTGCCCTATCAGATCGACGGTGTCGTCTACAAGGTCGACCGACGCGCTGATCGCGACGCGCTGGGGTTCGTCTCGCGTGCGCCGCGCTGGGCTGTCGCGCACAAGTTCCCGGCCGAAGAGGCCCAGACCCGCGTGCTCGACGTCGAATTCCAGGTAGGGCGGACGGGTGCGGTGACTCCGGTGGCGCGTCTCGCGCCCGTGTTCGTCGGCGGCGTCACCGTCAGCAACGCCACGCTGCACAACATGGACGAACTAGAGCGCAAGGGCGTGCGCATCGGCGATACGGTGATCGTGCGTAGAGCGGGCGACGTGATTCCCGAGGTCGTGCGAGTGCTCGTCGAACAGCGGCCGCACGACGCGCGGCGCGTGCGGTTACCGCCTCGGTGCCCGGTCTGCGGTTCGCCGGTAAAGCGCGAGGAGGGCGAGGCGATAGCCCGCTGTACGGGCGGCTACGCCTGTGCTGCGCAACGCTGTGAGCGGATCCTGCACTTCGCATCGAGACGTGCCATGGACATCGAAGGTCTCGGTGACAAGCTCGTCGACCAACTCGTCACGGCGGGCTTGGTCGACGATCCCGCCGACCTCTATGAATTGACGGTCGACCAGCGTGCCGCGCTGGACCGGATGGGGCAGCGCTCGGCCGAGAAGCTCCTGGCGGCGATCGAACGCAGCCGGGAGACGAGCCAGCCCCGGTTCCTGTATGCACTGGGAATACGCGACGTCGGTGAGGCGACGGCACTCGCGCTGGCGCAGCATTTCGGCACGCTCGAGACGCTGATGCACGCTGACGCCGCGGCCATCGAACAGGTCCCGGACGTGGGGCCTATCGTGGCGGCACGCGTCACGGCCTTTTTCGCCGATCCCAGGAATCGGCGAATGATCGAGCGCCTGCGCAAGGCGGGCGTGCACTGGCGCAATTTCGCGGCGACTCCCGCTGGTGCCGTGCAGCCGCTAGCAGGCAAGACCTTCGTGTTGACCGGGACCCTCGCCTCGCTCACGCGTGACCAGGCGAGCGAGCGGCTGCGCGCGCTCGGCGCTAGGGTGGCCGGCAGCGTGTCGCGAAACACGGATTACGTAGTGGCCGGTGCAGAGGCCGGTTCGAAGCTCCAGAAGGCCCGCGAACTTGGCGTGACCGTGCTCGACGAGCAAGCGCTGCTCGCACTGCTCGAGAAGGGGGGCGTGGGCTGAGCGCGAGCGGGTCGCGGGCGGGACGGGCCGGCGCGTCCGCGCCGGCCGCCAGCAGCTCAAGGGTCAGAGCTTGGTCTCGATCTTCGCCGCTTTCTGCAGCTCCTCGGCGTAGCTGCGGAATTTCTTCGCGAGCACGACCTGACTCAGTTGATCCTTGACCTGGTCGAACGGCGGGGGCTGCATTTCGCGCGTGTCGTCGAGGCGAATGACGTGCCAGCCGTACTGACTCTGCACGGGCTTCATCGTCATCTCGCCTTTCTTGAGCGACATCACCGCGTCGGCGAACGGTTTGACCATGGACTGCGGCGCGAACCAGCCGAGGTCGCCGCCACGCTCCTTCGAGCCGTCGATCGAATCGCGCCGCGCGACATCCTCGAAACGTGCTCCCTTGCGGATGCGCTCGATCACGTCATCGGCGAACGCCTCGGTCTGCACGAGGATGTGCCGCGCCCGGTACTCGGTCTTCGGCATCTGCGCAACCTGTGTTTCGTACTCGGCGCGCAGTTCGGCCTCGGTCGGGGTCTTGTCCTTGAGATATCTGGACTGCACCGCGCGCTGCAGGACCTCGAGTCGCACGAGTTCGAGCTGGGCCGCGACTTCCTTGTCCTGATCTACCTTGTCCTTGACGGCCTGGCCGGCGACCGCGAAGCCGCGCAGCAGGGAATCGAGCGCCTCCTTGCGCTGCTCGGTCGACAGCTGCGCGGGATCGCGGCCGCCGCTCGCGGCGCGGATGTAGAAGTCGAGCAGATCACGGGAGATCGTCTTGCCGTCGATCGTCGCGACGGCCTCGCTGCCCGGATTCTTGGCCGTGTCGCCGCTGCCGCCCGCGCCGCTCTGACAGGCGGTGAGTCCGAGCGCAATGCCTACGCAAACGATTCTGGAGATCTTCATGATGGATTTCTCGGGGTGTTGTGAAGCGGTGGAGACTGTAAGCTAATCCGCTCTCGCATCGATGGAGAGGGCATGCACGTCCCTGCCCATCAGGTCGCCGACCGCGGCGTAGACGAGTCGATGCCGGGCGAGAGGCGCGAGGCCGGCGAACTTGCTCGAGACGATGCGAACGTGGAAGTGCCCCCCCTCGCGGGCACCGGCGTGACCGGCGTGCAGCGCACTATCGTCGCGCAGTTCGAGTTCGGTGGGCTGCAGCGCAAGCAGTCGCTCGCGGAGACGTTCAAGGCGGTCGGGAGTCAAGGATTCGGTCCTCGACCGGCCGGCGCGTCGGTCACCGGCGCCTGGCGTTGCAGCCATAGGGCTTGCACGAGCACGAACAAGAACGTCAGCGCCGTGATACCGAACACCTTGAAGTTGACCCAGGTCTGCTGGTCGAGAAGCCTGGCTACGGCGAGGTTCGTGGCTCCCATCGCGAAGTAAAAGACGACCCATGCGAGATTGAGCCTGAGCCAGGCTTCCCGGGAGACTTGCAGGTCGGGCATAGCCGCCCCGATTAGTCGCTGAACCAGTGGGCGGGCGCCGAGCCATTGACTGACGAGAAAGGCGAGGCCGAACCCCCAGAAGAACACGGTTGGTTTCCACTGGATGAAGCGCTCGTCGCGGAGTATGAGCGTGATCGAGCCGAAGACCAGCACGAGCGCCGTGCTGGTGCCTAGCAGCGAACCGACCTTGCGCGTGCGCAGCCAAGCGGCTGCTACCAGCAGGCACATCGCGACCATCAACACGCCCGTCGCGACGTAGATCCCGTGCAGATGGTAGGCGACCACGAAGGCCACGAGTGGCAGGAATTCGAGCAGGGCTTGCATCAGCGGGGGCGGGCGGCGGCGCGGGCCCGGTATCATATCTCAAGGTCGGCGCAGGAATGGACACCGTGCCGGCGCCCGAGGTTCCCTTGCCCGCTGCTTACCTGCCACTGCACCCGCAGACGCCACAGACCAGGCTGATCCGGCAGGCTGTGAACATCGTCCGCGCGGGCGGCGTCATCGCCTATCCAACGGACTCCTGTTACGCGCTCGGCTGTCATATCGGCGACAAGGATGCCCTCGAGAGGATCCGCCGCATACGGCATGCGGACCGTCGCCACCACTTCACGCTCGTCTGCCGTGACCTGACCGAGATCGGGCGCTATGCGCGGATAGAGACCTGGCAATTCAGGATGCTCAAGGCTGTCACCCCCGGGCCCTACACCTTCCTGTTGCCGGCCAGCCGCGAGGTCCCGCGCCGACTGCAGCATGAGAATCGCCGCACGATAGGGTTGCGTATTCCGGACCACCCCGTACCCCGACTGCTGCTGCAGGAGCTTGGCGAGCCGCTGATGAGCTCGACGCTGATCCTTCCCGGCGACGAGCTGCCGTTGACCGACGGGCGGCAGATCGAGCAGCGCCTGCCGCACGAGCTCGACGCGATTCTCGACGGCGGCCATTGCGGAATCGAGCCGACGACCGTGATCGACATGGTCAGCCAGCCTCCGGTCGTGACCCGCGTGGGCAAGGGCAGCGTCGTGCTCTTCGGGATCGCAGGCTGAGGTTCGCTATACTGCGGCAGGGTGATCCAGGAGCCGGTCGCTGATCGTGCGATGTCGCCAAAAAAATTATTTAAAACAATGTATTATGAAGTTTTTTTCGACTAAGTTGCGAATGACATTGCCGGGCGGCATCGCATGAATGCGGTCGTGCGGACTCGCCGCGTGCTGTCCGGCATGCGCCCGACCGGACCCCTGCACCTCGGCAACTATCACGGCGCCCTGCGCAACTGGGTCGAGCTCCAATACCAGCACGACTGTTTGTTCTTCGTCGCCGACTGGCATGCGCTGACCACGGGCTACGAGGACACGACGCGACTGCCCGAGTACGTTCACGACATGGTCATCGACTGGCTCGCCGCCGGCCTCAATCCGAGCGTCGCGACCCTGTTCGTCCAGTCGCACGTGCCAGAGCACGCCGAGCTGCATCTATTGCTGTCGATGATCACGCCACTGGGGTGGCTCGAACGCGTGCCGACCTACAAGGATCAGCAGCAGGCGCTCAAGGACCGGGACCTGGCTACCTATGGATTCCTCGGCTATCCGTTGCTGCAGTCGGCGGACATCCTGCTCTATCGTCCAGACTACGTGCCGGTCGGCGAGGATCAGGTGGCGCACGTCGAGATTACCCGGGAGATCGCCCGACGCTTCAATCACCTGTTCGGCCGCGAGCAGGGCTTCGAGGAAAAGGCCGAGAAGGCCGTCCGGCAACTCGGCGGCCGCAACGGTGCGCTCTATAGGCAGTTGCGCAAGCAGTATCAGGAGACGGGCGACCACGCGGCACTCGAGAAGGCCCGCAGCCTCGTGCTCGGCAATGCACGGATCACCGTTGCCGATCGCGAACGGCTGCTCGGTTACCTCGAGGGCGGCAGCGTCGCTATCCTTCCGGAGCCGCAGGTGCTGCTGACGCGCACGCCCCGGCTGCCTGGACTCGACGGCCGCAAGATGTCGAAGTCCTACGGCAACACCATCGGGCTTCGCGAGGACCCGGACTCGGTCGCGCAGAAGCTGCGTACGATGCAGACGGATCCGGCGCGCATTCGGCGCACGGATCCTGGCGATCCGGGCAAGTGCCCGGTCTTCGACCTGCACGAGGTCTACTCGGACGAGGCGACACGTCAGTGGGTGCAGCAGGGTTGCCGTAGCGCCGGCATCGGCTGTCTCGACTGCAAGAAACCGCTGATCGACAAAGTGGTCGACGAGATCGGCGGCATGCGCCGGCGCGCGCAGGAGTTTGAGGACAGCCCGGAACTGGTTGCCAATATCCTGGCCGGCGGGGCCGAGAAGGCCCGCGAAGCGGCTCGCGAGACGCTCGACGACGTACGCCAAGCGATGCACCTGAGGACTGACTGATCATGCCCAAGCCGGACCTGCGAATCGTGGTCTCGAACGAGCCGTCCCCGGAGGCGACGCCGACCGCCGCGAGGCGTGCTCCGGAGCAGCATGAGATGCCGTTCGCGATCGTACAGGGCGAACCGGTCACCCAGCTGCCGCGCGACCTGTACATCCCACCGCAGGCGCTCGAGGTCTTCCTCGAGGCCTTCGAGGGGCCGCTGGATCTGCTGCTCTACCTGATCCGCCGGCAGAACCTGAACATCCTCGACATCCCGCTGGCCGAGATCACCAGGCAGTACATGAACTACATCGAGCTCATGAACGAGCTGCAGCTCGAGCTCGCCGGTGAGTACATGGTGATGGCGGCGACTCTGGCGGAGATCAAGTCGCGGATGCTGCTGCCGCGCTCGAGCGAATCTTCTGCCGGCGACGAGACCGATCCGCGCGCAGACCTCGTGCGACGTCTGCAGGAGTACGAGAGGTTCAAGCTCGCCGCCGAGTCGATCGACCGGCTGCCGCGGCTCGAGCGCGACACCTGGAGCGCCAGCGCCGGAATCGAACTCAAACGCGGCGTGCGCGCGCTGCCGCAGGTTGCGCTGCAGGAGATGATCCTGGCCTTCCGCGACGTGGTGGCGCGAGCGGAGATGTTCGCGCACCACCACGTGCAGCGCGAGCGCCTCTCGGTGCGCGCGCGGATGACGGATATCCTCTCGACCGTCGAGACCGCGTCTTTCGTAGAATTCACGCGGCTGTTCCGGCCCGAGGAGGGCCGTATGGGCGTGACGGTGACTTTCGTGGCGATTCTCGAGCTGGTCCGCGAGGGTCTGCTCGACATCGTGCAGACGGAAGCGTTCGGGCCACTGTACGTTCGCGCGGCGAAGGTCCGTCCCGACCTGCATCTGGTTGCGGACGACTCGGCCAGCGGGTTGCCGAACCCCGAGGAATCATGAGCGAGCACTACATCCGCAACGTGATCGAGGCTGCACTCCTTTGCGCGGGCAGACCTTTGAGCTATGCCGACCTCGCCGGTCTCTTCGAGGAGACGTCGCGTCCCGATAGGGCTGAACTGCAGGCCGCGGTGGATCGGCTGCGCGCCGAGTACGAGGGTCGCAGCATGGAGATCCGCGAGGTGGCCAGCGGGCTGCGCATACAGGTGCGTAGCGAGTACGCGGCCGAAGTAGGGCGTCTCTGGCCCGAGCGACCGCAGCGCTACTCGCGCGCGTTGCTCGAGACCTTGGCGTTGATCGCCTATCGCCAGCCGATCACGCGCGCCGAGATCGAAGCGGTCAGGGGCGTGGCTGTCAATCCGAACATCATCAAGACGCTGATGGAACGGAACTGGGTGCGGGTGGTCGGGCATCGCGACGTTCCTGGGCACCCGGAGCTACTCGGAACGACGCGAGATTTTCTCGACTACTTCGGGCTGAAGTCCCTCGACGAGCTGCCGCCGCTGTCCGAGCTCCGCGACATGGCGGATTTGAATCCACAGCTGCCATTGCCGGGCACGCAGCTCGAAGCCGCCGATCCGAGCGGCGTGTTCGCCGCCGAGCCGCCACCCGACGCCGATCCGACGGGCATTGCGGGGGTGGCCGGAGCGGCGGCGGCCGGCGCCTCCGATGTCGACTCGGTGGGCGACGATGACGGCGAATCGCTGCCGCAGGAAGCTGGGGCGGATGCGGCGACGGGTCTCGTCGCGGCGCCACGCGAAGCCGACTGACTTCATTCCGCTCGCGCTGGTCATCGTGCCCCATCGTGCCCGCCGCCAGATTCCGCAGCCGCCGCCCGAGAGGCTGCAGAAATGGCTCGCGGCCGCGGGCCTCGCCTCGCGCCGGCAGGCCGAGCAGTGGATCCGTGTGGGGCGCCTCACCGTCAACGGTGAACCGGCCCGACTCGGTCAGCGTGTCGCGGCGGGCGATGACGTCCGGCTCGACGGGCGGCCCGTGCGTCTGGCGCCTCGGCCAAGCGGCGGCACCGCGCCGCCAGCGTTCCTGCTCCATCGGTCGCCGGGCGAGGCACTCTCGGACGGTATGTTCGAGCGGCTGCCGCGCCGCGCCGGACGGCGGTTCGTCGCCGTCAGCCCGATGCCGCGTATCGATGGTGGCCTCGAACTCGCGACCGCCGATGGGTCGCTGACCGCGCAGCTGCAGCGCCGCGTCCACGGGTTGGCGTCCGAGTTCAGTGCCCGCGTCCGCGGCGCGCTCGACGAGACACGACTCGAGGCCGTGCGGGGCGGGGAGCTCGACGATGGCGGCCGCATCGAGGTTCTCGAGGTCGCGCCCGGCGAGGCGGACGAGCTTGCGAGCAATCGCTGGTACCACCTGGTCGTCCGCGGGGCCAGCGGCAAGCAGGTCCGGCAGCTGCTCGAGCGTCAGGGGGCCGTGGTCAGTCGGGTGCTGCGCGTAGCGATCGGGCCGGTGAGGCTCAGTCGCGATCTTGCCCGTGGTCATTTTCGCATGCTGACAGCCGACGAGATCGCCTCCCTGACCGGTGTCGGCTCGTCGGAGCCGTCGCTACCGGCGCGCGCCGTCAGTCCTGACAGTCGAAAGCGCGGCCCGTCACGCCGCGTGCCGCGGCGCCCAGCAGCGCCAGGTACGGTTCGGTCAGCGACTCCGGGGGCGGCAGCGAGTCGAGGTCCTCCGACGGATAGGCCTGGCGGCGCATCGCGGTCCGTGCGCGGCCGGGGTTCAGTGAGTTGACGCGCACGCTGGTCGCGTCGAGCTCGTGCGCCAGCACCTGCATCAGTCCCTCGACTGCGAACTTCGAGACTGCGTACGCGCCCCAGTAGGCGCGGCCGCGGCGGCCGACACTGCTCGAGGTGAAGACGATGGAAGCGTCGTCGGAGGCGCGCAGCGAGGGTAGCAGTACCTGCGTCAGCGCAAAGGCGGCGGTCACGTTGACATGCATGACGCGCACCCAGGTCGGCACGTCATAGTGCTCGATCGGTGCCAGTTGCCCGAGCACGGCGGCGTTGTGCACGAGGCCATCGAGCCGTCCCCACCGGGCGGCGACTGCTTCGGCGATCGCATCGTAGTCGCGCGCGACCGCGCGCTCGAGGTCGAGCAGGCCGATCACGGGTTCGGGCAGCGCAGGGCCCCCGGGCGACTGTTCCAGGGCGCAGAGCTCGGCGTGCAAGGCCTCGAGTCTGCGCTGGTTGCGGCCGAGCAGCAGCACCTCGGCGCCGTGGCGAACGCAGGCAAAGGCCAGTGCGCGTCCGATTCCGGACGTTGGGCCCGTAATGGCGATCACGCGCCCGGCGAGTTCATCGGGTCGCAGCGTCACGCGGCGCGGATCGAAGTCGGCAGCGGGCGCGGCAGCAGTCATCGGCAATCACCTCGATGGGTCGCAACAATGGAAGGCGCGTCAGGCGAGGCGCGGCAGATGGCCGCGCAGGCAGCGTCGTGCTGCGTTCCAGGCCGCGAACGTATCGGCGATCGCGACGAATCGCGGCGGAGCATACTCCAGCGGCAGCGCAGCGGCGGCCCGTGCCGACTGGCGCAACGCCTGGGAGGTCCACAACAGCGCGGCGCGGCACGCGATCCGTGCCGAGGAGGGGAGTGCCCCGGCCGCATCGCGCAGTGTGGTCGCGCAGGCCGCGAAGCGCGCACGCAGCAGCGCCGCGACCGGTCCGGGGAAGGGCTGCCGCCGGCAGTCCGCGTGTTCGCAGCCTGCGGCATCGAGCTCGTCGAGCGGCAGGTAGACGAGCCCTTGCAGCGCGAACGTACGCAACTGCCCGACCAGCTCCAGTTCGCGGATGGCCGCGCCGGCGCGCAGCGCAAAGCTGCGCCATGCAGTAGCCTGCGCTGCTCGCGGGTCCGCGCCTCCGATCGCCAGCAGCGTCGCGAAGACGGTCGACGCCCAGTGGCCGAGCACGATGTCGAGTTCGGAGCGGGTCTCGAAGGCGAGCTGGGCGAAGCGCCAGCGCGCAGCTTCGACGAGCGGCTGCAGGTCGGGCGGTCCGGCCTCCGGTCGCGCGAGGGCTGCAGCGAGCCGGAGCGTCGCCGGGTGGCGCGGACGGCCGTCGGCGAGCAGTCCGCATTCCTCCCGCCACCAGTCGAGGCGGGCATGACCGACGGCGTGATCGAGTTCCGGCCTCGCGCTTTCATCGATTTCGCGCTCGATCGCGAACAGGGCGGCCAACGCGTCGCGCGCCGGCCCTGGTTCGAACAGCCAGATCCGGTACCGCACGCCATCGGGCGGCGGCGGTTCGATTCCGCTCATGGCGCCGCGGAACGGCCGACCGGGGCGGGCGCCCCGGGCGCATCGGCAGCGACGTCGGGCGGCGCGGGCAGCTCGGGTGCGGCCGCCGGCGGCTCGCGTGCGAGCCGGTCGATCGCGGCGGGCGCGGCGAGCGCCTCGGCATCTCCCACCCCGAGTTCGGCAAAACGCCGCGCCTGCGGCATCACGCTGCGATCCAGCGATCCGACGGCGCTGTTATACGCTTCGATCGAGCCGTTTAGGCTCTTACCGAGGCGGCCGAGGTGGCCGAGAAAAGTCCCCAGGCGGCGGTGCAGTTCCTGACCGAGATCGCGGATTGCGACCGCGTTGCGCGCGACATCGGCCTGTCGCCAGCCGTACGCGACGGCCTTGAGCAAGGCGATCAGCGTCGACGGTGTGGCGACGATGACGTTCTGCCGCATCGCGGAGTCGAGCAGGTCCGGATCGTGCGCCAGCGCGGCCGAGAGGAACTGATCGCCCGGCAGGAACAGGACCGCAAAATCGGGACTGGTCGCGAACTGTGACCAGTAGGCCTTGGAGGCGAGCTCGCGCACGCGCGCCTCGACCTGCAGCGCGTGACGCCGCAGTGCCTGTTCCTTCTGCTCTTCCGTCGCGGCCTCGAGAGCCTCGAGGTAGGCGTCGAGCGGC
>CAZAWM010000046.1:0-16708 GCA_964488605.1 uncultured Steroidobacteraceae bacterium | reverse complement strand
GCGCGCTGTTCGTGATCGACAAGCCGCCGGGTCTGGTGGTACACCCGGGCGCGGGCCACCGCCGCGGCACGATGCAGAACGCGCTGCTTGCGCTCGATCCGGCGCTCGCGCGCGTCCCGCGTGCCGGCATCGTGCACCGGCTCGACAAGGACACCAGCGGGCTGCTCGTGGTTGCGCGCACGCCCGCGGCACACGCTGCGCTCGTCGAAATGCTCGCCGCGCGCGCGATCGAGCGCCGCTATCTCGCGCTCTGCCATGGACTGGCGACGGGCGGCGGCACGATCGATGCGCCCATCGGCAGGCACCGTAGTGTACGCACGAAGATGGCGGTCCGGTCCGACGGCCGCGAGGCCGTCACGCACTACCGAATCGAACGCCGTTACCGCGCGCATACGCTGCTGGGCGTCACGCTCGATACGGGCCGCACGCATCAGATTCGCGTGCACCTCGCGCATATCGGCTTGCCGATCGTCGGCGATCCGCTCTACGGTGGCCGGCATCGCGTTCCGGCCGGAGCTACCGCGGAGGTGCGAGAGGCGCTCGGCGCGTTGACGCGCCAGGTCCTGCATGCGGCGCGGCTCGCGTTTCCGCATCCGCTGACCGGCCGGCCGCTCGAGTTCGAGGCGCCGCTGCCGGCCGACCTGCGTGCGCTGCTCGCCGCGCTCGAGCGCGATGCCGCGGCGGGCGTCGCACCCGGAGCGGACCGGCGCGGCCGCGGGCGGCGACGGTGAACGGTCCGGGTCCCGCCCTCCTGCGGCCGGACTGGCCCGCCCCACCGGGGGTACGGGCCGGGTTCTCGCTGCGCACCGGCGGCGTGAGCCTGCCGCCCTGGGACTCGCTGAACCTCGGTGCCCACGTCGGTGACGCGCCGGAGGCCGTGGCCGAGAACCGCCGCCGGCTGGCCGTGACGCTCGCGCTGCCCTCCGAGCCGCTCTGGCTCGAGCAGGTGCACGGCATCGAGGTGGTCGACGCCGATGCCTGCGCTGCGGATGGCGCGGGCCGCTCACTGCGCGGCGATGCCGTTGTCAGCAGCGAGCCGGGTCGGGTCTGCGCCATCCAGGTCGCGGACTGTCTGCCGGTGCTATTCGCTTCCGTCGACGGCGCGCGGATCGGTGCCGCGCACGCTGGCTGGCGCGGTCTCGCCGCTGGGGTGCTCGAAGCCACGGTCGCGGCTCTTGGCGTGGCGCCGGCGCGGCTCATGGCATGGCTTGGCCCGGCGATCGGACCGCGCGACTTTGAGGTCGGCGACGAGGTGCGGGAGGCGTTTCTGAGCCGCAGCGACCGTCATGCCGGCGATCCGGCCACGGCTTTCCGCCGCAATGCGCGCGGCCGCTGGGACTGCGACCTCTACGAACTCGCGCGGCAGCGTCTCGAGCGGCTCGGCGTCGGCAGCGTCTGGGGTGGCGGCGCGAGCACGCTGGCCGAGCCCGCGAGGTTCTACTCCCATCGCCGCGGCGCTCCGACCGGGCGGCACGCGGCGCTGATCTGGCGCGTCACGGCGGCGCCCCATCGAGCGGACGGCGACTGTTAGAATATAACCTTTTTGGTCTCAGAGACGGCTGTGTCCACACTCGGCTGGGTCATCACTCTCACCGCCCTCGGCGGCGTCGTCAGCGCGCTGCTCGCGGCCGGGGTGCTGCTGCTGCCACCGAGCGTGCGCCTGCGCTGGCTGCCGCACTTGCTGAGCTTCGCGACCGGGACTTTGCTCGCCGCGGCGCTGCTCGCCCTCGTACCACATGCGATCCAGGGCGCCGGATTCCGTCGCCTGCACGAGGTCGGCGTCGCGCTGCTTGCCGGCATCCTGGTGTTCTTCGTGCTGGAAAAGTTCCTGCTCTGGCGTCATTGCCACACCGAAGACGTCGAGAGTCACACGGCGCACTCGCAGCATCGGGATCAGGCCGCGGGCGTGCTCGTGCTCGCCGGCGACGCGCTGCATAATGCGCTCGACGGCGTGATCATCGCTGCGGCCCTGCTCACCGACTTCCACCTCGGCGTGGTCACGGCGCTTGCGATCATGGCGCACGAAATTCCGCAGGAGATCGGCAATTTCGCCGTGCTGCTGCACGCCGGTATGAGCCGCGCCCGCGCGCTGGCGCTGAACCTCGCGACGAGCGCGACGGCCATCGTCGGTGGCGTCATCGCCTGGTTCGCGTTGCGCGATGCGCTGGCGTTGCTGCCGTTCGCGCTCGCGTTCGCAGCTGCGACGCTGCTGTACGTCGCCGTCGCCGACCTGATCCCGGGTTTGCACCGGCAGAGCACGCCGCGCGCGAGCCTCGCGCAAGTGTTCTGGATAGGGGCGGGGATCGCTGTCGTTGTCGTGGGTGAGCGGCTCGCCCACTAGCTACAGGCCGGAGCCTCCGCCGGCGGACCCTTGAAACGCGTCGCCCCGGCCTCATGTTCCGGGCATGCGAATCGAAAAACTCACCGCGAAGCTGCAGCAGGCTCTCGGCGATGCCCAGTCGCTGGCGGTCGGCCGCGATCACCAGAGCCTCGAACCGGTACACCTGCTGAGCGCGTTGCTCGACCAGCAGGGCGGCACCGTGCGGCCGCTGCTCGTCAAGGCGGGTGGCAACCTGCCCAAGCTCAGAACCGAGCTGTCGCAGGCGCTCGACCGGCTCCCCAAGGTGGAGGGCACGCCAGGCGACATCCACGTCTCGAACGATCTCGGGCGCCTGCTGAACGTCGCTGACAAGCTCGCGCAGCAACGCGGCGACCAGTTCATCTCGAGCGAGCTGCTCGTGCTGGCCTGTTTCGAAGATCGCGTGACGCTCGCGCGAATCCTCAAGGACTGCGGCTTCGCGAAGGCAGCCGTCGAGAAGGCGATCGAGGAAGTACGCGGAGGCGAGAGAGTGCAGGACCCGAACGCCGAAGAGGGCCGGCAGGCGCTCGAGAAGTACACGATCGATCTGACCAAGCGGGCCAGCGAGGGCAAGCTCGATCCGGTGATCGGCCGCGACGACGAGATCCGTCGCACCATCCAGGTGCTGCAGCGGCGCACCAAGAACAATCCGGTGCTGATCGGCGAGCCCGGCGTCGGCAAGACCGCCATCGTCGAAGGCCTCGCGCAGCGCATCGTCAATGTCGAGGTCCCCGAGAGCCTCAAGAACAAGCGGATCCTCGCGCTCGACATGGGCGCGCTGATCGCAGGCGCGAAATTCCGCGGCGAGTTCGAGGAGCGCCTCAAGGGCGTGCTCAACGATCTGGCCAAGCAGGAAGGTCAGGTCATCCTGTTCATCGACGAGCTGCACACCATGGTCGGCGCCGGCAAGGCCGAAGGCGCCATGGACGCCGGCAACATGCTCAAGCCCGCGCTCGCGCGCGGTGAACTGCATTGCGTCGGCGCGACGACGCTGGACGAGTACCGCAAGTACATCGAGAAGGACGCCGCGCTCGAGCGCCGTTTCCAGAAGGTGCTCGTGAACGAACCCTCGGTCGAGGACACCATCGCGATCCTGCGCGGCCTGCAGGAGCGCTACGAGCTGCACCACAAGGTCGAGATCACCGACCCCGCGATCGTCGCCGCGGCCACCCTCTCGCATCGCTACATCGCTGACCGGCAGCTGCCGGACAAGGCCATCGACCTGATCGACGAGGCCGCAGCGCGCATCCGCATGGAGATCGACTCCAAGCCGGAGGCGATGGACAAGCTCGAGCGCCGCATCATCCAGCTCAAGATCGAGCAGGAGGCACTCAAGAAGGAAGAGGACGAGGCCTCGAAGAAGCGCCTCGCCGCTCTCAACGAGAACCTCGCCGCGCTCGAGCGCGAGTACGCCGATCTCGAGGAGATCTGGAAGAGCGAGAAGGCGTCTTTGCAGGGTGCCGCGCAGATCAAGGAGGAAATCGAGAAGGTCAAGCTCGAGATGGAAACCGCGCGACGCAAGGGCGACCTCGCGCGCGTCGCCGAGCTGCAGTACGGCAGGCTGCCCGAGCTCGACAAGCGGCTCGCGCAGGCGCAGGCGGCCGAAGGCCAGCAGCGCCAGCTCGTGCGCAACAAGGTCACCGATGAGGAGATCGCCGAGGTCGTCTCGAAGTGGACCGGCATCCCGGTTGCGAAGATGCTCGAGGGAGAGAAGGACAAGCTGCTGCGCATGGAGGAGGCGCTCAGCCGGCGTGTCGTTGGCCAGGGTGAGGCCGTGCGGATCGTCGCGAACGCCATACGCCGCTCGCGCGCGGGGCTTGCCGACCCGCGCCGGCCGAACGGATCGTTCCTGTTCCTCGGCCCGACGGGTGTCGGCAAGACCGAACTCTGCAAGGCGCTGGCCGAGTTCCTGTTCGACACTGAGGAGGCCATGGTCCGGATCGACATGTCGGAGTTCATGGAGAAGCACTCCGTCGCGCGACTGATCGGCGCGCCGCCCGGCTATGTCGGCTACGAGGAGGGCGGCTACCTGACCGAGGCCGTGCGGCGTCGGCCGTACGCGGTGATCCTGCTCGACGAGATCGAGAAGGCGCATCCCGACGTCTTCAACGTTCTGCTGCAGGTGCTCGACGATGGCCGCCTGACCGACGGTCAGGGCCGCACCGTCGATTTCCGCAATACCGTGGTCATCATGACCTCGAACCTCGGCTCGAACGTGATCCAGGAGTACGCCGGCGAAAAGAACTACGTGCGCATGAAGTCCGCCGTCATGGAGATCGTGCAGCAGAACTTCCGGCCCGAGTTCATCAACCGTATCGACGACATCGTGGTCTTCCACCCGCTCGGCACCGAGCAGATCCGTGCCATCGTCGACATCCAGCTCGGGCTGCTGCGCAAGCGTCTGATCGAGCGCGACATGGATCTCGTGCTCGACGACACGGCCATCGAACTGCTCGCCGAGTCGGGCTACGACCCGGTCTACGGCGCGCGGCCGCTCAAGCGCGCGATTCAGCAGCAGGTCGAGAACCCGCTGGCCCAGGCCCTGCTGCGCGGTGAGTTCGGGCCCGGCGACCGCATCCGCGCGAGCGTGCAGGACGGGCGGCTGATGTTCGCCAAGGCCGTGTAGTACGCTTTCGCGCTGTGGGGAGGCACGCTCGCAATGCCGATATACGAATACGAATGCCCTGACTGCAAGTTCTACACCGAGGTCATCCAGAAGATCAGCGACAAGCCGCTGGCTCGCTGCCCCTCGTGCGGCAGCCGCCGCTTCACTCGGCTGATCTCTGCGCCTATATTCCGGCTCAAGGGCTCGGGCTGGTACGAGACCGACTTCAAGTCCGACCGCGAGAACAAGCGCAATCTCGCGGCCGAGGACAAGGAAGCGGCGGCCGAGGCCAAGACCGACACCAAGACCGAGACGAAGTCCGAGGCCAAGACCGACTCCAAGCCCGACGCCAAGGCCGAACCGGTGGCGAAGTCACCCGCGCGCGCACGGCGCGCGACCAAGAGCGGCGCCCGAGCCGGAAGCCGGCCAGCGGGCGTCTCTCGAGCGAAGGCCAAGGCGGTCCTGCGCCGTGCGACGCCCGCGCGCAAGAAGTAACCGACCGAGGCGGACCGCGAGTCCGCTCCGATGAGCCCTCGGCGATGAGCGAGACGTCACGTCGCGGACGCCTGCAGCGCTACCTGATCGCCGGCGTGCTGGTCTGGCTGCCGGTGCTCGCTACCGTCTGGGTGCTGGGCTTCATCGTCGATCTGATGGACCGTACGCTGCTGCTCTTGCCGCAGTCGCTGCGGCCGGAGGCGCTGATCGGCGTCCGTATCCCCGGCCTCGGTGCGCTGTTCGCGTTCGTTGTCGTGCTGCTGACGGGTCTCGCGGTCACGAATCTCGTCGGCCGTCAGGTCGTCGCGTGGTGGGAGGAGCTCATGCAGCGCATCCCGCTCGTCCGCTCGATCTACGGTGGCGTGCGCAGCTTCACGGAGACGGTGCTCAGCAAGTCCGGCACCTCGTTCCGCAAGGTGGTGATGGTCGAGTATCCGCGCAAGGACATGTGGAGCATCGGCTTCATCACCGCCGAAGACATCCATGAGGTGAGCGCGAAAACGGGCGAGACGCAGGTCTGCGTCTACGTGCCGACGACGCCGAACCCGACGTCAGGCCTGATCGTGATGGTACCGAGGTCGCAGGTCATCGAACTCGAGATGTCGGTCGACGCAGCCATGAAACTGATCGTGACGCTCGGCGTGGTCGTGCCGCCGACACCCGGCGCGCAGCCGCCGCTCGCGCGGTCGCCGGGCGGCACGTCGTGAAACGGCTCGAGGCAATCGCGGCGCGCGAGGCGAGGCGCTTCATCGAACTCCATCCACGCTCGGCCGTGCTCGCTGCCGGTGCGCGTGCCCACTGGCTCGGTGGCGTGCCGATGCACTGGATGGTCGATTGGGGCACGCCGCATCCGCTGTTCGTGCGCGAGGCACAGGGCGCGACGCTGACCGACGTCGACGACCGGTGCTACGTCGATTTCTGTCTCGGCGATACCGGAGCGATGTTCGGCCATTCGCCGCCCGCGCTCGCTGCCGCGATCGCGCGCCAGGCGGCGCGCGGCCTGACCTGCATGCTGCCGGCCGAGCGCACGGCCGAGGTCGGCGCGCGGCTCGCGGAGCTGTTCGGGCTGCCGTACTGGCAGATCGCACAGACCGCGACCGAGGCCAATCGCTACGCGCTGCGCTGGGCAAGAGCGATCACGCGGCGAGCGCGCGTGCTGGTCTTCCACGGCTGCTACCACGGCAGCGTCGAGGAGACGCTCGTGCGGCTGCGCGGCGGGCGGACCGTGCCGCGCGAAGGCGGGATAGGGCCGGCGTTCGATCCGGCGGACGCCGCTGTCGCCGTCGAGTTCAACGATGCCGACGCGGTCGAGCGTGCGCTCGGGCGCGGTGACATCGCCGCCGTGCTTTACGAGCCGGTGATGACCAACATCGGCATGGTGCTGCCGGCGCCGGGATTCCACGCGGCGCTGCGCGAGGCGACGCGGCGGCATGGCGCCGTGCTGATCGTCGACGAGACGCACACGCTGTCCTCGGGCCTCGGCGGCTACACGCGTCGCCACGGGCCCGATCCGGACATGCTGGTCTGCGGCAAGGCCATCGCGGGCGGACTGCCATGCGCCGTGCTCGGCTTCACGGCGGAGGTCGAGCGCGCGATGCAGCGCGTGCTCGCGGCGCGCGACGGCGGGCATTCCGGGATGGGCACGACGCTGGCCGCCAATGCGCTGGTGATCGAGGCGCTCCATGCGGCGCTCGAGCACCTGCATACCGGCGCGAACCACGAGCGCATGGAGGCGCTCGCCGCGCGGCTCGAAGCCGGCCTCATCGACCTGTTCGCGGCACGCCGCCTCGACTGGCACGTCGTGCGTGTCGGCGCGCGCACCGAGTTCGGCTTCGGCCCGGCGCCGCACAACGGCAGCGAGGCCGAGGCGGGGTTGCGTCCCGAGTTCGAACACGCGCTGCATCTCTACCTGCTCAACCGGGGCGTGCTCGTCACACCGTTTCACAACATGATGCTGACCTCGCCGGCGCACACGGTCGCGGACGTGGACCGCCTGCTCGCCCTGCTCGCGGCGGCGCTCGATGAACTCGCGCTGACCGTGTAAGTTGCTGCCATGTCCCGTCGGCGAGCGAGCGTCGATCCGAGCGAGGCGGAGCAGTTCCTGGCCGGCAATCCCGACGTCCAGGCCGTGCAGCTCGTGCTGACCGATCCGTCCGGCGTTGCGCGCGGCAAGATCATCCGCCGCCACGAGCTCGAACGGCTCTACCGCGACGGCCGGCCGGTCGCCGGTTCCATCCTCGGTCTCGACATCACCGGCGAGGATGTCGAGGCGACCGGCCTCGTCTGGGACAGCGGGGATGCCGACAAGATCTGCCGTCCGGTGCCGGGCACGCTCGCGCGGGCGCCCTGGCTCGCTCAGCCGACGGCGCAGGTACTGCTGTCGATGTACGAGTTGGACGGCACGCCCGCGGCCGCCGATCCCCGCCATGCGCTCGCGCATGCCATCGCACGGTTCGAACCGCATGGCCTGCGCCCGGTGCTCGCCTGCGAGCTCGAGTTTTACCTGCTGCGCGAGACCGCCGGTGCCGATGGCGGTCGACGCCTTGAACCGGCGGGCGCCGGATCGGAGCGCGAGCGGCACAAGATCGATGCCTACAGCCTGCAGCGCCTCGACGCCCTCGCACCGGTATTCGACGAGATCCTGATGACAGCCGAGTCACTGGGACTGCCGGTCGGGACGTTGATGTCGGAGTACGCGCCGGGACAGTTCGAGGTCACGCTCGCGCATCGCGACGATGCGCTGCGCGCGGTTGACGAGGCCGTGCTCTGGAAGCGGCTGGTCCGCGGCGTCGCGGCCCGGCACGGACTGATCGCGACCTTCATGGCCAAACCGTTCGCCGAGCTCGCCGGCAGCGGCCTGCACCTGCACGTCAGCGCCCAGGATGCCGCTGGCCGCAACGTCTTCGCCGCCGACGATCCCGCCGGATCCGGGATCTGCCGCAACGCGATCGGCGGCCTCAAGGCGACGATGGCCGAGAGTCTGCTCGCGTTTGCGCCAAACGCGAACTCGTATCGGCGATTCCGCTCGCAGAGTTATGCGCCGACCGCCGTCAGCTGGGGGATCAACAACCGCTCGGTATCGCTGCGCGTGCCGATCGGGTCGCCGGAGACGCGTCACGTCGAGCACCGTATCGCCGGGGCCGACGCCAACCTCTACGTGGCCGCGGCAGCGGTCCTCGCTGGCGTCGAGTTCGGTATCCGCGCGCGACTCGACCCCGGTGCGCCCGTGACCGGCAATGGCTATGCTTCGGCGGTGCGCCGGGAACTGCCGGAAACGTGGCAGGAGGCCATCGAGCGCGCTGCCGCCTCGGGGTTCCTGCGCGATGCGCTGGGCGGCGGCTTCCTCGACATCTATCTTGCCATCAAGCGCCAGGAATGCGCCCGCTTTTCGGCGTCAGTCACGGAGCTCGACTACGCATGGTATCTACGCAGCAGCTGATCGATCTGATCGAAGCAGAGGACGCCCACGGCCAGCCGTGGAGCGAGCAGGCCTTCGCGAAGCTCGGCGAACTGGTCGCCGCGCTGCAGCCTCAGACGAAGGTGCCGGCCCCTGTCGATGCGCCCGAGGCCATCAGCGGTCGCTGGGAGACGCTGTTCGCGCACTTCGGCGCACGCCACTCGGCGGGCAAGCCCAGGGTCCACGACTCCACGCTCAAGGTGCACAGCTTCAACCGCTTTGCGCCGAGCCCGATCCGCGTGCTCAGGCTCTGTCAGGAGATCGACGCCGCGACCGCGGCCTACAACAACGTAGTCGACTTCACGGCCCCCGGTCCGGACGGATCGGCAGTGCCTGGCACGATCATCGTGTTCGGCCGGTATCGCGGCGAGGATGCCGACCGGCAGCGCTTCGACGTCGACTTCGAGCGCGTCGAACTGCGCCCGGGCGAGGGCGTAGACGAGGCGAGACTTCGCGCTGCGATCGGCTTCGGGCCAGAGGCGCCGCTGGCGGCCGAGCTCAGGCCGCCACGCCTGCACTCGAACGTCATCTACCTCGACGATACCTACCGCATCAACGTCGGCAGCCTCGGCGGCCTGTACGTGCTGCGCCGCTCGGGGGAGCCGGCGGTGTCGATCTGAAGCCGCGCGTCAGCGCGGCACGGCCGCGCGGATCAGTGGCCGCAGGTCGAGAGACAGCCGCACGGCGAATTCGGAAATCTCGCCGAAGCCGTCGCCCTCCATGCCCAGGATCGCGTAGTAGCCACCATCGCGGTCGATCCACGGCGTAAAGCCGAAGGCGCCTGGCGACGTGATGTCGTTGCAGCCTGCTGCCGGTGTCGCGCATTCGAGCCAGGCAGTCAGCCCGTACTCGCGATCGAGGCCGAAGTTCGCATAGGGGGAGAAACCCGTGACGGCGGCCGGAAACGGATCGCGACCCATGGCCTCGACCAGCACCGCGGAAAGCAGGCGCTGGCCCTGGTGGCTGCCACGGTTGTACACCACGCCGAGCAGCTGCGCGTACTCGGTCATGCTGATGCGCAGGCCGCCCGCGATCAGCGGATTGAGCGTGCCTGTGGTCTGGCGGGGCGCGGTGTAGTAGGCCACCGTAGCCGGCCAGCCCAACGGCTGCCGAAGCTGCTGCGCGAAAATCGTCGCCCAGGAGGCGCCGGTCGCCACTTCGGCCATGCGGGCGGCGACGTGCAGATGCGTGTTGCCGTACTCGAAGCGCGAGCCCGGCGGCCATGCCAGGCCGGCCACGCCGAGGTCGGCGACGCACTGGGCCAACGTGACGAAGGCGTTGCGCGTGCAGTCGGGCCCGGAGCCCGCCGTGAATACCGTCGGCAGGCCCGACGTGAACGACAGCAGCTGCCGCAGCGTGATTGCCGCCTGCGGGCCCGTCCAGCCGAGCACGCTGCCGGTGGTCGAGTCGAGCGACAGGAAGCCTTGATCGACCAGGCGCAGGATCGCGAGGCCGCTGACCATCTTCGAGGCCGAAGCGACCGCGACGTTGCGGTCGGGAGCGAAGTCGCCTCGCGCGCGCGAAAATAGGAGCCGGCCGTCCGGTGAGTAGACGGCGAGCGCGATGCCCGGCACGGTGCCCGTACCGAACGCGGCATCGAGGGCGCGCGCGACCGGATCCCATGGCGACGGGGCCGGACCGCTGCCAGAGCCCGGCGCATCGCTGCCCGAGCCGCCACCGCAGCCCACCAGCAGCGCTGCGAGCAGCCCGGCGGACACGATCAGGGAAAAATGCGGCGACCGATGGCACATGAACGCAATAACGCACGCTCCATCATCCGGTTGACGGTGCCGCGCCGCGGGCGCGCAGCGCCCGTAGCGTCGGTTCGTCCAGCCGGTAGAACGCAAGGATCAGGATCGCGAGCAGCGCCATCGCCGCCGGGACGTAGGCGATCGACAGCAGCACGGCCTGACGGACTTCCTCCGTGACCTCGGCGGGCGGCGCCTTCGGATCGAAGCCCGCGGCGCCGAGCGCGAGCCCGAGCACGAGCGGTCCGAGCGCGGCGGCGAGCTTCTCGACGAAGCTGTAGAGCGCCGAGTACATGCCCTCGCGGCGCAGGCCGGTGCGGTGGTAGTCGAGTTCCATCGCGTCCGTCAGCATCGACATCGCGAACAGCACGTTACCGGCAAAGGCAATGCCATTGAAGAACCCGCGCAGCGCGAGCAGCCAGTCGGGCTCGCCGGGCACGGCGTACATCCACGACAGGCCGACGAGGCCGGTCAGCACCGCGGACAGTACGTAGCCGCCGCGCTTGCCGACCAGCTTCGACAGCCTGACGAGCAGCGGCGTGCAGGTCAGCACCGCGAGCGTCATCGGACCGCCGATCAGCGGCAGCTTGGTCAGCGGCATGTCGATGACCTTGACGAGGAAAAACATCAGGCCGCCCGAGCTTGCGCTGACGCCGATGAGCTGCACGAGCTTGATCGCGAGGATCTGCTGGAACGGCAGGTTGCGCAAAAAGCTGACGAGCTGTTCGCGCAGCGGGACCGGTCGATCGATGCGCGGATACGCCGGAGCGTCGCGGGTACCAGCCCAGGCGACGAGCATCGCCGTCAGGATCAGCGACGCGCCAAGCGCGCCCACCGCCGCGTGCGCATCCCAGTCCTTGCCCATCAGCTCGAGCACGACGCCCGCCATCGATTGCGAGAGGAAACCGCCGACCGAGGCGAACATCACGCGCCAGCCGTGGATCGCCGAGCGCTCGTGGTAGCCGCGCGTCATCTCGGCCGGCATGGCCATGTACGGCACGTTGAACATCGAGTAGCCGGACGTGTAGAGAATCAGCGCCACCAGAATATAGGCCGAGGTCGCGAAGTCCGGACCCTCGAGCGGCACGGTGAACACCGCGAGGAACGAGACTGCCGAGACGATCGCGCCCCAGAACAGCCACGGTCGGCGGCGCCCTGCGCTCGAGTCGGTGCGGTCGGAGAGCCAGCCCGTCAGCGGGTCGGAGATCGCGTCGTAGAGCTTGGAGAGAAAGACTAGGAAGCCGGCCGTTGCCGCCGGGACGCCGAGCACGGTGACGAAATAGAACATCGCCAGCGCCGAGATGCCGTTCATGAGGATCGCGACGCCGAAGGCCCCCGTGGCCCACATGGCCTTAACGCGGGTCGGAAGCGGCGCCTCGTCAGCGGGGGCGGGTGAGGTGGAGGTCGTCGGCGCGGACACGGTCGCTTCCTTGCGGCGTAGTGAAGGGGAACGTAACATCCCCGCCCCTCATGCGCACGCATTACTGTGGACAGGTCAACGAGATGCTGGTCGGCCAGACCGTCACGCTCGCCGGCTGGGTGCACCGGCGCCGCGACCACGGTGGCGTCATCTTCGTCGACCTGCGCGATCGGGAGGGTCTGGTACAGATCGTCTGCGACCCGGACTCGCCGCAGCTGTTCGGCGAAGCCGAGAAGCTGCGCAATGAATACGTGATTCGCGTCAATGGGCTCGTGCGCGAGCGGCCGGCCGGCACGGTCAATCCCAACCTCGCCTCCGGCAAGGTCGAGATACTCGCCCGCGAACTCGAGCTGCTGAACCGTTCCGAACCGCTGCCGTTCCAGCTCGACGAGAACGTTTCCGAGGAGGTCAGGCTCAAGTACCGCTACCTCGACCTGCGTCGCGACGTCATGGCGAAACGGCTGCGGCTACGGCATGCGGTGACGCGCGCGATGCGGCGCTACCTCGACGACGCAGGCTTCGTCGACATCGAGACGCCGATGCTGACCAAGGCGACGCCCGAGGGCGCGCGCGATTACCTCGTGCCGTCGCGGACCCATCCCGGCAAATTCTTCGCGCTGCCGCAGTCGCCGCAGATCTTCAAACAGCTGCTGATGATCGCGGGCTTCGACCGCTACTACCAGATCGTGCGCTGTTTCCGCGACGAGGACCTGCGCGCCGACCGTCAGCCTGATTTCACGCAGCTCGATATAGAGACCTCTTTCCTCGGGCAGGAAGAGATCATGCAGCTCATGGAGGGCCTGATACGTCACATCTTCAGGGACGTGATCGGCGCCGAGCTGCCAGACCCCTTCCCGCGCATGAGCTATGCCGAGGCGATGCGCCGCTACGGTTCGGACAAGCCGGATCTGCGCATCCCGCTCGAACTCGTCGACGTCGCCGATCTGGTTGCCGACTGCGAATTCAAGGTCTTCGCCGGGCCGGCCCGTGATCCGGACGGCCGCGTCGCCGCGCTGCGCGTGCCGGGCGGCGGCGCGCTGTCGCGCAAGGAGATCGACGACTATACGGCTTACGTCGCCCGCTACGGTGCCAAGGGGCTCGCCTACATCAAGGTCAACGAACGCGCGAAGGGCCGCGACGGCCTCGCCGCGCCGATCCTCAAGTTCCTCACCGACGCGGCGATCGCCGGCATCCTCGAGCGCACGCGGGCCGGTGACGGCGACCTGATCTTCTTCGGCGCCGATAGCGCCGCGGTCGTCGCGGACGCCCTCGGTGCGTTGCGCCTGAAGATCGGCCACGATCGCGGTCTCGTCGATCCGCACTGGCGGCCGCTCTGGGTGGTCGACTTCCCGATGTTCGAGTGGGACCCCCAGGAACGGCGCTGGAACGCGATGCACCACCCGTTCACCTCGCCGCAGACACTCGACCCGGCGGCGCTGCGGGCCGACCCGCGCGCCGCACTCGCCAAGGCCTACGACATGGTGCTGAACGGTTCCGAGATCGGCGGTGGCTCGGTGCGAATCTATCGCGAGGACCTGCAGTCGACCGTGTTCGAGCTGCTCGGCATCGACGCCGACGAGGCACGCCGCAAGTTCGGTTTCCTGCTCGACGCCCTCAGATACGGCGCGCCGCCGCACGGCGGTATCGCCTTCGGGCTCGACCGTCTCGCGATGCTGATGTCGGGCGCCGACAGCATCCGAGACGTGATCGCTTTCCCGAAAACGCAGACGGCGGCCTGTCCGTTGACCGACGCGCCGACCGAGGTCTCCGAGAAGCAGCTGCGGGAGCTTCACATCCGTGTCCGCACGCCGCCTGCTGCGACGCCTCACTGACAGACCGGTCGCTCGCCGGCTCGACCATGAGCCCAAAGCCCGCCCGTGCTGCCCACATCGTGTTCGTCCACGGGCTGTGGATGCCTGGCTTCGAGTCGCGCTGGTTTCGCCGCAGACTCGAGGCGGCCGCTGACGCCGATTCGAGCGTCTTCACCTATCGGACTACCCGCGAGCCCCTCAGTTCGATACTCGATCGACTCGCGGGTTTCGTGGTGGCCCGTCACGCGCGCACGCTGCATCTCGTCGGCCACAGCCTCGGCGGCCTCGTGCTGCTGCGGCTCCTGCAGCGATCGCCGACCGCCGAGGCGCTGCCGCCGGGTCGCGTCGTCCTGCTCGGCTCGCCCGTCTGCGGCAGTCGGGCAGCGGCACGGCTCGAGGCACTGCCGTTCGGTCGCGCCCTGCTAGGGCGGGTGGCGGTCGACGGACTGCTGCGCCCGGCGTTGGGTCAGACGGGGCCGGAGCCGCTCTGCTCATGGACACCGCCGCGCGGCGTCGGCGTCATCGCCGGCACGAGACCGATCGGTCTCGGGCGCCTGCTCGCGCGCTTCGACGAACCGAACGACGGCACGGTGGCGTTGCGCGAGACGCGGTTCGAGGCGGCGCGTGACCGCCTCGTGCTGCCCGTCAGTCACATGGGCATGCTGATGTCGGCGCGAGTGGTCGAAGAGACGGCGCACTTCCTGCGCGAGGGACGTTTCGGCCTGCGGCCCCACTGAGCGCCGGCGCAGCCGCGCGCCATGCACCGCGGGGCGGCCGGCTCGAGCGCTCGCTCAGCGCCGAGTGAGCTCGCGCAGCCGGTAGAGCGCCTCGAGCGCGGCACGCGGCGTCAGCTCGTCGGGGTCGAGCGCCTCGAGCTCGCGGCGCAGTCGTTCGCCGAGTGCATCGGCGTCGGCGTCCGCGGGCGCCGCAGATGCGGATGCGCTGCTCGAAGCGAACAGCGGTAGCTCGGCCTGCGGGCCCGCGGCAGCGATTGCGTCGCGCTGCGCCTCGAGCGTCTCGAGCCGGCGACGCGCTGCTTCGATGACCTCGCGCGGCACGCCGGCGAGCTTCGCGACAGCGAGCCCGTAACTGCGATTTGCGGGCCCGGGTTTCACGGTGTGCAGAAACACCACGCCGTCGCCGTGCTCGGTGGCGTCGAGGTGCACATTGCGCACGCCCTCAATCTCGGCAGCGAGCGTCGTGAGCTCGAAGTAGTGCGTCGCGAACAGCGTGAAGGCGCGTACCCGGATCGCGAGGTGCCGGGCCGCCGCCCACGCTAGGGCCAGCCCGTCATACGTGCTCGTGCCGCGTCCCACCTCGTCCATCAGCACGAGACTGCGCTCGGTCGCGTTGTGCAGGATGTTCGCGGTTTCGGTCATCTCGACCATGAAGGTCGAGCGGCCGCCGGCCAGATCGTCCGCGGCGCCGATGCGCGTGAAGATTCGGTCGAGCGGCCCGAGCACGGCACGCGTGGCGGGAACCCAGCTGCCGATGTGGGCGAGAATGGCGATCAGTGCGACCTGGCGCATGTAGGTCGATTTGCCGCCCATGTTCGGGCCGGTGATGATCAGCATGCGGTCGCGCGCGTCGAGTTCGAGGTCGTTCGGCACGAATGGCTCGCTGCTGTGCCGTTCGACGATAGGGTGCCGCCCGGCGACGATAGACAGCCGGGGTTCCGCCACCAGTTCCGGCTTGCTCCAGCGTAGCACACGTGCGCGTTCGGCCAGCGCTGCGAGCGCGTCCAGCTCGGCGATGCTCTCGGCGGTGCGTTGCAGCGGCGCGAGCCGGTCGATGAGCTGCTGGAGGACCTCGTCGTAGAGCTCGCGTTCGCGGGCCAGCGCTCTCTCGCGGGCGCCGAGTACGCGATCCTCGAAGGCCTTGAGCTCCGGCGTGATGAAACGTTCGGCGTTACGCACCGTCTGGCGCCGCAGGTAGTCCGGTGGTACATGCTCGGCCTGGCTGCGCGGGATCTCTATAAAGAAGCCCTGTACGCGGTTATAGCCAAGCTTGAGCGAGGCAATACCGGTCCGCTCGCGCTCGCGTGCCTCGAGCTCGAGAAGGTAATCGTCGGTGTGCGTCGCGATGCGTCGCAGCTCGTCGAGCTCGGCGTCGTAGCCGGCGGCGATCACGCCGCCGTCGCGCAGCAAGGCGGCCGGCTCGTCGGCGATCGCGCGCCCGAGCAGCGCAAGCACCTCGGCGTGCCCGGCCATGCCGGCAGCGAGCGCCCCGAGCGCGGGCGCGGCCGCGAGCAGGTCCGGCGTAAGGGCCGCACGCACCGCGGGCAGCGCCGCAATCGACAGCCGCAGGCCCGCGAGGTCGCGCGGGCGCGCCGTGCGCAGCGCGACGCGCGCGAGGATGCGCTCGATGTCGCCGATCGCGCGCAGCGCTTCGCGCAGCGGTTCGTAGCTCAGGTCGTCGACCAGTGCGCCGATGGCCGCGTAACGCGCACGCAGTATCGCCACGTCGGTGACGGGCCGACCGAGCCAGCGTCGCAGCGCGCGCGAGCCCATCGAGGTCGCGGCAACGTCGAGCAGCGCGATCAGACTCGCGTCCTCGCGCGAACCCTGGCCACGGTCGAGTTCGAGGTTGCGGCGCGTTGCGGCGTCGATCTGCAGCGCCTCGCTGCGTTCCTCGACCCGCAGCGCGCGGATATGCGGCAGAGCCGATTTCTGCGTGTCGCGCACGTACTGCAGCAGCGCGCCAGCCGCGGCGATCGCCCGCGGCAGAGCATCGGCGCCATAGCCCCTCAGGTCGAGCGTGCCGAGCTGATCGGTCAGCAGCGCGCACTTCTCCGGTCCGCCGGCGATCCCGAC
>CAZAWM010000045.1:0-16770 GCA_964488605.1 uncultured Steroidobacteraceae bacterium | reverse complement strand
CGCTCGTGCGGTCGATCTTGGTCGGCGTGGCGGCAGGATCGATCATCGACATCGGCGCGACCGAGTTGCCACCCGACTCGGAGGCACGGGATCCGATCAGGCTCAGCAGCGAGCCATCAGCGCCGGCGCGGTAGATGCCGTACATCGGGTTGTGGGGATTGTTGCCCGTGTCGTTCTCCGACCGCGCCGGGATCACGGCACCGTTGATGAACGCAGCCGTCGCCGGCGAAATCTTCGAGAGGATGCCGCGCAGGATCGCGCCGTCGCTGTGCCAGGCGAGTCCGAGCGTAGTGTCGATGAAGTTGTTGGTCGGGCTCGCCGCGTTCGGCGCGTTCGGCACCATGTCGCCCGGCAGGCCGACCTTCGCGTAGCCCGCGGTGCTCAAAAAATCGAGCTGACCGCCCTGCCCACCGACCAGCACCTCCGAACCGACGAGGTTGGCGCCCCCGGCAAGATCGAAGGCGATGAACGGTATCTTGCCGGCGCCCTGTACCGAGAACCCGCAGGTCTGCTTGAGTGCCTGCAGGTCCGGCGACAGCGCGGCAAACGCGGCGCGTGGATTGGAGAACAGGCCGAGGACCGACGCGCCGGCAAGAGCGACGCCGCCTGTGCGAAATCCCTGCGCGATGAAGTCGCGGCGCGTCACCGGTCTCTTGTGGGAGTCGGTGTGCAGGATCGGCTCGTCGAGACCGAGCTTCCGGGGGGTGGGTTTGCGGATCAGCATGGTTGCTTGCCTCGATTCCGTCTCTATTCGATCACTGCAGCAGGGTCACCGCGCTACCGACCAGGGCCGCGCAGCTCGCCTTGACCACCGTTGCCGTCCGCGCCGCGTTGCAGCCCGCGCCGCAGCTCGTCAGTCGCGCCGCCAGGTTGTCAAGCTCGGCTCGCGCCTGGGCCCGGTCGGGCTGCGAGGCGACGTTGACACCGAGTACGCGGTCCAGTAGCGGGTTGAACGCGAGGTCGCGCGCCGCCGCGCTGCCGAATGCCGTGGCCGCCGGCGCAGAGAAGTTGAACCCTGGGAAATAGGCCGCGCGCAACGAGCTGTCCTCGACCAGTGCGTTGCAGTACTCGATCGCGAGCTGCGCGACGCCGGTCTGCTGCGACGCGACGAAGCCCTCGATGGTCTCCCGCGTCGGCATCGCCTGCTTGACGAGCTCATACGTCGCGCGGACGTCCGGACGTGTCATTGGCACGGTCGTCATCTGCGACATGGTCGCGTTGATCTCCTCGAACGTGCGCAGGCCGATGTCCGCCGGAATCTCCGTCGGGTCGGTCGGCGGGGCAGGCGGCGTCACCGGACCCTCGCTGCGGGTGTGCATACGGTTACCGATGCGCTCGAAGCTCAGGAAGAACAGGTCGTCCGCCGGACCCTTCTCGAGGCCGATCACGGCGCCGGCGTCCGAGAGCCGCATGCCGTCGGTAGCCGTGTAGTTGGAGGCCGTGACGGTGCGGTTGAGCGGTATGAAGGACTGCCCGACACGCGCCTCGCTGCCATTGAGCCCGATGCGGATGCCGGCGATCGGAATGTTTTCCGGGCGCGCGTCCGGATCGAGGCTGATGAAGGTCGGCTTCGTGAACAGGTAGCTGTAGCTGTCGTACTGGCTCGCCTCGAGCATCAGATAGGCCTGCGGCACGTCGACGAGATCGCTGACGTTGAACAGCATGAAGTAGCGTTCGCCGACGCCGGCGTCGAAGTTCTGCCGGATCTGCGTCGCCGTCAGCGCACGGCTGTGGATGGCCACGAGCCGCATGACACCCTGCCACTGACGGTTGCCGGACGTTTCGTTGCCGAGCACCAGCGCGAAGCTGTCGTCCCAGTCGGACAGCGAACCCCCGCCGCGCGCGTCGACGTCGCCCGTGTAGACGCCGTTGACGTAGAGACGCCGGCCGTTGACGGGGTCGTAGGTCAGCACCACATGCTGCAGCGTCGCCTGGGCATCGCGATCGGCCGCATTGGTCAGCATCGCCGGATTGCCGTTCGAGTCCGTCCGGCTGCTGCGCGTCATGGCCTGGTACTGGTACTCACGCTGCGCGAGCGTGGCGTTACGCGCCATCGTGCCGCCCGAGTAGCTGACGATGTACGCATCCTCCTGCACCACGTTGGCCGGCGCGATCCAGGCCTCGATCGAGAACTCGCCTGTACCACGGATCGTAGTGGCGAGCCGCGCGCTCGCCGAGGTCGAGGCCTGCGCCTTGCCGCCGGCGCCGATCTTGATGCCCCAGCCACCCACCCAGGTCACATCGCCCGTAAAGTTCAGATTGATGGCCGGTTCGATGCCGCTGGTGTCGAAAGCCACCGTGCCCATGCCGGTCTTGAACTCCCAGAGCGCGATCTGGTTGTTCTCGAAGCGGTTGCCGCCCGCGGCGACCGTGCCGTCGTAGAGCGTCAGCGCCTTCGAGATGACGAGATTCGGGTCGACCTGGGTGAGCGGGATGCCGTTGGCAAACGCCGTCAGCGCCGCCTGCATCGTGCTGGCATTCGAGCCGCAGTCACTCCAGCAGTTGTGGAATTCATCGCGGAGCCGGACGACGAGACGCGACTGCGACGGATCATCGAGCTTGATTTTGGACCTTGCGGCCGCATAAGCCGCGTCGGCATCGGCGTCGGCGAAGAACGGACCCTGCGGCGTGCCGGCAGTGGAGGCATGACAGCGCGCGCAGTACTGGCGCAACAGCGGATGCACGGTGCTCGCGAACAGCGCAGAGTCCGCCGGGAAGGTCTTGCTCGCGCCAACGTCGCGGACGACCGGCGCGCGGAGCTGGATCGTCTTGCCGCCGCTCGCAGTCGCACCGGCCCAGTTGCGGATCCACACTGTCATCGTCTCGCCGCAGGCCGAGTTCGCGGACAGCCAGCAGTTGTGGCCGCCCGCGACCTTCGTGACGAGACGGGACTGGTCGGGTTGCGTCAGATTTGCGAGAGCCGTGGCCTCTTGGTACGCGAGGTTGACATCGTCGTTGCGTGCAAAGCGCGGCGACTGGCCTGTCGCGTTGTGACACGCACCACAGCGGTTGCTCGCCTTGACGTTTTCCCAGACGTTGAGCTTGAACGCCTGGACGTCGGCATTGGCGGGCGCCGGGCCGGTGTAGTCGGCTACCGGCGGCGCCAAGGTCACGGGCTGCTCCGTCGTCGGCGCACCGCCGCTCGAGCACGCCGCCATCACCGCGAGCGCCGCGATCGCGACGGCGCTGCGGGCCATGAAGACGATCTTGCCGATGCTAAGGTACATGATCATTCACCCATGCAGTAGACCGCGGTCTCCGCGAACACGCGCTTGAGGCTGTAGTTGCTCGCGCGGAACTGCGCCTTGATGGTCTGGACCCGGGCCCGGTCCGCCACGTTGCTCGGTGCTCGGAAGCAGACCGCGCGGAACACCTTCTCGACCTGGCACTGCGCGAACGCATCGCTGCTGGCAAGCTCCTGTCCCATCGACTTCGCGCCGTTGCCTCGTCCGGGCAGGCTCGAATCCCAGCCGAGGATGCGGTTGCTGCCCGAGCGCCAGCGGTTCTCCCAGGCATCGTCCGGCGTCACGAAGCCGGGTCGGAAGGTGTCGGCGTTGTTGAAGTACTTCGTCTGGACCTGGCCCGGCGTGTAGACGAGCCGGGTCTGCGTCTCGTCGTAGTGATAGTAGGCGTAGGCCTGGGCCAGCGGATCCATACCGGTATGGCAGCCGACGCAGTTGTTCAGGAAGACACGGCTGTCGCCACCGGGCGAGCGGCTGACGTCCTGGCGGATCCGGTCGGGAGGCCGCGTCGTATCCATGACCTGCTCGAGGTCCCGGCACACGTGGTTCATCAACGTGAAGCGGAACATCGCGCGGTTGGTGCCGGCAATGAAGAAGGCCTGAGCGGCCGCGCGCGTCGTGACGACGCCGGCCGTGGCCGCCGCGGGGATGCCGCTCAGCGCCGACTGCGTGCGCCGTTGCAGCACGGTCCGCAGATCCGCGCCGCGCTGCTCGAGCTGCTCGTAGTGATCGTTGTTGGTGGGCGAATAGGCCGGGACGCCGGCAACGCCCTCGCCGACGTACAGGATGTCTTCCGAGAGCACGGTGTTGAATGGCACGTCGTCGCGCACCATGCCAATGACGGTCGCCGTGTAGTCGTTCAGCGGTACGAAGACGCTCTGCTCGCGATTGGTCCACGGCGCGACGAGATTCTTGAGCGTGACGTTGTAGAACGCGCTGGAGTCGAGCGCGCGGCTGGCCGCATCGAGCGGTCGCCCGGCGGCAATGTCGGCCGCCATCTGATCGAGCACCGCAGCCGACGGCGGCACGCCGGCGATGCGATCGTGCATGCGCTTGGCCTGCTCGCGCGGCCCCGCCCACGCTACCGACGCGAGGCACAGCGCCGCGGCGAGCGCCGCGAGCGCGAACCGCGCGAGCAGTCCGCTCCCGGGGCCTGCGGCGGTCGCCGCTCGCGCGACCGGCCGTTGAATGCGATACGAGCCCATGAGTTCTCCCATCCCGTGTCCGAGCCTTGCGGGCACTATAGCCAGCGACAGCCGCTGCCCTGAATGTCTCGACGATGCGACGTCGCTCGCCGACGACAGCTTGCCGCGTCTGACTCCGCGACTACCCTGCTCGAGGCAGTTTGCGGCCCTCTTCACGGCGTCGCGACGGCCATTGCGCTAACCCTGCCGGAGCGAGGCGGCGCGCAGGCTGCAGCGGTTGACGTAAGCAAGCGGTCAACAGGACACCGCGAACGGAAGTTCGGCGCTGTGACCGCCTCGGCAGATCGCGCAGCGCGATGGCGCGAGGATGGGATTACGTCACATGCGCCAGTCGCTCTCGCCTGGAGGCGTGAACTGGAGGAGTTGCTGATGTCGCGCAAGAGTTGCACTGCCTCGGGGCGATCGATCATCGCTTCCGTTGGACTCGCCCTCGCCGCAAGCGTGGTGCTGTCCGCCTGCTCAGGCGGCGGCGACATCGACATCGGCCGCGGCCAGGCGCCCGATCCGGCGACCGTCGACTTCCCGATCGCCTACGTCAAGCGCAGCCTGCCCGAACCCCAGGACGATGACCTGCGCGACATGCGCACGTTCCGCGTCGACGCCGACGTGTTCGTCAGGCAGCGTGCCGACGCCAGCGCTCCCGAGCGCAACGTCACCGATCGGGTGACCTCCAACGACATGTGGGACATCCGCGATCTCGAAGTGTCCTACGACGGCACGCGTATGCTGCTCGCGATGCGTGGACCAATGATCGCGAACGCCGACGAGGAGGATCAGCCGACCTGGAACATCTGGGAGTACGTGTTCGCCACCGATACTCTACGGCGGATCATTACCTCGGACATCATCGCCGAGGAGGGTCACGACGTTGCGCCGCACTATTTGCCAGATGGACGTATCGTGTTCAGCTCCACGCGACAGCGTCACGCCAAGGCCATCCTGCTCGATGAGGGCAAGCCACAGTTCGATGCGCAAACCGAGGACCGCCGCGAACCCGCGTTCACGCTACACGTCATGAACGCCGACGGCAGCGGCATCCGCCAGATCTCCTTCAGCCAGAGCCACGACCTCGACCCGATCGTGCTCCGCAATGGCCGCATCCTGTTCACGCGCTGGGACACCGCACCCGGTCGCAGCGGCATGCACCTTTATACGATGAACCCCGATGGCACCGATCTGCAGCTCCACTACGGTGCCGTCTCGCACCAGACGGGCAGCAGCCAGGACGAGATCCAGTTCGTCCGCACGCGCGAGATGCCGGACGGCCGCCTGATCTCGCTGATTCGTCCGTTCGACGACGCCGACTTCGGCGGCGACCTGCAGTTCATCGACGCGGCGAGCTTCGTCGAGAACGGCCAGCCGCTGGCCGCCAACGCCGGCCTGCAGGGTCCGGCGCAGACTCGCGCGACCGGCAACGACGTGCGCACGGTCCCCGGCATCTCCCCCGGCGGCCGTTTCAGCGCGGTGTTCCCGCTCTGGGACGGCACGCCGCGCATCGCGGTGAGCTGGACGCAGTGCCGCGCGCAGCTCAATGGCCAGGTAAGGCCCTGCACCAGCGATGTACTCGCCGATCCGAACGTGCAGCCGGCGCCTTCCCAGTACAGCATATGGATCTACGACCTGCTGCGGCGTGCCTTCCTGCCGCTGATGACGCCGGAGCCCGATCGCATGATCACCGACCTCGTGATCGCGCAGCCGCGTACCGCACCGGTCGTGATCCTCGACAGGGTGCCCGGCGTCAACCTGGACGCCGACTTCGTCGGAGAGGGCGTCGGCGTAATCGACGTTCGCAGCGTCTACGACGTGATGGGCCGCGACACCAGCACCGCGGGCATCGCTACGCTCGCTAACCCGATGCTGACTACGGCCGACCAGCGGCCTGCGAGATTCGTGCGCATCGAGAAGGCCGTCTCGATACCGGACGAGGACACGCTCGACTTCCGCAATACGGCCTTCGGCACGGTGAATTTCATGCGCGAGATCCTCGGCTATGGCATGGTCGAGCCCGACGGCTCGGTGCGCCTCAAGGTGCCTGCCAACGTCGCCTTCCAGATCTCGATCCTCGATCGCGATGGCCGCAGGATCTCCCCGCTGCACCGCAATTGGCTGCAGCTGCGTCCTGGTGAGGTGCTCACCTGCAATGGCTGCCACGTGCGCGAGGCGCAGCTGCCGCGCTCGCATGGCCGCGCGGGCTCGTTCAACGCCGCCTGGCAAGGCGCAAGCGCGGGTGCGTTTCCGGGCGCAACGCCGACACTCGCGCCGCAGCCGGGCGAGACGATGGCGCAGACCCGTGCGCGCCTCTCATGCCAGCTCGCCGGTCCTGATCGTTGCCGCTCCATGCAGCCTTCAGTCGATGTTAGCTTCGAGGACGTTTGGACCGAGCCGGTGGCCTCGGGTCGACCCGCGGATGCGAGTTTCGCCTACCGCTACGCCGAGCTGAGAACACCAGCGCCAGTGGACGCCGCCTGCCTGACGCGCTGGACCTCGAACTGCCGCATCACCATCAACTACGAGCGCCACGTCCACCCGTTGTGGTCCTTGCCGCGCATTACGCTGGCGGCGGACAACGTCACCGTGCTCGCCGACAATACCTGCGTGCGCTGTCACAGTCCGACGGATCCGGCGAACAACAATGCCGTCAGGGTACCGGCCGGCCAGCTCGACCTGTCCGATGGGCCGTCGGAGGATCAGGCCGACCACTTCAAGAGCTATCGGGAACTGCTGTTCACCGACAACGCCCAGGAAGTTAACATGGGCGCCTTGAGGGACATTCTGGTCACTACGGGGGTCGATCCGGTCACCAACCTGCCGATCCAGGTCACGGTGCCGGTACCCCCCTCGATGGCGGCCGGAAACGCGCGTGGATCCACCCGCTTCTTCGGTCGCTTCGCAGCGGGCGGGAGCCATGCCGGTTACTTGACGACCGCGGAACTTCGTCTGCTTTCCGAGTGGCTCGATATTGGCGCGCAGTACTACAACAACCCGTTTGCCGCACCGCTCAACTGAGTCTGTTCATCAGTCGTCGTCCCGCCGCTGCCCGCTCCGCGCGCTGGCACTGGCGTGCCTGCTGGCCTGCTCGGCCGTGCTGCCGGCGCTGCTTGCGCAGGAGGCCGCCTCGACGCGCGCGGAGCGCCGCGCCGAGCGACGCGCAGCGAAACAGGCAGAGCGCGAGGCGCGACGCGCCGCCAAGACCGAGCGAGAGCGCGAACGCCTGCTGCAGGTGTTCGTGGCCGAGCCCTTTCTCGAGCTGCGAACCGGGCCGGGCCGCGGCTATCCGGTCACGCAGGTCGTGGCGCGCGACGAGTCGGTCGACGTGCTGTACCGGCGCACCGACTACTTCCGGGTACGCACCGAACGCGGATACGAGGGCTGGGCGAGCGCCCGCGACATGCAGAAGACCCTGCTCGCGGACGGTTCCGCATTCACGCTCGATCTCGGCGACCGCGCGGGTTTCCAGACCCATCGGTGGGAGCTCGGCGCGCTGGTCGGTGACTTCGACGGCGCGAACCTCGTGTCGGCTTTCGGGAGCTTCTCGCTCAACGATAATCTCAGGATCGAACTCGGCGGCTCGCAGTACCTCGGCGAACAGCGCAACGGCTACATGATCGACGTCGGTCTCGTGCACGTGTTCGCGCCCGAGTGGCGCCTGTCGCCGTACGTGACCATCGGCGGCGGCCTGTTTCGCGTCGCTAAGGATGCGCAGCGCCCCAACCTCGTCGACCGGACCGATGAATCGGCGTACATCGGCGCCGGTGCACGCTTCTACCTGACGCGACGCTTTTTCCTGCGCGGCGAGTACAAGGAGCGCGTGATCTTTACGAGCCGCAACGACAACGAGGAGCTCAGAGAATGGAAAGTCGGACTCGCGTTCTTCTTCTGACGCGTGCCGTCTCGGTCGCCGCGCTGTCGGGCCTGCTGCTAAGCGGCTGCGCGGCGCTTAAGTGGCCGTGGTGGGGCGAGCGGTCCAGTCGTGCCGGAGACGTGACTGACACTGCGAAGGACGACTATCAGGAAGAAGCCGATGCGCCGCCGCGTGTCATCGACCCCGAAGTCGAGCGGCGCGAGATCAAGCGGCCGAAAATCGACACGGAGAACTGGGAGCTCGGCGCCTACTATGGCTGGCTCACGGTCGAGGACTTCGGCACGAATCCGGCTTACGGCGCCAAGGCCGCTTACCACGTCACCGAGGACTTCTTCTTCGAGGCCAATGTCGGCCGGACGAGACTGGGCCTGACCAGCTTCGAACTGCTGAACCCCGGCGCCGATCCCCTCAACCTGGGCAATGAGAGGCGGCTCACATATTACTCGCTGTCCTTTGGGTACAACTTCCTTCCGGGCGAGGTCTTCCTCGGTCGCAACCTCGCCATGAACAGCGCCTTCTACGTGATGGGCGGAGTCGGCAGCACGAAGTTCGCGCAGGAACAGAAGTTCACACTGAACTTTGGTGCGGGTTACCGGATTCTCCCCACGGACTGGCTGACGGTGCATATCGACGTGCAGGATCGGGTGTTCGAGTCGGACATCTTCGGCACGAACAAGGTCACCAACAACCTGGAGGCGCGACTCGGCGTGACCGTGTTCTTCTGATCGCGAGGAGTCCCATCGATGCCGTACCGCCCCGCCAGACCCCGCTACAGCGCTCCGGTCAGCCGCCGCCGGAGCCTCCTCGCGCTCGCGCTCGCCGCACTGCTGCCGCCAGCCCTCGCCCCCGCCGGGCGGGCCGAGGCGAAAGTCGCGGCGAACTCGCCCGCCCCCGATTTCACGCTCGCGGCGCGCGGCGGGCAGAACCTCTCGCTGTCGCAGTACAAGGGCCAGGTCGTCATGCTCAACTTCTGGGCGACCTGGTGCGGCCCCTGCCGGCAGGAAATGCCGCTGCTCGATGCGATGTACCAGAAGTACAAGCGCATGGGCTTCACGCTGATCGGCGTCAACGTCGAGCCGGACTCCAAGGCCGCCGAGCAGTACCTGAAGCAAGTCCCGGTGACCTTCCCGATCGCCTTCGACCCCGACAGCAGCGTCTCGAAGCTCTATGCCGTGCAAGGCATGCCGAGCTCGGTGATCATCGACCGCAAAGGCAATGCGCGTGTGATCCACAAGGGCTATCGGCCCGGCGACGAGAACGTCTACCTCGACCACATCCGCAGTCTGATCCGGGAGTAAGCCCATGCGCGCCAACCGTCTGCGCCACCGTGCCCGTCTGCTCTGGCTGGCGACACCGGTCGCCTCGCTGCTCGGTGGTTGCACACCGATCGAACCCTGGGTGAAGCCCTACGAACGTGAACGGCTCGCCGATCCGATCATGGCTTTCGAGCGCGACCCGGTCTCGACCGCCTACATCGAGCACGTGTTCGAATCGCGCGAAGGTGCGCGCGGCGGAACGGGCGCCGCCGGCGGCGGCTGCGGCTGCAACTGAGGACCGAGAGACACGTACCGATGACCGTCCGCCGCACATCGCGCATCCTGCTGCTCGCAGCGCTGCCGCTCGCTGCTGCGCTGCAGGCGGCGGTGCTGCCCGAGGACCGCGCCGACGTGCTCTACCACCGCTACGACGGCGGCGGGGTCACGATCGACGGCCCGTCAGTGCTCGTGCGCAAGAGCTTTGCGGACAAGGTGTCGGTGTCGGCCAACTACTATGTCGACATGGTGTCCTCGGCTTCGATCGACGTCATCACGACGGCGAGTCCCTACACCGAAAAGCGTACGCAGAAGAGCCTCTCGCTCGACTATCTTCGCAATAAGACGACTTACAGCCTCGGCTACATCGACAGCACCGAATCGGACTACGTCGCCAAGACAGCCTTCTTCGGTATCAGCCAGGACATGTTTGGCGACCTCACGACCATCTCGTTCGGGTTCAGGCGGGGTCAGAACGACGTCTTCCGCAACATCAAGGATGCGAGCGGCGCGCGACTGCGCGATCCGGCCTTCCAGGCCGAGTCCGACACCCGCAGTTACAGCTTCAGCCTCACGCAGGTGCTGACTCGCGATCTGGTCGGCACGTTCGCCTACGAGCTGATGACCGACGAGGGGTACCTCAATAGCCCCTACCGTTCGATCCGCTATGCCGACGCGACGGCGCCGATGGGGTTCCTGCTCGATCCCGAGCGCTATCCAGCGACGCGCACCAGCAATGCCGCCTCGGCCCGTCTGAAGTACTTTCTGCCCTGGCGCGCGGCGCTGGACGGGCGCTACCGGTTCTACAGCGACACCTGGGGCATCCGCGCCCACACCGGAGATCTCGGCTACACGCAGCCGGTATGGGGCAACTGGACTCTCGATGCGCGCTATCGCTACTACACCCAGGACGCGGCCGATTTCTATCGCGACCTGTTCCCGCGCCGCAATACTCTGAACTTCCAGGCGCGCGACAAGGAACTGTCGACGTTCACGGCGCATACGATCGGCGTCGGCGCCTCGTGGGAGTTCAAGGTGCAGCGTCTGCCGTGGCTGCAGAAAGGCAGCGTGTCGGCCCGCTTCGATCACATGATCGTCCGGTATGACGACTTCCGCGACATCACGCGTGGACCGAGCGCGGGTGCGGAGCCGCTCTATGAGCTCGAAGCGAACGTCCTGCAGGTGTTCTTCTCGGCGTGGTTCTGAACCTTCGCGGGCCCGGTGGGTCTGACGCTGCACCGCCAACCTTGCGTTAAGCTTGCAGCCAGGGGTCTTCGTGGGCCCCGGGGAGACCGCCACATGAAATCGATCAACCGCGCGACGCTCGCGCGCCGTGCCCTGCCGTTCGCATTCGCCGCGCTGTCCGCGACGATGCTCTTGGCACCGCCCGCGCGGGCCCAGGCACGCCAGGAGGCGCAGGTCATCGTCGCCACGCAGGTGCTCGAGGAACTGCGCGGCAGCCGCGACCAGTTCATTCCCGAGCGCCTGCTCGAGCGCGCCTACGGCATCGCCGTGATCCCCGACGTCAAGAAAGCCGCCTTCGTGTTCGGCGGTCGCATCGGCCGCGGGGTGCTGGTCGTGCGCGACGCGAATGGTCGGTTCTCGAATCCGGCTTTCGTCACGCTGAGCGGAGCCAGTGTCGGCTGGCAGGCCGGGGCGCAGGAAGCCGACGTCGTGCTCGTGTTCACGACGCGCCGTGGCGTCGAGGGCATCGCCGACGGCAAGCTCGCACTCGGCGCCGACGTCTCCGTGTCGGCCGGTCCCGTGGGTCGCGCGGCCTCGGCGGCCACTGATCCGACGCTGAGCGCCGAGATCTACTCTTACTCACGCAGCCGCGGATTGTTCGCCGGCGTCGCGCTCGACGGCACAGTGCTGGCGATCAACCGCGACGCCAACGACAAGTATTACGGCCGGCGCGTGTCGCCCACGGATATCTTCAGTGGAGCCGTGCGCAAGGACTCGGAGTCGGTACGCCGACTGCTCGCGGCCATTGCCGCGAGCACGACACCGGCGGTGAGCAGCCCGGCCGCGCCACGGTCCACGACGGCGACCCCGGCACCGGTGCCGGCAAGCGGTGCCGCGGAGGCGCGGACCTTCCCGCTCGAAGACGCGACTCCCGGTCAGGAACCGCCAAAGTAAGCAGCGAGGGGCGCTCAGCCGGCGCAGCGAACGCCGGTGCCCCGAAGGCCGCAGTACCCGTTCGGATTCTTGGCGAGGTACTGCTGGTGGTAGTCCTCGGCGAAGTAGAACGGCGGCGCCTCGCGAATTTCGGTCGTGATGGTACCGAATCCGGCAGCGCTGAGCCGCTGCTGGTAGGCAGCCCTGCTGGCCTCCGCCGCGGCCCGCTGCGCCGGGCTCGTCACATACAGCGCCGAGCGATACTGGGTGCCGATGTCGTTGCCCTGGCGCATGCCCTGGGTAGGATCGTGCGCCTCCCAGAAGGCCGCGAGCAGCTGTTCGTATGACACCTCGCGCGGATCGAACACCACGCGTACGACCTCGGCATGCCCGGTGCGGCCGGTACAGACCTCTTCGTACGTGGGGTTCGGCGTATAGCCGCCCTGATAGCCGACAGCCGTGGAGTAGACGCCGGGCAGCGTCCAGAACAGGCGCTCTGCGCCCCAGAAACAGCCGAGCGCAAAATAGGATTCCTCGAGTCCCTCGGGGAATGGGGGCTGCAGCGGCTTGCCGTTGACGAAATGGCGCGCGGGAACGGACAGTGGGACGGCTCGCCCCGGCAGCGCTTCCTCGGCAGAGACCATCTCGGACTTGCGGCGGAACAGACCCATGTCGCCCTCCTGGCGGCAGCGTCGCGTCGAAGTCTGAGGACTGCCGCGCCGGAGTTCAAGGTATCGTAGCAGCCGCAATGACGGTCTCCGCCAGCACACCGCGCCTGCGTATCACCCTGGTCTTCTATCTCGGGCTCTGGCTCGTGGCCGCCGTCGCGGGCCCGCACCCGGGGGCTGCGCTCGCTTCCGGGCTTACGCAGGCCTTGGCCTGGCTGGTCGTCGGCGCCGCGACGCTCGGCCGCATCTGGTGCTCGGTGTTCGTCGCGGGACGCAAGGACGCCGTACTCGTCACCACCGGCCCGTATGCGTTGTGTCGCCATCCGCTCTATGCGCTCTCCATTCTCGCCGCCGCCGGGCTCGGCCTTGCGACCGGGTCGATCGCGCTGACGCTGATCGCGGTGCTCGTCGTCGCATCGCTGTTGGCCCGGGCAGCACGCGCCGAGGAGAAATCGCTGCTGTCCCTTCACGGCACGCGCTATGCCGATTACCTGGCGAGCACGCCTGCTTTCCGCCCGAGGCTCGCGGCGTTGGGCGCCGCGCGGCCGCCAGAGAGGCTCGAAATCCAGCCGCGCATACTCTGGAAGGCCTTTCTCGACGCCGGCGCGATGCTGCTGCTGCTCGCTCTGATCGTGCTGTCACGCTCGCTCCGCGATGCCGGCCTCACGCCGCTGCTGCTGCCGCTGCCGTGACGCGCCAGCTCAAGCAGGATCTGTTTGGACGCGTGCTGTTGCTGGACGATCCGGTTCGCGGCCGACTGGTCGCTCGCGACCTCGGCGCCGCGCGTCCCTGGCTGCGCTGGCTGGCGCGGCATCTCGCCCGACGCGAGGTCCGCGCGCTGCGTCGACTCGAGGGCCTGCCGTACGTGCCTCGGGTGCTCGAGGCGAGCCGGGAGCAAACGCTGCGCTCGTGGATCGACGGAGAGCCGATGCATGTAGCCCGCCCCAGAGACCCCGAGTACTTCCGCGAGGCGCTGCGACTGCTCCGCTGCCTGCACGCGCGCGGCGTCGTGCACAACGATACCGCGAAGGAACCGAACTGGCTGGTCACGCCGGCGGGCCTGCCAGCGCTCGTCGATTTCCAGCTGGCGCTGTGCCGCGACCGTCCGACCCGACTGTTCCGAAGCCTTGCGCACGACGACCTGCGACATCTGCTCAAGCATAAGAGGAACTACCTGCCGGCGCGCCTGACGGCGCGCGAGCGACGTATCCTCGCCACGCCGTCGCTCGTCGCGCGGATCTGGATGTCGACCGGCAAGCGCGTCTACCGGTTCGTGACGCGGCGCCTGCTGCGCTGGTCGGACCGCGAGGGTGCCGGTGATCGACAGCTGTAGTACCCTTTTCCGGCCGATGCCCGCCTGCCACGCCCACAATCTCCGTCAGCCAGACAGTGGTCGCCCGCGTCCCTATGGAGTCCGCGTCGCACTGCGCCCGGGCGATCCGTTCGCCAGGCTGCTCGGGCCCGACTGGAGCCGGACCCACTGGTTCGAGACGGTCGCCGAACGTGACGCTGCGCTTGCCGAGATGAGCCGCGAACACGAGTACTCGCGGCGCGGCGACGCCCCGGCACTGGTCTTCTCGAAGGTCGAGAAGCTCGCCGAGAGCCGCGCGCGCTGAACAGGATGGCCCGGTGCCGCGCCGGGCGCGCCCGCGCGCCCTAGAAGGTCCTGCCCAGAAACAGGTAGAAGCCCGTCTCGCCGCCGTCGGAGAAACCGGTGCCCAGATACACGGGGCCGACCAGCGTGTCGAAGCCAAGGAAGAGGCTGCCGTGCCGCTCGGCAGAACCCCACGAGATGTCGGCGCGTCGATCCCAGACATTGCCGACCTCCAGCGACAGTCCGAGATAGGCAGGCACGTTCAGAAAGCCCTCGCCGCCCCGACCAATCTGCCGATAGAACAGGGTCCGAGCGATCGCGAAGTGCTCGCCGCTGATCGCATCCGGCGCGAGCCCCGACAGGTTCAGGAAACCGCCGAGCGGGAACAGCGAGCGCACCCCGGCGCCGCTGCCGATGTTGGTGCCGGCCGAAGCCCAGAAAGCAGCCGTATTGCGGCCGCGCGAAGCGGCAACGAGCCAGTCGGCCGAAAGCACGTCTGCGTCGCCCCTCGAGCCGAGCTTCCGACTTTCGCCGCGCCACTCGAGCGCGAAAGACTGGCCGCGCCTCGGAAAATTCACATCGTCGAGGCGGTCGTAGGAAAAGCGGGCAAAATACTGGCGCAGGTCGAACTCGCTCTCGGGCAGCAACGGGTCGCCGAGCCGCACCTTGGAGCTGCCGGTTTCGCGCCGTAGCCCGATGCGGATCTCGCCCCAGTCGCCGAGTTCGCGACCGGCATCGACGCCGAGCTCGAAACGGCGCAGACGATACTCGGCGAGACGCTCGCCATCCTCGATCAGCGGCACGTTGCGCAGCTCGACGCGAGCAAGCGGCATCAGGAAATAGCGCGCCTGGGCGTCGAGCGGCATGAACAGCTCGGTGGCCACCTTTGGCGACTCGCCGACCTGCAGGTCCCAAACCCACTCGGCGCCGCGGGTCGTCAGCTCGGCGAGCACGAATCGCGCGGCCGCATTGAAACTCGAATTGCCCTCGAAGTCGTCCTGCAGATTCAGACCGAAGCGCACGTAGTTCGGCCCCCACGAGTTGCGCCGGGCCTCGAGCACCAGTCCGTGACGCCCGCCCTCTTGGGCGATCCGGTAATCGAGCAGTTCGAGATTCCCCTGGCCGTAGAAGCGCGTGACGCGCGCGGCGAGCTCGCTCGCGTCCGCCTGCCGGCCGACGAGGTCGCCGAAGCGGCTGACCAGTGCGGGCGCGTAGCGCTCGGAACCCACGGCCGCCGCGACGTAGTCGATAGTCGGCGCCGGCTTGCGCGGACCGGCGCGACTCGCGAGCCAGGCGGAGTAGCCCGCCTCGTCGAGCGCGAGGGCGGCGAGCCGCGCCGCCTGCCGCTCGGTCGCCACTCGCCCGAGCTCGATCGCTCGCGCGATCTGCGAGAAGTCGAAGCTCGACGCCTCACCGAGGGCCGGATCGATGAGCACGTCGCGCTCACCGAGCGAGCGGCGCTGCCGCTCGGCGTTGCGCCGGACGAAGATCGCGAGCATCTGATTGGAGATCGTCGGCACCGAGTCGAGGCGGCGCCGCGGCAGTAGCGGAAAGCTCACGTCGACAGCAATCACGACGTCGACACCCATTGCGCGCGCGACATCGATCGGCAGGTTCTCGACGAGTCCACCATCGACCAGCAGGCGCCCATCGTACTCGACCGGCGCGAACACGCCCGGAGCGGACAGGCTCGCGCGCATCGCTCGGGTCAGGTCGCCGCGATCGAGGATCACGGCCTCGCCGGTCTCGAGATCGGTCGCGACGGCTCGAAACGGAGTCGGCAGCTCGTCGAAGGTCGCTACGTCGGCGACGGGCAGAGTGAGCTCGCGCAGCAGCTGAGTGAGCTTCTGACCCTGGACCAGCCCCTTTGGCAGCTTGAAGGCGCCACCGCGCAACCCGAGCGGGAAGCGCACGAGGAAGTTCTGGTCCTCTGCCTTGCGTCGGAACGTCAGATCAGCACGCGGTGGGCGGTCGCGTACCGCGTCCTGCCAGTCGACCGAGGTCATCACGGTCTCGATGCGGGCTGCATCGAGACCGCTCGCATAGAGCCCGCCGATCACGGCGCCCATGCTCGTGCCGGCGATCGCGTCGATCGGAATGCGCAGTTCCTCGAGACGCCGCAGCACCCCGATATGAGCCATACCGCGCGCACCGCCACCCGAAAGCACGAGGCCGACGCGCGGCCGGACGGCCGGAGCGCCAGGCGTAGTCTCGGGCGCGGCCCTGGCCGTCGCAGCGGCGGCAAGAGCGCATACCAGCATCAGCAGTGCCATGTCGCGCGCGCTGCGCGCGGCGCTCGCCCGCCCGGGCCTGACAGCCAGTCCGCTCATGGGGCGGCAGAATACCAGCCCCAGCCGGCTTCACGGATAATGGCCCGATGCGCCCTCGAGCCGAACTGGCCGTGCTGCCGCGAATGTCGGTCATGCTGCTGCTCGGCGCGCTCGCCCATCGCGTCGAGGCCGCCGTCGCCGGCCCCTCCGGCGCGGAATCCGGGGCTTTACCATCGGAGGTCATCGTCACGGCGAGCCGCAGGTCCGAGTCGCGACTGG
>CAZAWM010000044.1:0-16829 GCA_964488605.1 uncultured Steroidobacteraceae bacterium | reverse complement strand
GCTACCGAGCGGCGCTCCGCGTTCGCCGAAACGGCGGGCCGCGCGGCGGGCGTCGGCGTCGAGGCTCCGTGCGCCGCCGCGGGCGCCGGCGACCCGGGTTTTGGCGCTGCCGCTGCACGACCCGCCGCAGCAGGGGCTTTGCGCGCGTTCGCGGCCGTCGCGTTCGGCCGAGCGGGCGATGCGCCGGCCGCCGCCTTCGCGTCCGTCGCCCTGGTGGCCGGCGTGTTCCCGACCGCGGCGCCCGTGGCAGCGACCGGCCTCGCCGACGGCGCGCCTTTCGCGGATTCACGCGCGGCGAGCCGCTTGCCCGGCGCTTCACCGACCCAGGCCGCCGGATAGAGATCGCGGATCAGCGCGAGCAACTGCTCGGCTTCCTCGCGCGTCTGGAAATAACCCATGTGCAAGCGGAAGCGCTCGCGGCCTTCCTCGCGCCGCCGGCTGACGAAGAACGTGAATCGCGCGAGTTCCGGCGCCGTGGGACGGGTCAGCGCCATCGGAGTCATCGACGCGCAGAGGTTGATGACGTAAGGACCCATCGCCGCGGACGGCGCGGCTCCCACAGCCGATGATGTCGGTTGCGACATGATGCTGGAGTCCCCGATGACTGTCCCTGGTGAACGGTGGGCAGACGAGGTGCGGGAGGTCGCGCGCACCAGCGTGCGGCAGCCCCGCTATCCGCCCGCGGCGGACCGGAGGCTTTGCGTCCCCGCCTCGCGGCAGGTTTGCCCTTCAGCTCACGAGTCGCAGTGTCAAAGCGAATACCGAAGACGTCAAGTTAAATGCATGTGTCATCGATCACAGTCGGGTGGCGATATGCCGCCGTTGCCATACTGCGACAGGACATAACGCGCCGCAGTGATCGCGAGAGGCGAGTTCGTCGTTCGCGGCCGCGTCTGCTCAGCGCACGGTGGCCGCCGACGGCCAGAGCCGGCCGGCCGCGGCGAAGCGACCGAAGAACCACGGCGCATCGAGCCGGGCGCGCTCGACACCTCGGCCCGGTCCGGGCGCGTGAATGAACTGGCCGTCGCCGTCGTAGATTCCGACATGGTCGATCTGCGCGCCGCCCATCCGGAAGAATACGAGATCGCCCGCGCGCAGCTCTTCGGGCGGCACTGGCGTCGCGGCGAGTCGCTGCGCGGCGGCTGTCCGCGGCACGCTGAGGCCGATTCCGCGATGCACGAAGTGCACGAGTCCGCTGCAGTCGAAGGCGTCGGGCCCCGCTGCGCCAGCTCGGTACGGGGCGCCGAGGTGCGCGAGCGCAGCACTCGCTACGCGCGCGCCGGCATCGGTTTCGGCGACGCCGGCGGCTGGGGCCGGCGGCGCCGCGACAGGACCGCCATTGGGTTGAGGCGGCGGCGAGACCGCACAGCCGCCAAGCGACACAATGGCGATCAGCGGCGCGACCCGTTGGCGATGTGGCACGGCGCTTCAGCCTCAACCTGCTTCGCGCAGCGCTCCGATGCCGGCGGAATCCCGCAGCGCGTGCTGAGTGTGCAGCAGATCGCCGACCTGGGCGACGGTCAGAGGGCGCGCGAGGTAGTAACCCTGGGCATAGTCGCAGCCACGTTCGCGCAGAAAGTCGAGCTGCTCGACGCGCTCGACGCCCTCAGCGACGACTTCCTTGCCGAGCGCATGGGCCATGCTGATGATGGTCCCGGTCAGCGTCGCCGCGGAGTCGTCGAGCGGCACTTCCTCGAGAAACGAGCGGTCGATCTTGATGACGTCGATCGGATGCTGGCGAAGGTAGTTCAACGAAGAATAGCCGGTTCCAAAATCGTCGAGCGCAAGCCGGACGCCGATTTCGGCGAGCTGACGCATCGACGCGCCAGCCGCCTCGTCCGCGAACACCGATTCCGTGAGCTCGATCTCCACGACCTGCGGCGGAATGCCGTACTTGTCCAGGACGCGCCGTACGTTGCGAGGAAACTCGGCGGACTTTAGCTGCTGCACTGACACGTTGACCGACAGTCGCGCTGGCGCGATGCCCTGCTCGCGCCAGACCGCCCATTGTGTGCAGGCTGCATCCAGCACCCAGCCGCCGATATCGACGATCAGCCCACTGGTCTCTGCGGCCGGAACGAACTCCTCCGGAGTGCGTGTGCCGTCGCGCGGTGTCTGCCAGCGCAGCAACGCCTCGAGGCCGACGAGGCGGCCGTCGGCGAGGCTGAACTGCGGCTGGTAGTACAGTGAGAACTCGCGCCGCCGCAATGCTCGATAGAGCCCGCTATGCGAGGTCTCGAACCGGCTGGTCATCAGATTGCGGTCGAAGAACACGGCGCGGCTACGGCCCTGCTGTTTGGCTCGATACATGGCGCGGTCGGCATTGCGCATCAGTTCGTCGATCCCACTCGCGTCGTCAGGGAACAGCGTGATGCCCACGCTCGCCTGCACGTAGTGGTCACGCCCGCCGAGGTTCACGGGCATGCCGATAGAGTCGATGATGCGCTCGGCGACTACCGAAGCCGACTCCGGGTCCGGAACGTTGCGCAGGATGATCGTGAACTCATCGCCCGCGAGCCTTGCGACGGTATCACCGTCCTTGACGCAGGCACGCAGCCGCTGCGCGACGACCTGCAGTAGCTGGTCTCCGGCAGCATGCCCGACGCTGTCGTTCACGCGCTTGAAATGATCGAGGTCGACATACAGGAGCGCACCGCGCCCGCGACCGTCGCTGACGCTGGCGAGCTCCTGCTCGAGCCGGTCGCGGAACAGCAGCCGGTTCGGCAGCGAAGTCAGCGGATCGAAGTGCGCCTGACGGTAAAGATGCTCGTCGCGCGCGGTCTTCGACAGCGCGATCGCCAGCCTCTCGGCGAAGCCCGAGCCCCAGCGGGCGATGCGCGGGTCCGTCGCAGGCGCCTCGCGGAACCCGATCGCCAGCACCGCGCCGAGCCGCCTGCCAGCGCCGACGGGCCAGACCCAGAAGAACTCGCAGCCGAGCTCGCGCAGCGGCGTCAGGAAGCTGTGCCGCCCCTCCTCGCAGCGTGCGATCGTGATGGCCTCGTCGGCGGCGGCGAGACTATCGATCATCTCCGGATCGAATTCGACCCGGGAGACCGGCAGGTCGAGCCTCGCGGCCGAGGCCGCATAGACCCGCCCGTGTGTCGGCGAGTCCCCGTCGAGCAGCGCGATGCCGACGGCGTTGCAACGAGTGACTTCGGTGACACGCTGCAGGATCGAATCGAGCACCGGCTCGAGCTCGGTCGCGGCCAGCAGCTGCCGATCTATCTCGCTCAGGATCTCGAGAGCGCGGACCTCCGCGTGGAGCCGGGCGCCGGCCGCGTTGACGGCGTCCGCCAAAGCGACGAGTTCTGCCGGCTGACGCGCCCGGTCCAGCGGCACGAGACTGCCGACCCCGAATCGCGCGATCGCGGCCTCGATCTCGCTCAGGAACGGGAGCCGCCGCGCGCCAATCCAGACCACGCCCGCGAGCACCAGCGCGAGCGCCACGGTCAGCGCGGTCAGCGCAGCGGGCAGAAGCGCGTCGAAGCCTGCTGCAGCCGCGGGGGATGCCGGCTCGTAAACCGCGACGTTCCAGGGTCGATCGACGGCGAGCGTCGCGGGCCATGCAGGCGTCGCGACAGCGCCACGCCACGTTTGCTGCCCCGCCTGCCAGGACAGCGCCCGCGGCCCAATCCCACCGCGGCTTGCGCCGACTGCCGCGTCTGCGGCAATGCGCGCCGGCTCCGGCAGCGCCTGCATGGCCACCGAGTGGCGCAGCACGGTGCCCGCTGCGTCGGTCACGACCGCGGCGCGCGCATGGAGGTCCACTTCCTGCCATAGCCAGCGCGGTGCGATCTCGAAGTAGACGAGCCGCCCTGAGCGCTGCGGTGACCCGAGACGGCGTGCGATGTAGACGCTGCCGTTCCCCGCCACCGTGGTGGCGGTTGTCATGAGCGCTGCAGTCGAGCCGGGGCTCTCTGACCGAACGGGCGGCACGGCGGCCAGCTCCGCCTCGTCAGTCAGCACCCGTGCGAACACTCCCGAACGCGCGGTCGCGGCGCGCAGCGAGACCGGATCGGTGAGATCGGCGACAGCGATCAGTCCGGCCGCCAGCGCGTCGGCGGCGGCCACGCGCGTCGCTACGGCCTGCCCCAGCGAGCGCGCGTCGTCGGACAGAGACTGCGCCTGCCGCTCGCGGACGCCGGCGCCGAACTCGCGCCCACCGAGGACCGCCACCACGAGTAGCGGCAGCAGCACGCAGGCCGCGAGCAGCAGTGCTAGCTGGCGGTAGGCGCGGCTGCGGGCAATCTGGGTCAGGATTCGCATGGCCTCGGTAATTTGACGTTAGACTTGCCGGGCGTTAAGTGGAATTGATCACCTTCTGCGCGGCGGCGCCACGCGACCCCGTATCGACGTGAACTCGATCACACCCTCAAGCCGCCCCGCGAGCGATGCGCACGAACTAGCCAACGCACGTCTGCTCGGCTGGGCGCTGGCGACGTATTCGCTGCTCGTGCTCTGCGCCTCGCTCTACCCCTTCACCTTCGCTCCGGTCGACTCCGCCGAGCCTCTGCTCCGTGCCCTGCTCTCCTGGCGCACGCCGACGCGCCGCGATCTGCTCGTCAATCTGCTCGCGTACGTACCGATCGGCTGGGCCGCGACCCGCCTGCTACGTACGCGGGTCGGTGCGCTGAGCGCCGCCGCGCTCGGCAGCTTCGGTGCCGCCGGACTCTCCCTCGGCGTCGAGATACTTCAGCAGTGGGTGACGGTGCGCGTGCCGAGCCTCGCTGACTTCGCGCTCAACTGCGCCAGCGGCGCCGCGGGCGCGATCCTCGCCGGCGTCCAGCCGCAACGCAGCGGCGCCGGCCTCGCGGCGCGACTGCGCAGACTCCAGGTCAGTCCCGCGCTCGCGCTGCTGCTCGTGCTCTGGCTGGCCGCGCACGCCGCGCCTTTCTTCCCGCGCCTGCGCTGGAGCCTCATCGAGCGGGCGATCGATGCCGCCCTCGCAGCGCGCTTCGAGATCGAGCGATTCGCGACCTATTTTGCGTGCGTGCTAGTGCTCTCCGCCATACTGCGCACGCTGGTCCGGCGCGAGACGTTCTGGCCGCTCTTCACGGGCGTGTTGGCAACCTCGCTACTGCTGCGTCTGCTGTTCGTGGGTCAGACGCTGACCATCGACCAGTGTCTTGCCGCCATGCTCGCGGTGCCCTTGGTCGCCTGGCTGCGCCGGCGCGACCACCGCAGCGCACAAACGCCGCTACTGATCTGGATACTCACTGCGCTGCTGGTCGCGGGTACGTCGCCGTGGCAGTTCACCGGGCAGGTCAATGCCATCGACTGGCGACCCTTCGTTGGACTGCTCTCGGGGCAAGACTCGCCCGGCATGCCGGGCCTACTGATCCATGTTTTCCTCTGGATCGGCGCCGTCTGGGTCGGCGCTGGCAGCCGCTTCGGCCCGCGACGCGCCACGCTGATCGTGTTGGCGGTCGCTGTGGTCGTCGAGCTCGCACAGTGCTTCATCGCGGGACGCGTGGCCGATCCAACGTCACTGCTGCTGGTAACCTACGGTGCGCTGCTGGTGCACGCGGCACGCGCAATTGACGAGCGACCACGCCGCGCGTAGCGTCCAAACGTCGAAAGTCCCACTCAGGAGTTCTTTAACATGGCGAAATCGAAGCGAACGGTCCTGCGCAGCCGCACCGGCAAGAAGCTCTACGCGGTGCGTGATGCGAGCGGCAAGTTCAAGGACGTCCAGAGCTACGCTCGCGCCCATGCGGCCGACCTGCGCCGCACGACGGCCACCGAGATCACTGCCAGGACGCCGAACAGGACCAAGACCAGGGTCGCCGCCAAGAAGAAGTAGCCCATATGCGGCGCGGGGCTCAGCCCGCTGGATCCGCGGCGCCCGCGATCCCGAAGGGACATGCCATGAGCAAGAACGTCCTGCGCATCGTGTTCGGTTTCATCTTCGTGACGCTGCTCGCATACACCTCCTGGGCCAGCTCCCAGCAGGCCGTCTGGGAGTGGCGGGGCCTGCTCGATGGACCCGATCGCTGGTGGACGATCGCTACGCTGATCGACGCTTACTACGGCTTCCTGACGTTCTACGTCTGGGTCTTCTACAAGGAGCAGCGCTGGGTACCTCGCGTCGGCTGGTTCGTCGCCATCATGCTGCTCGGAAACATGGCGATGGCCGCCTACGTGCTACTGCAGATCCAGCGGCTTGCGCCCGGGCGACCGACCGCGGATCTGCTGATCACGCGCAATCCCTGAAGGTTTCGAGCATGCGCGCATTCCTGCAGCGGCGCGTCGTCGCGCCTATGCTGTCGCTGCTGCGCCAGGGCATCACACCGGACAAGCTCGCGCAGTCGCTCGCTTTCGGTACGGGGATCGGCATCTTCCCGGTACTCGGTGTGTCGACACCGCTGCTGACGCTGCTGGCGCTCTTGCTGCGGCTCAACCTGCCGGCGATCCAACTCGTCAATTACCTGGTTTCGCCACTGCAGCTTGCGCTGATCATCCCGTTCGTCCGAGTCGGGGAGTGGCTGACCGGCGCCCCTGCGCAACCGCTTACGATCGCCGCCGGGCTCGAGATCCTCGGGCAGGGCGCATGGCACGCGATCATGGTACTGTGGGACGCCATCGTCCACGCGGCGGTCGGATGGATCGCGATCGGCCCCGTGCTGATCTGGACGCTCTATCGGGCCTTCCGGCCGCTGATGATCAGAGCAGCCGCGCAGATGGCCAACGCAAACCGCTCCGAACCGAGATGAATACGATTGCCGCCGATACACCCGCATCCTCGTTCTCGATGCGCATGCTCGAGCGCGATGTCGTCCCCGACTGGCTGATCCGCCGCCGCATACGTGTGCTCCTCGCCCAACGCCTGGCCGAAGAGGACAAGGGTGATCCCGAGCGGCAGCAAGCGCACCTGATGACGCTCGTGCGGCGGCTGCGTGAGAGCCCGATCGCGATCCACACTGCCGAAGCCAACGAACAGCACTACGAGGTGCCGACCGCGTTCTACCAGCAGGTTCTGGGCCGGCACCTCAAGTACTCGAGCTGCTATTTCGACTCGTTCGACGTCGCGAACGCCGCGGCGAATCTCGATGCGGCCGAGGCGAGGATGCTGGAGTTGACCTGCGAGCGCGCCCGGCTCGCCGACGGCGAACGCATCCTCGAGCTCGGCTGCGGCTGGGGCTCGCTGTCGCTCTGGATGGCCGAGCGCTACCCCAAAGCACGCATCACGGCCGTCTCGAATTCGCGCACCCAGAAGCAGTTCATCGACGGACGCGCGGCCGAGCGGGGGCTCCGGAACCTCGAGGTCGTCACCTGCGACGTCAACCGGCTCGAGTTTCCGCCTGGCACGGTGTTCGACCGTGTCGTCTCGGTCGAGATGTTCGAGCACATGCGCAACTACGAGGTGCTGCTCGCGCGCATCGCCTCGTGGATGGGAAGGCGCGCGACGCTGTTCGTGCACAACTTCACGCACTCCCGCTTCGCCTATCCGTTCGAGGTCAGGGACGAGTCGGACTGGATGGCGAAGTACTTCTTTACCGGCGGCATCATGCCGAGCGACGATCTGCTGCACTACTTCCAGCGGGACGTGTGCCTCGTCGACCACTGGCACGTCGACGGCAGGCACTACCAGCTGACGGCGGAGGCCTGGCTGCAGAACATGGACGCGCGGCGCGACACGGTGATGCCGGTCCTTGCCGAGGCCTATGGGGCGGAACAGTCCCTGAGGTGGTGGGTCTACTGGCGGGTGTTCTTCATGTCGTGTGCGGAGCTGTGGGGCTATGGCGGCGGGCGAGAGTGGCTGGTGTCACACTACCTCTTCGAGAAGCCTTGAGGCTGGGCGAGGGACCGCGCCACGCCCGAGGTGCGCGGTGAACCGGGCGGCCGGCACGCTCGTCGTCGCCGTACTGTTCAGTCTGCCGGGGGTGCCGGCCTGGCCGCAGCAGCCCGAACCGGCCCCGACGTCACCGACGAGCGCCGCCACCGGTGCGACGGCGCCCGCGGCCGCCTCGTCCGTCGCCGAGGCGCCGACCGACGAGCGCGTTGCCACCTACCGCGAGTTCCGCGCCGCTTTCGACGCACGCGACTACGCCGCCGCGCGTGTTGCGGCCGAACGCCTGGTCGCCCTGACCGAAGCGCGCTACCGCGCCGACAGCCGCGAACTCGTCAATCCGCTCTCGAACCTCGGCACCGTCCATTACCGGCTCGGCGACTATGCGGCGGCAGAGCTCGCGTTCGCGCGCGCGGTGCGCATTGTCGACGGCCAGCTCGCCGGCGCCGACCGCGCACTGATCAGGCCGCTGCAGGGTCTCGGTGAAACCTATCTCGCCACGCGCCAGTATGCCGAGAGCGCAGCGTCGCTCAAGCGCGCGGTCGATCTGATGCGCAATCTCGACGGCCTGTTCACGGTCGAGCAGCTCGAGACCCTGGACTCGCTGATCGAGGCCTACATCGCGCTGGATCGCCTGCAGGACGCCGAGAAGGAGAGCCAGTATGCGTTCCGGGTCGCTGAATCGGCCTGGGGACGCAACGATCTGCGCCTGCTCGATCCGCTGGACCGGCTCGCCCACTGGTACGAGCGCGTCGGCCGCTACACCACAGCGCGCGGCCTGTACGCGCGCGCGCTACAGCTCGCAGAGAGCCAGGCCGGGCGCGGTAGCGTCCTCACCGTTGCCGCGCTGCGCGGCCTGGCGCGCACTTACTACCTGGAGTTCCTTTATGGGCCGGAGGATCAGGAAGCCGCGCACAACGATCCGCTCGCCCCCGCGGGGCCGAGCAACGAGGGCCGGCTCAATCCGGACGGGGAACGCGCGCTGCGCCTAGCGCTCGACGCGCTGGCGCGGCAGCGTCCGCCGGACGCCACGGCGCGCGCCGCGACCCTGATCGAGCTTGGCGACTGGTATCTGATCAGCGGTGCGACCAGCCGCGCCCATGAAGCCTATCGTCAGGGCTGGAACGAGGCCACCGTGGCCGGCGCCGACGCGCGCACGCCGCTGACGGCGCCGCGCCGCCTAGCCTATCGTCCGCCCAGCATCTCGGTCAGTCGCGCCTCGCCGAGCCGCCCGGAGGAGTTCGAGGAGCGCTTCGTCGAAGTACGCTTCACCGTCGGGGCGGACGGGCGAGTTTCGGGCGTGGAAACGGCCGCGACCGACGCGCCGCCGGCCGCCGAGCGCGCCGTCGCATTCGCGGTGCGCAAGGCACGCTACGCGCCACGGCTAGAGAACGGCGAACCGGTAGCAACGACCGGGGTCCTGCTCCGTGAGCGCGTGCTGGTCAGGCGCGCGAACGCCGCGCCGGCGGATTCGTCACCCGCCGAGCAGACCCCTGGATCAACGTGAGACGACGGGCGGTGGCGGCCGCCGCGGCTCGCGAATCGGGACGGCCTCGACGACGAATCCGGCGGCGGCCCCGGCCGCCGCCGGTGTGGCGCCGACCAGCGATTCGCCGCGCGCAAGTCGCTGCGCGAGCTGCTGCGCCGGGAACTGCGTCAGGAACTTCGCCGTCGCGTCGCGCATCGCGTTGCGCGTCGCCATGGCGAGCGGCTCGCCACTGCGCAGCCCGCCGCCCGGACCGCTGCCATAGCCGGTCAACGTGAACGATTCCACGGGCGCGCCATCGGGCGCGAACACGTTGATGCGGTAGCGGATCGTGACGGCAACGTACTCGCCGCCCGTATCACGCGTCGTCGCGAAGGAGTACTGGTCGATGCGCGGCTCGAAGATCGCGCTGAGACCCGGTGCGGCACGCGCGGATTCGAGGTCGGGAAACTCCACGACCTCGCGGAAGCCCGCCGCGTACAGGGCGCGCATGTGTGCGGCATGGCCCGGGCCAAGCGCAATATTCCACGACACCCCGCCGCGCGTCTCGCTATGCGCGAAGTTGCGCATATCGCCGCCGATCACGACCCCGACCTTGACCGGCGCGGCGACGACCAGCGCCTTCGGGATCACCGGAACGGGCGCGATCTGTACGCCGCCGCAACCGCCGAGCAGCAGCGCGGCACTGAACGCCAGGCCGCGAACGCACGACGGCGTGGGCCGTTCGGCTGCCGACCTTCTCATCGACTGCGCCCCACGCAGCGACGCTGGCCGAAGACCTCGACGTAGGCGGTGCAGGCCTGCACGTTGGTCAGTCCCACGAACGTGCCGTCGTTCTGGTCGCACATGGCGCGCATTAGGGCCGAAAACCGGATGTTTGTAAACGGCGTCATGCCGCCGCCGTACGGGAAGCCGATCGCATGAATGCGCACTCGGCGCCGGCCCGTCTCGTCCCGCGGATTCACCTTCGCGACCGCATCGAGCGCCCGCTGCAACGACTCGCCCGTGAACTCGTCGCCAAGCACGTAGATGCTGATGCGCCGGTCGGCCGACCAGTAATTGCGGATCGCGATCTCGATGCCATCGGCGGGATTGGAGTCGCTGAATGCGCGCCAGTCGCGCATGCGGTCGACGATCCGTCGACGAAGCTCCGGACTGTCTTCGAGCCAGCGACCGCGGCTGCCGGCGAACAACTCGCGACCGTTGTCGTCGACGATCTGTACGCCTCTGAGACGGGGGTAAATGTTGAGGATCTCCTGCATGACCTCGACGGCCGTGTCCCAATGGTTCGACTGCATGCTGCCCGAGGTGTCGATCAGAAAGATCACGTATTCGCTATCGACCGGGATGCCGCCGACGGCCTCGGTCGGCAGGCGCCGGCGCGCGCGCGCCATGACGCTCGCCTCCTGGTTTCGGGCCTCGAGTTCCCGATAGGCCGACAGCAGCTCCCTCTCGATGATATTGCTGACTGCGGCTTCCTGCCGCGAGGCTTCGAACTGGCCCTGGATCCTCGACAGGTCGCCGCCGACACGCGCGAGATTGAGCCGCTCACGCTGTAGTGCATCGATCCGGCCCCGCATCTCGCGTTGCAGCCGCTCGGTCTCGCCGCGGATCTCGGCGAGTTCGTCCTGCAGCCGCTTGACCAGGCCGGACAGGTCCTGGCGCGACTTCTCGATCTGGATCGGCTGGCCGAACTCCGACAGCACGAGCAGCAGGATGATGGCGCCGAAGCCGCAGCAGATTACGTCGAGGAACGACAGCGAGAACACCGCGGTGTCGCGGCGCCGAAGCTTCACGGCCAATCCTTCGATGGCATCAGGAAAGCGCCACCGGTGTCCCGGGCAAACATCCAGTAGCGATGGGACGCGGGCAAATCGCCCCGCAGCGGAAGCAGTATCACGTCGACAGGAATGTCGCGACCCATCGTCCGGACCGCCTCGTCGAACAACCGCGCGCGACCGTCGACATCGACGAAACGTCGCAGGGCGGGCGGCGTGGCGCCCTGGGTCGGCATGCCGTCCGTCACCAGGACGATCTGGTCCGGTCGCGGCGACATCTGCCGCGCGGCGCGCAGCGCGTTGATCAGACTGGTTCCATCCGCGGGCGTCAGCTGATCGAGCGCGCGCACCATGCGATCGAACTGCGCAGCGTCCCCCGCGTCAAGCCACTGCCCGCCGGTCTCGGGGATCAGCGGAACGGCCGTGGTGTTGTACACAAAGACCTGGAAGAGCGTCGTCTTCGGTATCTGACCGAGCAGCCAATTGACGATATCGGTCGCCCGACGCCACTTCTGCGCTTCGCGGCGGCGTGCCTCAGGCGTGTTGCGCAACCGGATGATCTCGACGAGGTCGTCCGAGACCATACTCGCCGATCGATCGACGAGCACCAAGACGCGCCGCCCTTTGATGACCAACCCCGTTACATAGCGCCGATCGGCCCGCGTGCGTGCAGTTCCGGTGAACTCGCCGCGGGGCATGGGCTGCTGTGCGCTAGCCTCGAGGCGCCGTGTCGATTCCTCGAGTGCCTTGACATCAGCCTTGAGCTTCTCGATGCGCTCGCGCCTCGCGAGCGTCTCTGCCTCGTCGCGCGCGCCCTCGCGCTCCCGCTGCAGCTCCTCGATGAGCTGCTTCGCTCGCGAGCGGGCACTGGCAGTCTCGCTCTCGGTCTGCTCGAGCGTGTTGCGCAGCACGACGAGGTCCCTCGTGCCCTGCTCGACCTCTTCCTGCAGACGGTTTGCCTCGGCCGTCAGATCCTCGGTCAGGCGTATACGCTCGAGGCCGCTCTGCGCGCTGATGATCGTGTAGAGAAGAATGACGGCACCGAAGCCGCAGCAGATCACGTCGAGGAACGACATTGAGAAAAGTTCGGCGTTGCGCCGGCGGGCCATGCCGGTCTCTCAACGCGGCGCGGGGATCGCGTCCGCGCCGACTGCGATCAGCGCGAACTCGACACCCGGATCACCGATGCGCAGCGAGTCGCCGGCACGCAGCCGCACGCGTCCCGCGACGCGTTCACCGTTGACCCAGCTGCCGTAGCGGCTATGGTCGATGAGCACGACCTCGCCACCCTCCTCGCGCAGCGTGCAGTGCAGCCGCGACAGGCCCGCCATGCCATCGGGCAGGGCGATCCCGCGAGCGTCGGGCGCACGGCCGATCTCGAGCGGCCCTTCGCCGCGCAGCGCATAGGCGCGCCCGGCGTGCAGCAGGTGCGTAGGCGCCTGCGCTTGCGCCACCGTTGCACCGAGGCGGCGCGGCTCGTCGGTGGGCACCCGCAGCGGTGCAGCGAAAACCGCGATGCGGCGCGACAGGCACACCGGCGCATCGCTCGCAGGTTTGCCACCGCCCTCGGCCGGATCGAGCAAGGCAGCGGCGCGCGCCGCAAAACCCTCGGGCAGGACGTGCAGCGGGCAGTCGCGCAGTTCCTCGAGTTGTTCGACCGCACCGGGCCAGCGCGCCAGCCACTCGCCGATAACGACGTCGACGGCCGCGCCGGCCGGCCGCAGTTCGTGCGCAAACGCCAACAGCTCGCGAAGGGTCGGCACGGACCGCGCCGCGAACTGGTCGCGAGACAGCTCGACCTCGAGACGCCGCCCTGCGCGTTCGAACACGACGCTCGCGCGGCCGGCGCGCACCGCAGCCGTCGTCGCCGCGGGCAGGAGCTCGTAGACCGCCTGCTCGGTCACCCCGTCGTGCAGCGGATCGAAGCGGTGCCGCAGCACCATAGCCTCGCTGACGAGCTGCAGCGCGCCCTCGAGCAGCGCTATCGCACCGTTGCCGCCCCGCCAGCGCACCGCCGTACGACGGCAGACACCATCGCCCGCACGAACGGCTGCGACCGCGACGTGATGCAGACCGACGTCGAGCACGAGCGCGTCGCGTTCGAGCCCGAGCGCCGCGCAGCGTAGCGCCGCCGAGTCGACCAGCCGCCTGACGGCAAGACCCGCACCCTGCAGTGCCCACAGCGCGTAACCTAGCGCCTCGGCATCGTAGTGCGGCGGCACGGCCACGAGCGCCGGCGAGCCGCCTGCGGCGCCACCGAGCCGTGCCAACAGTTCTGCGCGCGCGAGCATGGCGGAACTGCGCAGCGACTCGTGCGTGGCGAGCTGCAGCCAGTGCCGTGTCGACACCTCGCGCGGACGAAGGCGGATCTCGTCGGCGGCCGATGCCCCGACCGCGCGCTCGCCGGCCGTCGCCCGGATCACCGACGGCGCGATCACGGGAGCGGCATCGCCCTCGCGCTGGATCGCGAGCCAGGCGTCGTCGAGATCGATCGCGATGCTACCCATGGCCGTGCGTTCAGCGGACCTGCAGGTTGCGAATCACGCGCTGGTCCAGGTAGGTCTCGGCGTCGAGCACGAGCCGTTCCTGGAGCTGCTGCAGCTGCTGCAGCAGGAACATCAGCAGGATAGACAGCAGCAGCGCGATCAGCGTGGAATTGAAGGCGACACCGAGTCCCTCGGTGACGCCGGAGATGTCGCCGCCGACCGCCTTGTGCGCCTGCGAGAGCGCGTCGCCGATGCCGCGCACGGTGCCGATGAACCCGATCGCCGGGATGGCCCACGCGATGTAGCGCAGCATCGACAGCTCCGAGTCGAGCCGTTCGGCCTCGGACTGGCAGATCCCGTGCGCCACCGCGCCGGCATCCTGCACGTTGCGCGTCGCGCCGAAGCGTGCCAGTGCCGCGAGCAAGGCCCGCGGCACGAGCAGGTTGCGCGTCTCGGCGGGCAGCGATTCGAGCTGGCGCGCGTACTCGCGCGTATCCTCGGGCAGGATGCGCGTCCCCTCGGCTAGCCGCAGCAGACCCGCATCGAGCATCGCGCGCTCGCGACGATGCGCGAGCGCCTTGTAGCCAAGTATCGCCAGTGCCCAGAGCATCAGCACGATCGTCGCTTCCTGCTCGTAGTCCTTGACGATCACGTACAGCGAGCGTCCGGCGACGTAGTCGGGCTCGACTGCCATTCGAGCGCGCTGCTCCGAGAGGATCGCCTCGGCGGTCGGCCGGATGTGCAGCACGTACAGCGCATGCACCAGCAAGGTCGCAAGCAGCAGCGAGACAATGCTGAAGACGAATTCGTTCGGCAGTCTGCGGTTCATATGTCCACCGGAAAGCTCAGGTTGTTGTCGGCCGACTCGCGCAGGTCGGGTGGCTCCTCGGCCGCGGGCGGCGCCGCCGCCCGGCGCTCGCCGTCGCCGGGCAGCGCATCGCCTTCGGGACCCGCTGTGTCGTCGGCAGCCGGAGCCGTCGGGGGTTCTGAAGCCGTGCCAGGCGCCGGGGACGGTTGCTGCGCGAGGGCGCGCAACGCCCAGGCGGTAGCGAGTGTCAGTAGCGCCGAGCAAAGACCGGTCGCAGCGATGAGCCCCCAGGTGCGCCGGTTCGCATCGCGTCGTCGGCGTTCATTCCGCATAGCGAGCCACCCTGAAACCGATCCAGTCCGCAGGCGCATCGGCGCCCTCCCGCCAGGCGAGTCGCAGTTCACTGAACACCGCGGTGCGCCAGTGACTGCCCTTGATCACGTGCCGGTTCGAAACGACTTCGGGACCGAAAGGATCCGTGACCGGCGTTGCCGGTAGTCCCGAGCTGTAGGCATCGTGCACCCACTCGGCGACGTTGCCGGTCAGATCGTGGAAACCGCCCTCGCTCGGCCGATACTTCGCGACGGGCGCGACGACCGGATGCTCGTCGACGTAGTCGTCGAGCACCGCGGGCAGCGACGTGGCCGACTCGCCGCCAGCGAGATTCGCGTACCCCGCCGGCACCGGCAGCGCATCACTCCAGCCGTAGCGGCGCAGCGCGCCGCCGGCGAGCCGCGCCGCGTATTCCCACTCGGCTTCGCTCGGCAGGCGGTAGCCGGTGCCGACCGGCTGGCGCGGCACCCAGCGGTTGTCGCGTCGCTCATAGGCCGGTGGCAGATCGTCCTGCTCGGAGAGCCAGTTGCAGTACGCGACTGCGTCGTCCCAGCCGACGTTCGTGACGGCCTGCGCATCGAGGTCGATCGAGCGCCCGAACACCGCACCAGAGGCATGGCCGGGGCGGAAACGGCGGAACTCCGCGTTGCTGATCTCGCGCACGCCAAGATAGAAGGGCCGGCTCAGCGTGACGCGGCGCGCGGTCTCGTTCGGTCTTCGGCCCTGTTCGCGTCGCTCGCTGCCCATCGTGAATACGCCGGGCTGCACGAGCCGCAGCGCAATGCCGGTGCTGCTCGTCACCGTGGCCTCGGGTGGCCGCCAGCCGGCCGGTCGGCCCAACGGCAGCAGGGAGTATTCGATCGTGCGCGCGAGGCCTGCGGCCAGGTCGACCTCGGCGACGAAAGGTTGCAGCCCGGCGCGGCGCACCTCGACGCGCTGACGCGTGGCCAGTACGTCGAGCGTCACGGGCGTGCGGCCGCGCGCGACGCCATCGATCAGCAGTTCCGCGTCGGCAGGCTCTCCGCGCACGGTCAACGCAACGAGGACGGGCTCGAGTCGTGCCTCGAGCGCCAGCGCCGCGCCCGCCGCGGCGGCTACGCGCCGCCGCCAGGGCCGGTACCCGGCGCGCGAAACCAGCAGATCGTAGTCGGCACCGGCAGGCAGAGCGAGCGTCAGCGGCGTGCGGCCGCGAAACTCGCCGGCGACCGTCACATCGGCACCGGCAGGCTCCGAGCGCAGCGCGAGCCGTGCATCCGGCGCACCGAGTTCCACTGGGCCGATTTCAACTGTCTCACCGGCGCGCACGAGCACGCTCGACTCCCAGTCGCGGGCCCCAGCGGCGCTGATACGTAGCCTGTGCACACCGCCCGGCAGCTCGATACGCGCTGGCAGGGCCACCGGCTCGGCCCCATCGACGCTGAGCCGCGCGCCAGGAACGCGCGCCGACACCGCGAGAGTTCCCCAGGAAGTCTGCAGCGTGAGTGTCAACGCCTGACGCACGCCCCCGCCCTGCACCTCGACGACCTCGACCCGGTCGAGATGTCGCGGCGAGCGCAACGTCAGCGTGCGCGTGCCAGCCGGAACCTCTATCTCCCCGGGAACCTCGCCAGCCGGCGCTCCGTCTACGGTCACGCTGGCGCGCACGCCACCCGTGTCGATGGCGAGCCGGCCAGGCAGCTTGGCGAGCTGCAGCACCAGCCGCGCCGGCCGCTGACCGGCTTCGGCAGCGGACACTTCGACCTCCCGCTCGAGCGGAGCGTAGCCTTCGTGCATGGCCACCAGTCGATGGCGGCCCGGCAGCGCGAACAGAGCCTCGTTACTCGCCCACGCCAGCAGGCCAGCGACGCCGACGTCGGCATCGGCGGGCTCGACGGTCAGTGGCACGCGCTCGATGCGCCCCAGTAGCAGCAGCGCGGCGGCGACGAGCACGCCGAGCAGCGCGCTCGCCGATCCGAGCACGAGCCTCGACCGGCGCGGCGGAACCCGTGGCGCGCTGACCGAATCGCGCTGCGTCGGATCGGCCAGCAGCGCGGCGACGACCTCGACGTCCGCGGCGGCATCGTCTTTATCGCTCGCGCGCGGCGGGGCGAGCGGCGAGATCGTCGGGTTGCCGGCGAGGTGGCGCAGCTCGATCACGAGCCGCGGCGCA
>CAZAWM010000043.1:0-16858 GCA_964488605.1 uncultured Steroidobacteraceae bacterium | reverse complement strand
CGCAGAACGGATACACCACCGGCAGGCTGATCGGTATCGATATCGAGGCCAGCGTTGTCGTTCAGGCGCTTTTCACGACCGGCCGGACGACACCGCTCGGCCAGGTCGCGCTGGCGCAGTTCGCGAACCCGAACGGATTGCAGCAGCTCGGCGACACCAACTGGGGTGAGACGTTCGCTTCGGGCCAGGCGTTGCGCGGCGTGGCGGGCAGCGCGGGCCTCGGCCTGATCCAGTCGGGAGCGCTCGAGGCCTCGAACGTCGACATCACGGAGCAGCTCGTCAACATGATCACGTCGCAGCGCAACTTCCAGGCGAATGCGCAGATGATCTCGACCTCCGATCAGATCACGCAGACCATCATCAACATCCGCTGAGGGCGCTGAGTGGACAAGTTCCTCTACGTGGCGATGTCGGGCGCGAAGGAGGTCCTGCGCGCCCAGGCCGCGAACAGCCACAATCTCGCCAATACCTCCACGACGGGCTTTCGGGCCGATCTGACCGCGTTCATGACACGCGCGGTCGCCGGCCCCGGCTACGACTCCCGCGCGTACGCGACGACCTCCACGGTCGGCTGGCAGTCATCGACCGGCGCGCTGATCACGACCGGCCGCGAGCTCGACGTCGCCGTGCAGGGCGACGGCTGGATCGCGGTGCAGGATACGCGGGGCGGCGAAGCGTACACCCGCGCTGGCGACCTGCGGCTCGATCCGAACGGCCAGCTCCGCACCGGCGCCGGGTACGCGGTACTCGGAGACGACGGGCCGATCGTGGTGCCGCCGCACACCTCGCTGCTGATCGGTAGCGACGGATCCATCTCGGTCGTTGCCCAGGGACAGGGGCCCGAGACGCTCGCGACCGTCGGGCGGATCAAGCTGGTGCGCCCGGAAGGCTTTGCTCTCGAACGCGGTCCGGATGGGCTGTTCCGGCTGCGCGACGGCGGCCCTGCAGCGGCCGACGCTGCGGTGCGGCTGGCGACCGGGACGCTCGAATCAAGCAACGTCAACGCCGCCGAAGCGATGGTCAACATGATCGAGCTGGCGCGCCAGTTCGATCTACAGGTGCGCGCCATGCGCACGGCTGAAGAAAACGCGCGCAGCTCGGCCACGCTGATCCGGATAGGCTGATAGACGCGAGGAGACATGCGATGGAACCAGCACTCTGGGCAGCAAAGACCGGGCTCGACGCGCAGCAGACGCGGATGGCGGTCACGGCGAACAATCTGGCGAACGTCAGCACGACAGGCTTTAAGAAGAGTCGGGCTGCGTTCGAGGATCTTCTCTACCAGAACGTCCGGCAGGTCGGCGCGGCCGCCTCGCAGGACACGCAGCTGCCGTCCGGTCTGTCACTTGGCACCGGCGCGCGCGTCGTCGCGACCGAGAAGACGTATACGCAGGGCAGTCTCAACGTCACCGATAACGCGCTCGACGTCGCCGTAAACGGGCGTGGCTTCTTCCAGGTGCTCCTGCCCGACGGCACGGCCGCCTATACGCGCGACGGCAGCTTCCAGCTCAATGCCCAGGGTCAGCTCGTCACGTCGAGCGGCTACGTCGTGCAGCCGGCCATCACGATCCCCGAGGGCGCTCAGTCGATCTCGATCGGTACGGACGGTGTGGTGAGCGTCCAGGTGGCGGGTCAGACCGCGCCGACCCAGGTCGGCACGCTGCAGCTAGTTGACTTCGTCAATCCCGCAGGCCTGCAGGCCCGCGGCGAGAACCTGCTGCTTGAGAGCGCCGCGAGTGGTGCGCCGCAGTCAGGGACGCCGGGTCTGAATGGCCTCGGGACGGTCGTGCAGGGCGCCCTCGAGGCATCGAACGTCAATGTGGTAGAGGAACTGATTGGCATGATCGAGACACAGCGAGCCTACGAGATGAACTCGAAGGCGATCTCGACGACCGATCAGATGCTCGAGTACCTGACCAACCGGCTCTGATCGCAATGACCCCGACAGGCCCTGAATTGCGGACTCCTTCTCCTGGTCCAAGGCAGGGGAACGCTCTCGCCCTGCTGGTACTACTGCTGCCGCTGACGGGCTGCAGTCTCGGCGGCCGCCTGGCAGAGCAGTACGATGCGCTGCTGCCTGCGGACCCGGGCCCAGCCGGCCCGCCGAACGGCGCCATCTACCAGGCAGGCTACGACGTCCCGCTGTTCGAGAACGCGATCGCCCGCCGGGTCGGCGACGTCGTCACGATCCGGCTCGTCGAGAGCACCAACGCCTCCAAGAGCTCGAGCACCTCGACCAAGAAGACCACCGAGGCGACGCTGGCCGGTCCGACCGTCGCTGGGCGCCCCGTGACCGTGAACGGTATCGAGGTGCTGTCGGGCGATATCGCCAACGACAGCAGTTTCGAGGGTGCCGGCTCGAGCCGGCAGAGCAACCGACTGACCGGCGAGATCACGGTGACCGTGGTGCGCCGGTTCGCGAACGGCAACCTGCTCGTCCGCGGCGAGAAATGGATCGGCATCAACCAGGGCCGTGAGTTCGTACGTCTGACCGGCATCGTCCGGCCCATCGACATCCAACCTGACAACAGCGTTCCCTCGCCGAAGGTCGCCAACGCCCACATCGAGTATGGCGGGCGTGGCGCGCTGGCCGACGCGAATGCCCCGGGCTGGCTCGCGCGCTTCTTCAATTCGCCGCGGATGCCTTTCTAGAGGACAGCATGCGTCGTCGACTCATGAGTCACCACCACAGCCTGGCCTTCGCCGCGTTCATGCTGCTGGCCTCGGCCGGCGCTGCGGCCGAACGCGTCAAGGATCTCGCCAGCGTCGCCGGGGTGCGCTCGAACCAGCTCGTCGGCTACGGCCTCGTGGTCGGGCTCGATGGCACCGGCGACCAGACCAGTCAGGCGCCGTTCACGGTGCAGAGCATCAAGAACATGCTCGCGCGGTTTGGCGTGACCATTCCGCCCAACGTCAATCCGCAGCTCAAGAACGTTGCGGCCGTGACGGTCACGGCGGAGCTGCCGCCTTTCGCTAAGCCGGGCCAGGCGATCGACGTCACGGTGGCATCGATTGGCAACGCGGGCAGTCTGCGCGGTGGCAACCTGCTGATGACGCCGCTGCGAGGTGCCGACGGCGAGGTCTATGCGATCGCGCAGGGCAACCTCGTCGTCAGCGGGTTCGGTGTGTCCGGCAAGGACGGTTCGCGCATCGCTCTGAACGTCCCGAGCGGTGGCCGCATTCCCAACGGCGCCACGGTCGAGCGCACGGTACCGACCGGCTTCGCAACGGCGCCGCACGTCACGTTGAACCTCCATGCCCCGGACTTCACGACCGCGACACGCGTGGCCGAGGCGATCAACCGGCTGCTCGGCGAAGGCACGGCCGTGCCCGAGGATGCGGTCTCGGTGCGTGTTCAGGCCCCGGTCGATCCGGGTCAGCGGATTGCCTTCGTCGCGGCCCTCGAGGACATAAACGTCGAGCCGGGAGTCGCGCCGGCGCGCGTGATCGTCAACTCGCGCACCGGAACCGTCGTGATCGGCGCCAGCGTGCGCGTCATGCCCGCGGCCGTCTCGCATGGATCGTTGTCGGTGACGATCAGCGAGCGGGCCGAGGTCAGTCAGCCCAACCCCCTGGCCAGCGGCGAGACCGTGGCGGTCGCCCGCTCCGATATCACCGTCGAGCAGCCGCCCGCGCGGATGTTCAAGTTCGACTCCGGTGTGAGCCTCGATGAGATCGTGCGGTCCGTCAACAAAGTCGGCGCAGCGCCCGGCGATCTGGTCGCGATCCTCGAGGCGCTCAAGCAGGCGGGCGCGCTGCGCGCCGAACTGATCGTGATCTGAACCGTCATGAGCGTGCCCGACATCGGCCCAGCGGCCTACACCGACCTCAGCGGCCTCGCCGCGCTAAAAAGCGGTGCGAACGCAAGCGAGACGGCCGGCGTGCGCGAGGCGGCGCGGCAGTTCGAGAGTCTGTTCGCGCGGATGCTGCTGTCGAGCATGCGCGCAGCAAGCCCCGGAGATCCGCTACTCGATTCGAACGCGAGCGGCTTCTATCGCGACATGTTCGACGACCAGTTGGCCGTGGAGCTGACGCGGGGTCGAGGTCTCGGGCTCGCTGAGATGCTGGTCGAGCAACTCGTGCGCAGTGGCGCCGTACCGAAAGCCGGGGCGGGGGCACGCGCGACGCGCGAGAGCGCCACATCGGATCAGCCACCGTCGGCGGTGCCAGCGGGTGAAGACAGCGCGCCGCGGCATTTTGTTGAGCGATTCCTGCCGCTGGCCGAGGTCGCCGCGCGTCGCCTCGGTGTCGCGCCGGAGGCGGTACTCGCGCACGCCGCCCTCGAGACGGGCTGGGGGCGGCATGCGCCAGCCCGTGCCGATGGCGGATCGACCTTCAACTTCTTCGGCATCAAGGCGACCGGAAGCTGGCGCGGGCCGGAGGCGGCCGCGAGCACCGTCGAGTTCGAGCATGGCGAGCGGCGGCAGCGCATCGAGCGCTTCCGGGCCTACGAATCCGCGCAGGCCGCGATCGGCGACTACGTGCGCGTGGTCGGCGGTAACCCACGCTACGCCTCGGCCCGCGGCAAGGGCGCCGACACGGCTGGCTTTGCGCGGGCGCTGCAGGCCGGCGGCTATGCCACCGATCCCGACTATGCCCGCAAACTCGAGGCCGTCGCCGTCTCCGTGCGTCAGATTCTCGATCGGGCTCTCAAGAGCGGCAGCGGCTTGCCGACACAGAGTCTGCGGAGCGAGGCATGAACGTCGACCACCGCCGCTGCTTGATCGTGCGCAACCCGGAGGACCGGAGCCGCCATGCCTGACGTGATGTCTACGGGTCTGTCGGCCCTGCTCGCGTTCCAGCGCGCGCTCGACACCACCAGCCACAATATCGCAAATGCCAATACGGCGGGCTATGTCCGCCAGCGGGCCGAGTTCGGTGCGCGTCAGCCAGAGGCGTTCGGTAATGGCTGGGTCGGTCGCGGCGTCGACGTGCTGACCGTCACGCGACAGTACGACCAGTTCCTCGTCGAGCAGGCACGTGGCTCCGCGAGCAGCGCTGCGAGTCTCGAGACCTTCGCGGCACTTGCTGAAAGGGTGAACAACCTGTTCGCCGACAGCAGCAACGGGCTCGCGCCGACGATACAGCGATTGCAGTCGGCGCTGCAGGGCGTCGCGACCGAGCCCACGTCGATTCCGGCCCGCCAGGTGTTGATAGGCGAGGCGCGCGGTGCCGCAGACCGACTGGCGTTCTTCGATGGCAGGCTGCGCGCGCTCGCGACCGAGACCGAGACGAGACTCGACGTCGAGATCGACGCGGTCAATGCCCTGGCGGCGGGCATCGCGAGGCTCAACCGCGAGATCGCCACGGGCTTTGCGGCGACGGGCCAACCGCCCAACGATCTGCTCGACGAGCGCGATCGTCTGCTCGACCGCCTCGCGGCGAAGCTCAATGTCACGCTCGTGCCGCAGGATGGCATGGTCGTCAACGTCTTCGTCGGGCGTGGGCAGGCGCTCGTTCTGAATCAAGGTGCGGCGCGCCTAGAGACGCGACCCGACGGATTCGACGCGACGCGCTCCAAAGTGGTGCTCGTGTCGGACCATGGCGTCAGCGATGTCACGCCCGCCTTGACCGGTGGGTCGATCGGTGGCCTGCTCAGTTTCCGTCGGGAATTCCTCGATGCGACGCGCAATGCGCTCGGCCGGATCGCGGTCGGACTGGCCGAGACCCTGAACGCCCAGCATCGCGCCGGTCAGGACCTCGCCGGGGATGCCGGCGGCGATCTGTTCCGAATCGGACCGGTCGGTGTCAACCCGAACGACGCCAACGCCGGCAGCGCCACCCTGAACGTCGGTCGCGTGCCGGTAGCGGCGCTGACCGGCTCCGACTACGAGTTCGCACTTCAGGGCGGCGGCTGGAGCCTCAGACGCGTCGATACGGGCGCGACGGTGTCCATGTCAGGGTCCGGTACGCCGGCAGATCCTTTCCGGGCCGATGGCCTCGAGATCGTCGTCAATGGCACTGGGGCGATCGGCGACCGCTTCCTGATCCGCCCGACCCGCGAAGCCATTGCCGGCTTTGAAGTCGCCGTCGCCGACCCGATACGTATCGCTGCCGGCGTGCCGATCCGCGCAGAGGCGCTGAGCGGCAATAGCGGTGCCGCGATCACGACCTCGGGCGAGGTCGTCGATCCAAACCATCCGCAACTGCGCGCAACGGTCGAGATCGAGTTTCTGACGCCTACGACCTACTCGGTCAACGGCTCCGGCAGCTTCGGCTTCACGAGCGGAGCCCCGATCGAGATCAACGGCTGGCGCATCGTCATTTCCGGCAACCCCGCGCCAGGCGATCGCTTCCGGGTCGCCGACAATGCGACAGGCGTTGGCGACAACCGCAACGCGCTGGCGCTCGCCGGTGCGTTGGGCCAGGCGCTGTTCGACAGCGGCACGGTCTCGCTCAACGGCGCTGTTGCCCGCCTGACGAGCGATGTCGGTTCGATGACGCAGCAGACGCAGATGAGCCGCGACGCCGAGAAGCTCGTCCACACAGAGGCAGTCCAGGCGCGTGAGAACGCCAACGGCGTCAACCTCGACGAGGAGGCGGCGAACCTGCTGCGCTACCAGCAGGCCTACCAGGCGGCGGCACAGCTCGTGCGCATCGCCGGCCAGCTGTTCGATACCCTGCTCGACGCAACCCGTTGAGCAGCAGCCTGACGAGGGCCACGAGATGAGAATCGCCACGAGTACGATACAGCAGGCAGCCCTGAGCGGCATGCTGCGCCAGCAAACCATGCTCTCGCGCACGCAGAACGAGGTGGCGAGTGGCCGGCGCGTCCAGACCCCCGCCGACGACCCAGTCGCCGCGGCACGCATTGCCGAACTCGAACACATGCTAGCGGAGAACCAGCGCTACGCGACCAGTTCCGAAGCGTTGACCAACCGGCTCAGTTACGAGGAGCGTGCCATCGCAGACATCACGACGGCGCTGCAGCGGCTGCAGGAACTTGCCCTGCAGGCCAACAACGGTGTGGTCGACGGGAACTCGCGCCGCATGATCGCGGCCGAGATGCGGACGCGCGCCGCCGAGATCCTCGACATCGCCAATCGCCAGGACGTCAACGGCGAGTATCTGTTCGCGGGCTTCCGCGGTTCCACGCGTCCGTTCGAGCGCACGCCCGCAGGCGTCGAGTTCCGTGGCGACACAGCGCAACGGCTCGTGCAGGTAGGAGGTTCACAATTCATCGCCGACGGCCACTCCGGAGAACAGGTCTTCGTCGACGTTCCCGAGGGCAATGGCACGTTCACGACGGCCGTGGCAGAGGCGAACACCGGTGCTGGCGTCATCAACCCTGGCTCGCTGCTCAATCCGGGTGCATGGATCGCAGACGACTACGACATTGTCTTCACCACACCGTCGACCTACGAGATCCGGGATTCGGCCAACGCACTCGTGCAGGCCGGGAACTTCCAGAGCGACGCCGAGATCGCCTTCCGCGGCATCTCGGTGCGCATCAGCGGTGCGCCGGCGACTGGCGACCGCTTCGAGGTCAGGCCGGCTGGAACGCGCGATCTGTTCTTGACGCTCGATGCACTCATCGCCACGGTCGAGTCGAGCACGGTCACCGCACCCGAGCGCGCGCGCTTCGGGTCGCACATGGCCGCCTCGATCGCGCAGATCGGCACCAGCCTCGATCATCTCGCGAGGGTGCGCGCCGAGGTGGGTGCAAGGCTCAACGCGGTCGAGACCAGCAACGCCGCCCGGCAGGACCTCGAAGTCGAATCGCGTGCGATGCTCTCCAGTCTCAGAGATGTCGACTTCGCGGTGGCGATCACGCGAATGAACGAGCAGCTCGTCGGCCTGCAGGCTGCTCAGCAGTCCTACGCCCGAATCGCGCGGCTGAGCCTGTTCGACTATCTGTGATCGAACTCGCAGTCCGCGCGGCAAGTTCCCGCCGGACTCAAGTCGGCTCGGGCAGGTCCGATACAGGGGTCGGAGAGAGGCGCTTGGAAACCAGGCCGGCTCGATCTCACGACGGCTCCGGGCGGTCCGGAGCAGGAACCAACACCAGGAGTTTGCTCCATGCCCCAAGTCATCAACACCAACGTGATGTCGCTGAATGCCCAGCGCAATCTGTCGACGTCCGGCAGTGCGCTCGCGACGGCGCTGCAGCGTCTGTCCTCGGGTCTGCGGATCAATAGCGCCAAGGACGACGCGGCGGGCCTCGCGATCAGCGATCGCTTCACCACGCAGATTCGCGGCCTGAACCAGGCCGTGCGCAATGCCAGCGACGGCATCTCGCTGTCGCAGACGGCCGAGGGCGCGCTCGCCTCGGTCGGCAACAACCTGCAGCGCATCCGTGAGCTGGCCGTGCAGTCCGCCAACTCGACCAACAGCGCCTCCGACCGTGCCGCACTGCAGCAGGAGGTGTCGCAGCTGATCGCCGAGATCGACCGCGTCGCGACGCAGACGCAGTTCAACGGCCTCAACCTGCTCGATGGCACCTTCACGGCGCAGCAGTTCCAGGTCGGCGCCAACGCCGGACAGACGATCACGATCTCGGCGATCGCGAGCGCCCGCTCGAGCGCGCTCGGCCAGTTCCAGGGCTTCCAGCTCATCAACCAGTCGATCGGCACCGCGAGCGACACCGCAGCGGCCGAGAGCGTGACCGTGGGCGGCACGAACTACTCGCTCGGCACGATCGCCAACGACGCCAAGGCACTTGCGGCCGCGATCAACTCTGCGGGCGTCGCGGGCATGTCCGCGAGTGCCAATGCGACCGCCGTGGCCGCCGGTACGTCGGCCGACAACGCGACGGCCAGCGGCAACGCAACGCTGACGCTCAACGGCATCGCGATCACGATCGCCGGCGTCGATGGTAACCTCGCGCAGAACCGCGCCAACGCCGTCGCAGCGATCAACGCGCAGTCGTCGGCGACCGGCGTGGTGGCGAGCGATACCGGCTCCGGCGTGGCCCTGACGGCAGCCGATGGCCGGAACGTCACCTTCTCCTACGCGGCGGGCTCGTTCACGGGCTCGGCGCTGGCCGACTTCGGTCTGACGGCAGCGGGCACCTACGGCGCGACGATCAACGTCACCTATCAGGCGCCGGCTGGCATCACCGGGAACGTGACCTGGACCGGTGCATTCAATCCGGGTCCGAATGCGATCGCCGCGACGGGCACGGCCGTCTCCGCCGTGAACATCTCGACGCTCGCGGGAGCCAACGCAGCGATCAGCGCGATCGATGTGGCGCTGACCGCGGTCAACTCGAGCCGCGCGTCGCTCGGTGCGATCCAGAACCGCTTCGAATCGACGATCGCGAATCTGCAGACGACGGCCGAGAATCTCTCGGCGTCGCGGTCGCGGATCCTCGACGCCGATTTTGCGGAGGAGACGGCGCAACTGACGCGCGCCCAGATCCTGCAGCAGGCGGGCACCGCGATTCTGGCGCAGGCGAACGCCGTGCCCCAGAACGTCCTGACCCTGCTGCGGTGATCGCCCGCTGAGAGCCGGATGGCCAGGCTCCACAGGAGCTGGCGAAGCAGCGAAGGGCGACGGCCTCGGCGGAGGCCGTCGTCCGCCTGCATTGATGGAACGGGGGGCTCATGAACGCATTGGCAGTCGACAGCCCGATACCGGTCTCGGCCATCGGGGACGGGCGGCGATCCGCGAGGCCAGCGGGCCCCGGCGTCATACCGGCCTCGGCACCCACGGCGGTCCCGGTGGCTCGCGAGGAGCGCGGGACTCTGCTCGAACGTGCCCGCAAGGCGGCGCAGCAGATCGAGTCGTTCGTCCGCAGCCACGGTCGCGACCTCGAATTCCGCGTCGACGACGCGACCGGTGTCGTCGTTGTCCGGGTGCGCGATGCGCGTACCGGCGAAGTAATCCGGCAGATCCCGAATGAGGCCGCGCTGCGTTTCGCCGAGCATCTCGCGAGCGCTGCGCCCGACGAGGGTGCGGCCAGCCTGCTGCTCGATGAGATGGTGTGACCCATGCCCGTGATCCAGTCGCCGGGTCTGAGTTCCGGCATCGACATCAACGGACTCGTGGCGCAACTAGTCGCGGCCGAGCGCGCACCCGCCGAGCAGCGGCTGAGTCGCCAGCAGGCGCGCGTGGACGCCCAGGTCTCGGCTCTGGGTCAGTTGCGCGGCGCGCTCTCGACGCTGCAGTCGACCTTGACGCCCCTGCGCACGGTCGAAGCATTCCAGACTCGCGCCGCGACCAGCTCGGACCGCACGGTCTTCGAGGCCACGGCGACGAGCACCGCGGCGCCGGGCACGTATTCGATCGAGGTCGACAGACTGGCATCGGCCCAGCGGCTGGCATCGGCGGCCTTCGCTGGCGGTAGCGGCAGTACGGTCGGCACCGGGACCCTGACGCTGTCACTCGGTGCGACGTCGTTTCAGATCTCGGTCATCGAGGGCAATCAGTCGCTGGCGGCTATCCGCGATGCTATCAATTCTGCAGCCGACAATCCCGGCATCCAGGCAAGCATCATCACGGCGGCCGACGGTGCGCGACTGATCCTTGCCTCGCGCCAGACCGGAGCCGCGAACACGATGCGGATCACGACGAGCGGCGGGGACGGTGGCCTCAACGCCCTCGTCTACGATCCGGGCAATGTCACCAACCTCACGGAGTTGTCGGCCGCGCAGGACGCACGCGTCCTGATCGAGGGCTTCGAGGTCACGAGCTCGACCAACTCGATTTCTGGCGCGATCGAGAGCGTGACCCTGAACCTGCTTGCGGCGGACTCCGGCAGCGTCAAGACGCTCACCATCAGCAACGACACGACGCAGGCGCTGGAGAAGATCCGCAAGTTCGTCGCCGATTTCAACACGGCAGCGACCACCATGGCCAAGCTGCGTGCCTTCGATCCGGCGACCCGAATCGGTGGGCCGCTACTCGGCGACGCCATGCTGCGCGGCATCGAGGCATCGCTTCGGCGCGAGATCTCGAATCGCGTGGCAGCGGCGACGGCGCCGTATGACACGCTCGCAGGAGTTGGTATCACGACCAACTCGGACGGTACGCTAAAACTCGACGAGACGCGGCTATCGAACGCGCTACGCGCCGGCTTCGACGTCGTCGGCCAGCTGTTCGGCAGCGACAATGGCATCGCCGCGCGACTCTACGGCATCGTCGACGCGGCCATCCGCGGGGACGGCCAGGTGACTACGCGAACCGAGCGGCTGCAGCGCGACAAGCGCTCCATCGACCAGGATCGGGTCGCGCTTGATCGCAGGATGGAGTCCGTTGAGCGCCGCTATCGAGCGCAGTTCATCGCCATGGACTCCCTGCTCGCGCAGCTGCAGTCCACTGGCAGCTACCTTGCGCAGCAGCTGAAGCAGAAGCGCGACTGAGCGGGCGGGGACTCAACTTCGTCGCGGACGGGCCGTTAAAGGGCCATGAGCGACGGAGTCGGAGTCGAGCGCATGAGCCCGCAGTCCAGAGCATCGATGCTCGCCGCTTACCGGAGCGTCGCCACGCACGGCGGCGTGGCGGCGGCCGACCCGCATCAGCTGATCCTGATGCTGCTCGACGGTGCGCTCGAGCGCTTGGCCAAGGCTCGCGGCTGCCTCGAACGAGGCGCGCAGGCCGAGAAGACCCAGCATGTCAGCAGGGCGTTGGCCATCGTCGGCGAGCTGCGCGCCTCACTCGATCCGGCCCAGGGTCAGATAGCGGAGCGGCTCGATGCGCTCTATGACTACATCACCCGTCAGTTGTTACGCGCGCACGTCGACCACGACCCACGCCTGCTCGACTTGCTCGCTGGTCTGCTCGGCGAGATACGGGCCGCATGGATTGCGATTCCGGTGCAGGAACGCACGCGAACGCAAGCGAGCCGACGGTGATGGGCACCGCGTCGCGCGCAGCTCTCACTCCGCGGCAGCGTATCGTCGCCCGGTCCATCGTCGCCAGTTCACAGCGCATGGTCGACGCGGTGCTGGCGCGCCGCTGGCAGAGCATCCCGGCACTGCTGGCGGAGCGGCGCTCGCTGCTCGCGCAGCTGCTGGCGCTGCGGGAAGACGGGGGCCAGCTGCAATGTCAAGACGGGAGCCCGCTGCAATGTATCGAGGCGCTGCGAGCGGCGGTGAACGAGTCCGACAGGTTGCTGGCCGGCATGATGCGCGGCGCGGCGCGCGATCCGCGAGGCTGAATCCATGGCCGACGGCGTCGACACGATCATCCTGCACAACGAGTTGGCCTATGCGGACCAGCTACCGGTGCGCTTCCGCGAGCAGGCGGCGCCGCTCGACGCCGGGGCGGAGGCGGCGCTGGTCGAGCGTAACCTGAGGCTGCTGCAGGCCTGCGCCGCCCTCGAGGACCATGGTCAGCACGACAAACCCGATGAGGATTCGCCTCATGCCGCCGACATAATGCGTATCGACCTGAAGATCAACCTACTGCTCGAGCTCGTCGGTCACGTCGTGGCGCGCAGCCAGTCGCGGCCGGAGGCGGTACCCGTGAGGTTCAACGCCCACGGTATCGTCTGGCAGCAGGAGCCGCCGGTGCCGGCGGACGGCAGTCGCGGGCTGGTCGAGATTCACCTGCGCGAGGCGCTCGTGGCGCCGCTGACTTTGCCCGGCGTCGTCACCGAGGGCTCCAGCGAAGGCCATGTAAATGTGCGGTTCGAGACCTTGCACGAATCCGTCGCCGATCAGATTGAAAAGCTCGTGTTCCGCCGCCACCGGCGGCAGATCGCCGGAGTGCGGTCGACGCGACGCTGATGCCGCCGTGAGGGAAACCCGGAAAATCAAGGGTTTTTCTGATTTTTCAGCATCTCCCTGAATCCGGGCGAAATGTGAGCGGGTTGACGCGTGACCGCTCCCGCCTGCGGCCGGCGTTCACATCGACTGGTTGCCCGACTGGACAGAATCCGTTCCGACGAGGATTCAGGGACGTTACCCATGGTTCAGTGCTCCGCGATAGCCGAGATCCCGCTGACGGCGGTTCGCCTGCCTACGGGCCGGTCGGCCGCGATTCGCGAAGTGGTGCACCTTCTGCAGCAGGTGGCTGCTCACGACTCGAGCGTGCTGATACTCGGTGAGTCCGGCACGGGAAAGGAGGTCGTGGCGCGCGCGATTCATGACAGCAGTCCGCGCCGACGCGGTCCTTTCGTCGCGGTTAACTGCGGTGCGATTCCCTCAGAGCTGCTCGAGAGCGAGCTGTTCGGCCACGAGAAAGGCTCGTTCACGGGTGCCTACACGGCCCGCAAGGGCCGCTTCGAGATCGCCGAAGGCGGCACGCTCTTCCTCGACGAGATCGGCGATATGAGCCTGCCCATGCAGGTCAAGCTGCTGCGCGTGCTGCAGGAGCGGGTCTTCGAGCGGGTCGGCAACCACCAGCCGATTTCCTGCAACGTGCGGATCATCGCCGCGACGCACCGCAATCTCGAGGAATCGATCCTGAATGGTCAGTTCCGTGGTGACCTGTTCTATCGCCTGAACGTGTTTCCGATCGAGATGCCGGCTCTGCGCGAGCGGCTCGAGGATCTTCCCGCCCTGATCGACGATTTCGTCGCGCAGAATGCCGCGGCCGGCCGCGGCCGCATCGAGTTCTCGGAACGCGCACTCGCTGCGCTACGTACGTACGCATGGCCCGGTAACGTTCGCGAGCTAGCCAATCTCATCGAACGCCTGAGCATCATGCACGGCGGTCGATGCATACGGGTTCAGGACCTGCCGCCCCGTTACCGCCCGGTCGGTGAACTCGAGTCCAACCGGGATGCCGAAGCCGTGGCAACGCCGGCCCAGGCGGCAGCCGCGCCAGCATGCCTCGAAGTCGCAGACGATGACGAAACCAACCCGCCGCCGGGGGAGTGTCTGAGGGAGCAGCAGGTGCTGGAACTGCTCGAGCCTGCGAGCAACGTGGTGGTGGCGAGCCCGCTCGCAGACTTACCCGCGGCCGGCCTCGATCTCAAGGCGCACCTTGCCGCGATCGAGTGCGGTCTAATCCGCCAGGCGCTCGAGCGTTCAGGGGGCACCGTGGCGCACGCCGCGCGCCTGCTCGGCCTGCGTCGCACGACGCTGGTAGAGAAGCTCCGCAAGTACGGCTTCGGCGCCGAGCTGGCGACGGAAATCTGACGGCACAGGGCCTCGCGCTGCCATGGGCCGTGACAGGTTTCACGGCAGTAGCGGCCAGCGGCAACCGGCACGGTTCTTGCTCTCCAGCTGTCGAAAGGGCAGTGAACCTGGCAAGTGGAGATTCGCATGCATCATCCGGTCGAATCGACGGCAGGCACCATACATCCCTGTGAGGGACCGGAGCCGGTAGCCGTCGCCGAGGTTTCCCGCCGTCTGCTCGATCTGGGACGTCGGGTTGCAGCAAGCGACTGCACGGTGCTGATTTCCGGTGAATCGGGGACGGGTAAGGAAGTCCTGGCGCGCTACCTGCACCGCCACTCACCGCGCGCGCAGCGCGCCTTCATCGCTGTCAACTGCGCGGCAATCCCGGAGAGCATGCTCGAAGCGCTGCTGTTCGGTTACGAGAAGGGCGCGTTCACTGGCGCACACGCCGCCCATCCCGGCAAGTTCGAGCAGGCGCAGGGCGGCACGCTGCTGCTCGACGAGATCTCGGAAATGCCGCTGGGTCTGCAGGCCAAGCTGCTGCGTGTGTTGCAGGAGCGGGAGGTCGAACGTCTCGGCGGACGCGGGTCGCTTGCGCTCGACGTTCGGGTGCTCGCGACCACCAACAGGAGTCTGCACGAGGAGGTCGGGGCAGGGCGTTTCCGCGAGGACCTCTATTACCGCCTCAATGTGTTCCCTGTCACGATCACACCGCTGCGCGAGCGTCGTGATGACATCCTGCCGATTGCCATGCAGCTGCTCGCGCTGCGTGCCCGGCCAGGGGAGCGGATCCCGGCGCTCTCGGCCGATGCGGCCCACCTGCTGTTGACACACACCTGGCCCGGAAACGTCCGCGAGCTCGATAACGTCCTGCAGCGCGCGCTGATCCTCTGCGGCGGACCGGTCATCGAGGCGGAGCACATCGAGACGGAATCGTCGACGCCAGTGCGTGCGGCCGCGACGAGGCCACTGGCCGAGCCGGATCCTCGAAGCCGCGGGGGAGCACTCGCACGCACCCTCGAGCGAGCCGAGCGGGAGATCCTGCTCGAAGCCCTGCGCTCACCGCAGGTCACGCGCCGTGCCATCGCCGCGCACCTCGGCATCAGTCCGCGCACCTTGCGTTACAAGCTCGCTCGGCTGCGCGCAGCGGGCGTCGACGTACCGGCCGCCTGAACATGAGTCAGATCGAGATCGACCGGGTTCTCGGGCAGATTCGCGCGCTACGCGCGCAGGCCAGCGGCAGCCTCGGGCCGCTGCCTCAGCCAGCACAGCCCCTCGGCGGGGCCGAGGACCGCAGCAGCGTCAGCTTTTCCGCGGTGCTCAAGCATGGCCTCGACCAGGTCAATGCCGCGCAGCAGCGGGCGCGGACCGCCGCAACGGCGTTTGAGCAGGGCAAGCCGGATATCGATCTCGCTCAGACGATGCTCGAGATGCAGAAAGCGAGCATCGCATTCCGTGCGGCCGTCGAGGTGCGCAACAAGCTCGTCAGTGCCTATCAGGAAATCATGAACATGCCGGTCTGAACCGGCCGCCAGGAGTTATGGAATGGCCGCGGAAGCTGCCGGTCTCGGTGACATGCAACGTTTGACTGCGGGGCTCAAGCCGCTGCTGTTACTCGTCGGGCTTGCCGCAGCGGTCGCCGCCGGTGTTGGAGTGGTGCTCTGGTCTCAGGGCACCACCTACAATCTCCTGTACGCGAACCTTTCGCCCGAAGACACCGCGGCGGTGACGCAGTCGCTCGCCGCAGCGGGGATTCCATACCGTCTCGAGAGCGGAGCGGGTGCCGTTGCCGTGCCAGTGGATCGGCTCAACGACGCGCGCCTGCTGCTCGCCGGGCAGGGACTGCCTGAATCGGGCGGGTTCGCAGCCATGGCGAAGGACGCAGGATTCGGCGTCAGCCAGTTCATGGAGTCCGCGCGGTACCAGCACGCCCTAGAGACCGAGCTGGCGCGCACCATCGCCAGCATGCAGCAAGTGGAAGGCGCTCGTGTGCACATCGCGGCACCGCGCAACTCGAGTTTCGTCCGCGATCGCCACCCGGGCAGCGCCAGCGTGTTCCTGCAGCTGAAGACAGGGCGGAGACTCTCGGGCGAACAGGTCACGGCGATTGTCAATCTGGTCGCTTCGTCGGTTCCCGAGCTCAGCGCCGATCAGGTCACCGTCGTCGATCAACAGGGCCGCCTGCTGTCATCGCCTCAGGGGCGGGACGAGTTCGCCTTGCGCGACCGGCAGATCGAGTTCGCGCGTCAGCTCGAAGAGGGCTACGCCCAGCGCATCGAAGCCTTGCTCGCGCCTCTGGTCGGCGCCGGCCGAGTGCGAGCCCAGGTCAGCGCGCAGTTCGACATGTCTGCCGTCGAGGAGGCTCGCGAACAGTATCGCCCCGATAGCCAGATCGTGCGCAGCGAGCAGCTCGCCGAAGACATCAGCCGCAACGGTGCCAGTGCCGGTGGCGTCCCCGGATCACTGACGAACCAGCCGCCCGAGCGCGCCGTGGCGCTGCCGCCCGGTACGGTCAGGCCTGCCGAAGTTGCAGCGGCGGAAGGCGCGGCCGCGACACCGCAGAATGCGTCGCGCCAGACGACTCGCAACTACGAAATCGATCGCACGGTCGCCTACACACGCCAGCCAGCGGGGCGGCTCAGGCGTCTGACGGTCGCGGTTCTCGTCGACAACGTCCGAATCGTCGGGCAGGACGGCAAGGTCACCGAGTCCGCACTGACACCGGAACAGCTCGAGCGCATCACGGCGCTTGTCAAGGATGCGGTCGGATTCGACGCGGCGCGCGGCGACTCGGTTAACGTCATGAACGCGCCATGGAAGGGGGAGCCGCTGATGCAGGCGGTGGCGGC
>CAZAWM010000042.1:0-17127 GCA_964488605.1 uncultured Steroidobacteraceae bacterium | reverse complement strand
CAAGTCCGGCTTGAGACCCAAGCCGATAACCGTCCGTGGAAGTGGGGCAAGACCAGGGTGGGAGGCAGCTCGCCCCCTTTCAGCTCAACATGCCCTTGAGATCCTTGAGCATCAGGAACAGGTGATACGGATCGGTTGGGCTGGGCTCGAATTCCCACGATTCATACCAGCGCCGCGCTGCGTCGTCCTTGGCATGGACCAGCAGGCAGCGGATGCCGGCGATGTCGGCGGCCTGTGCGGTGCGCAGCAGCGCATCCTTGAGCAAGGCCTGGCCCAGGCCTTTGCGCTGATGCGCCTTGTCCACCGCGAGCCGGGCCAGGATCATGACCGGTACCGGGTGACGCGCCAGCCCCTTCATCACTCTTGACGGCGCGGCTTCCGGAACGACACTGCCGACGGCGAGGCTGTAGAAGCCGACTACCACGTCACCCTGGCAGCAGACGTAGGTCTGCGCGCTGTTGGCTTTCTGGTTGACGAGCGCGTAGCGCTGCAGGAACTGGTTCAGCGCGGCCTGGCCGCAGTCGAAAGCATCGACCTGATCCGTAGCAAGCAGCTTGCGGACGGGTGCGTAGCCATTGCTCAACCCAGCACCCCGGGTTCACGCAGCAGCTTTTTCAGGCACGGCTTGCTTTGTATAGGACGATCCAGCGCTTCCTGGAACGCCTGCCACTGTGCCTCGTCCAGCACGAACTGGCGACGATCCGCCAGCGTTTGGGCTGCCGCCGTCACACCTGCGTCGAGCAGGAACTCGCTGACGTTCTTGTGGCAGGCGCGTGCGGCCTCTTGCAGCAGCTGCTTGACCGGCGTGCTTGCACGAACGTCAATGCGTTCGGTCTTGGAAAGATTCGGAATGCTCATGGTGCCCCTCCGGGCTGATCTTGGATGCCCTTATTGTAGTTGTCCGGACAGTGTCCTGACAAGCGATCTCTGCCGTCAGCCATCCCGGTGCATCCCATCCGTGTTGCAATGTGTCAGTAGGGGTCAATAACTACCGACGGAACGCAACCGCAGCGTTTCCGCCGCCCCCCAATGCTGCAATCCAACCGCTCGATTCGTCCGCGCTTAACCCATTGATCTGTATGGATCTGCATTGCGACCTTTGCGGACTTCGGCCCTCAGTCGGCGAGCGAGGCCGGAGAGAAAAACAGCGCAGAGAGAGCGAGATTACGCCCGAGGTGGCCAACACGGCCGGGTGTGGAAATCCGCAGGAATCCGCAGGAGTCCCCGCAAACTCGCGGGAGTACGCAAGAAGAAAGGCCGACCGATAAGGGTTGGCCTTGGGGTATTGGTGGAGGCGGCGGGAATCGAACCCGCGTCCGCAAGTCCTACACTTCAGGATCTACGTACGTAGCTCACTCTTTGGTTCTCGCTTCGCGCTACCCGAGGAGCAGGGAAGACGCTCGGCCAGCGACGGTGACTCTTAACGGCGCCACCCGTCGCACGTGGCGCCGCGATTCCGTTAGCGCGTCCCCTGATTCGGTGTAACGGACACCAGCCGGTCAGAGGTCAGCTGCTGATTTAGGCAGCCAGAGCGTAGTTGTCGTCGTTGGCAACTATAGGTTTGCACGGAGTTTTACGAGGGCCATGCGCCTCGGTACGCCCCTGAAGCTTCGCAACCCGCGTCGAAACCGGTCGCCCCCAGGCTTCCCGGCAGTATAACCGTAAATGGCGGCGACCAGCGCGGGATCAAGTCCCGCGGCGCAGCAGACGCGCCTTGTCGCGCTGCCAGTCGCGCTCCTTCTCGGCGGCCCGCTTGTCGTGCTGTTTCTTGCCCTTCGCGAGCCCGATCTCGAGCTTGACACGTCCGCGGACCCAGTAGAGCTCGAGCGGCACGAGGGTGTAGCCCCTGCGCTCGACGGCGCCGACGAGGCGCGCGAGCTCGCGCTGGTTCAGCAGCAGCTTGCGTGTGCGGGTCGGATCGGCGGCGACATGCGTCGAGCTGGTCTTGAGCGGCGTGATATGCGCGCCGAACAGGAACGCCTCGCCGTCGCGGAGGAAGACATAGGCCTCGGTAATCTGCGCCTTGCCGGCGCGCAGCGACTTGACCTCCCAGCCTTCGAGCACGAGGCCGGCCTCGAGTCGCTCCTCGATGAAGTACTCGAAGCGCGCGCGGCGGTTTTCGGCGATCGTTTTGGGCGATGCGTCGCCAGCGGGCTTGCCGGCGGTGGCGGTTCTGGCATGTGTCATGGGCGGGCTCGGCCGCATTCTAGCGCGACGGGGTTCCCTCGCCGGCGACCGAGTTGTCGTCGCTGTGACCAAGCCGGACAATGGGCCCATGCGACAGGTGATGCGCAGCGCGCTGGTCGGCCACTCGGCGCGGCAGCTCTACGCGCTGATCAACGACGTCGAACGCTATCCAGAGTTCCTGCCTTGGTGCGAGCGCGCGACGGTCGAGTCGCGCACGGAATCGGAGGTCATCGCGACACTGGCGATCAGCCGCGGTCCGCTGCGCACTCAGTTCACGACGCGCAATGCCTTGACGCCGGATCGCGAGGTTCGCATGCGCCTCGAGCGCGGACCGTTCGAGTCGCTGGAGGGGGCATGGACGCTGGCACCGATCGGCGAAGCGGGCTGCCGCGTCTCGCTTGCGCTGCGCTTCCGGTTTGCGAACCGGATCAGCGCCGCGCTGTTCGAACCGTTATTCGAGCAGACGGCCGCGTCGCTCGTCGACGCTTTCGTCCGTCGCGCGCGCGCCGTGCACGGTGCGCGCTGAGGTCGACGGACGCGATGGTTCCGGCACCGCCGTCGCTTCGCTGCTGCGTCGTTCATGCCTTGCCAGGTGATGAGCTCATGATTGAGCTGGACCTGTCGCCGGGCGCGACGGTAGCGGACGCAGTGGCCGCAGCACAGGCGCGCTGCGCGGCGGAGCGCTGGGCTCGGGGGGCGTCGATCGATTGGTCAGGACCCGTCGGGATCTTCGGCGAAGTCTGCGGGCGCGATCGCGTGCTGACCGATGGCGACCGCGTCGAGCTCTACCGCTCGCTCAGAAACGATCCGAAGCAGAGCCGCCGCCAGCGGGCCCGGATGGCTCGCGCGCTGGCGGGGCGCTGACCGATTCCGCGCCGTCGCGGGCCGATCGGTCCGGCGGCGGTACGTCGATGCCGACATTCTCGAAGCGCGCGACTCGGTCACCGTCGAAATAGACCGTCAGCCTCTGCTGGACGGGCGCGCCACGTCGCCCGAGCTTGAGGTAGTAGACGTAGTCCCAGCGATCGGAGTCGAACGCGGTCGGCAGCATCGGTGTGCCGAGGAGGAACCGGACCTGCGAGCGCGTCATGCCGTTCTGGAGCTGGGCGACCTGCTTGGGATCGAGGAAATTGCCCTGCTGCACCGCGACGCGATAGACGCAGGCGGAACTCGCGAGGGCGAGCGCGCAGAGGCCAAGAATGGCGAGACCGCGCCGCAGCGCCGGTGGAGTCGGTGGGGCGGTTTGGACCATAATGGCGGCGCATCATACCCGAACGCACGGACTGCCACGGTGGAAGGCAAGGATCTCCGCAAGGCCGGACTCAAAGTGACGCTGCCGCGTCTGAAGATCCTCGACATCCTCGAGGGTAGCGCAATGCGTCACCTGTCCGCGGAGGACATCTACAAGCAGCTGATAGAGTCGCGCGAGGACATCGGCCTTGCGACCGTCTATCGCGTGCTGACGCAGTTCGAGACCGCCGGGCTGGTCACGCGCCACCATTTCGAGGATGGTCAGGCCGTCTTCGAGCTCAACCAGGGCGAGCATCACGACCACATCGTCTGCCTCGACTGCGGGCGCGTCGAGGAATTCGTCGACGCGGGCATCGAGGCACGCCAGGAATCGATCGCGCGCGAGCACGGCTTCGAAATCCGTCATCACGCGCTCGTCATGTACGGGCACTGCCAGCGCAAGGACTGCCCGCACCGCATCAAGTCCGAGCCCTCGAAGAGCTGAGCGCCGGCGCTCAGCGCCGCGCCGCTGGGCCGGGACGACGCGCGCGCGGCCTCGCGGGCGCCTGCGGCTCGCGGGCGCGCAACATCTCGGTGGCGTGCTCGCGCGCCTTCTGCGTCACGTCGACGCCTCCCAGCATGCGCGCAATTTCCTCGACGCGTTCGGCCGGTGACAGCTCGGTGACACTGGTGCGCGTGGACTGCCCGTCGGTGAGCTTGGCGACGCGCAGCTGGTGATGGGCCTGCGCGGCCACCTGCGGCAGATGCGTCACGCAGAGCACCTGCGCGCGCTGCCCCAGCGCGGCGAGCTCCCGACCGACGATCTCGGCAACCGCGCCGCCGACGCCAGCGTCGACTTCGTCGAACACCATGCAGCGCTGCTCGGCTGAGCGGACTGCCACCTGCACGGCGAGCGACAGCCGCGACAGCTCGCCGCCGGAGGCGACCCGGGCTAGCGGCCGCGGCGGCTGGCCCGGATTGGCGGACACCATGAATTCGACCTGGTCGAAGCCATGGGCGGTGGTCACGCCGTCATCGAGGGGCGCCCTGGACAGGGCGATACCGAAGCGACCGCCGGCCATTCCGAGCGTCTGCATCCGGCTGGAGATCTCGGCCGCGAGCCGCGTGGCCGCCTCCTGCCGTGCGCTCGACAGGCGTCGGGCGAGCTCGCGCCAGCGGGCGCGCGCCGCGGAATGGGCGCTGCGCAGCGCGTCGAGATCGTTGGTTAGTTGTTCGAGCGAAGCGAGCTCTGTGGCAAGCTCGCTGGCGCGAGCGGGCAGCCGATCGGCAGGCACCCGGTGCTTGCGTGCGAGCTGCTCGATGCCCGCCAGCCGCTGCTCGACCCACTCCTGTCGTGCCGGGTCGATCTCGAGCGAGTCGAGGTAGCGCGTCAGTTCGCGCCCGGCCTCGGCGAGGCGGATCGTGGCCTCGTCGAGCAACGGAACGATCGCGGTGAGGGCCGGATCGATGCCGGCGGCGACGCGTAGTTGGGCGAGGGCCCGGCTCGCGCTCGCATGGGCACTCTGGCCGTCGGCCTCGTAGGCCAGCTCGAGCGCGGCGCGCGCCGCCTGCGCGAGCCGCCCGTGGTTCGACAGTCGCGCCTGTTCGGCAAGCAGCTCGGACCACTCTCCGGAACCGAACTGCAGCGCATCGAGCTCGCCGACCTGGTAGCGCAGCAGTTCGAGTCGCGCATCGCGGTCCGCCGCCTGCGCCGTCAGCGACTCGAGACGGGTCCGGGCCTCGCAGGCGGCGCGGTGCGCTGCTTCGACCGCTGCCACGTCGGCGAGCAGCTCGCCGTACTCGTCGAGCAGCAGTCGCTGGGCTGTCGGCCGCGTCAGCGACTGGAACTCGTGCTGTCCATGGATATCGATGAGCTGTTCGCCGACGCTGCGCAGCACCGTGAGGGGCACCTGCTGGCCACCGACATAGCCGCGCGACTTGCCGTCCGCCGTTAGCACGCGGCGCAGCACGAGTTCGTCGTCGACGTCCACGCTCTGTTCATCGAGCAGCGTGCGCAACGCCGCCGGCGTGCTCGCGAGATCGAAACTTGCGACGATCTCGGCGCGATCGGCGCCATGGCGGACCATCTCTGCACCGCCACGGCCTCCCGTGACGAGCTGCAGCGCATCGACGACGATGGATTTGCCGGCACCGGTTTCGCCGGTCAGGACTGTCAATCCGCCGTGCAGGTCGATCTCGACGGCCTCGACGATTACGAGATCTCGGATTTGCAGATGCTGCAGCATGGCCGGTCCGGGTCAGCGTGGCGGTTCGAAGCTGCGCCGCCCCCAGTTCAGCTTCGAGCGCAGCAGGCGGAAGTAGTCGTAGCCGGGCGGATGGAGCAGTGTGATCCGATGCGCCGAGGGGCCGATGACGAGACGGTCCGCTGGAGTGAACGAACCGAGCGCGCGGCCATCGCAGGTGACCTCGGCGCGCGTGTCCGGGCGGTCGACGAGGCACACGTCGACGCGCGAGCGGCCGGACACCACGATAGGACGGTCGGACAGGGTGTGCGGGCAGATCGGCGCGACGACGAGAACGTCGAGCTGCGGCTCCACGATCGGGCCGCCGCAGGACAGGGCGTAGGCGGTCGACCCCGTCGCGGTAGCCACGACGAGGCCGTCGCCCCCGTGGGTATTGACATAGCGGCCGTCGATCCAGGTCTCGAAATCGAGCAGATGACCGCTCTGCCACTTCTGGATCACGACATCGTTGAGCGCGAGGCCCTGGAAGCGCCCGCGGTCGCGGCTTTCAAGCGATGCCACGAGCAAAGGCCGGTGGTCGACGAGGCAGTCACCCGACAGGGCGGCGTCGACGCCCGCGAGCATGTCGTCCGGCAGGACGTCGGTGAGGAAACCGAGGCGGCCGCGGTTGATGCCGAGCAGCGGCGTGGCGCGCTCGGCGACGAGGCCGGCGGCGTAGAGCAGGGTGCCATCGCCGCCGACAGCGACCACGAGATCGGCCTGACGTGCGAGTTCCGTTTCGCCGAGCGCGTGGACCCCGGTCTGGTCACCGAGCGCCGCGGCGAGCTCGGCCTCCTCGGCGGGCACCAGGACCTCGACACCCCGTGCGCGCAGGTGCTCGGCTAGCAGCTGGGCGCTCTCGAGCACGCGGGCGTCGGCATAGCGGCAAACAAGTGCACAGGTGCTTATCGGTGGGCTCATGGGGCTCCCGCGTGGCTAGCGTCGTTTTAGCATGCGGACAGCGCATGTCCAATCGGCGTAGTGCCCGTCTTGACGGAGATTTGGCGCGCTGCTTAGCTAGTTTGCGAGGCGCGCCGCTTATGGCTCACGAATACGACGACATCCTCAGCGAACGGGCGCAGCAGCTGTTGCGCGTGCTGGTCGAGAGCTACATCCGCGATGGCCAGCCCGTCGGCTCGCGTAACCTGTCCCGAGAGTCGGGGCTGGCGCTGAGCGCCGCGACGGTTCGCAACGTCATGGCCGACCTCGAGGCGTACGGCTTCGTCACCTCACCGCACACCTCTGCGGGGCGGATACCGACCGACAAGGGCTATCGGTTCTTCGTCGATACGCTGTTGCGGATACAGCCGCTCGACAGCGATTCGGTCCAGGAGATCCAGCGCGAACTCGAGGCCGCTCCCGACGGTTCAAAATCGCTGGTCGCGGCTGCCTCGCAGATGCTCTCGCGCGTGACTCAGCTCGCCGGTGTCGTGACGCTACCGCGCGCGCAGCAGGCGGCGATCACACACATCGAGTTTCTCGGACTCTCCGATAGTCGCCTGCTGGTCGTCCTGGTCTTGAACGGGCGCGAGGTCGAGAACCGCATCATCAAGCAGGATCGGTACCGCACGCCCGACGAACTGAGGCGCGCCGCCCAGTACCTCAACGAGCAGCTCGCGGGCCGGACACTCGCCCAGGCGAGACAGGCGATCCTCGCGCAGTTGCAGGAGGTCCAGCAGTCGCTGAACGCCGTCATGATCGATGCGATCACCGTCGCACAACAGGCGCTACAACCGCAGGAGTCCGGTGAGCTCGAGTATGTCATCGCGGGCGAGACGAACCTCATGGGGGCCGCCCAGCTCACCAGCGTCGAGAAGTTGCGCCGCCTGTTCGAGGCGTTCAACGAGAAGCGCGATTTTCTGCATTTGCTCGACCAGTCGTTGCGGGCGGAGGGCGTGCAGATCTTCATTGGCCAGGAATCGGGATACCAGGTTCTCGACGACTGTAGCGTCGTCACGGCCCCGTACGCGGCCGGCAGCGACGTGGTCGGTGTCATCGGCGTGATCGGTCCAACGCGTATGGCCTACGAGCGCGTGATTCCGATCGTCGACGTGACGGCCAAGCTGCTCGGCGCGGCCTTGAATTCCCGCCGCTGATCCCCACCATTCGAGCGAAGCGTGCGTTCTCGTCTGCCTCTCAGCCGCCGAAAAAATCTCCAAGTCATTGAATTAAAAAGGTTGTTATGATGTCAGAAAGTCCGCAGCAACCCTCGGCCGGAGCGCCAACGGCGGCATCGGCAGCCGAGGAATTCGGTGGCGGTACGACGACGGTGATGCCCGAGACCGCTGCCGCGCTCGTCGAGCTCGAGCAGCTGCGTAAGGAGCTCGCGGCCGCCGAGGAGCGGGCGCGCAGCCACTGGGACCAGTATTTGCGTGCGGTGGCCGAGCTCGACAACGTCCGCAAGCGCGCCCAGCGGGACGTCGAGGCTGCGCACCGCTTCGGCGTCGAAAAGCTCGTCCAGGAGCTGATTCCAGTCAAGGACAGCCTCGATCTCGCCGTCGAGAACGCCGGCAAGGCCGATGCGGCCGTGCTCGCCGAAGGGCAGGCCGCGACCCAGCGCCTGTTCGCCAAAGCGCTCGAGAAGATCGGCGTCACGGAGATAGACCCGCTCGGCGCGCCGTTCGATGCGAACCTTCACGAGGCCATGGCGGCCCAGCCCTCGGAGACGGCCGAACCGAACGCCGTGATCGCGGTCGTGCAGCGCGGATATGCGTTGCATGGCCGGCTACTGCGTCCGGCGCGCGTGATCGTGGCCCAGGCTCCGACTCCCGCAGCGGACGCTTGAATTCATCCACAGGCAGCCCCATCTGAAGGGGCAGTGAGAGCCGGGCTGATCCCGGACCCCAATTCAGCGGAGTGACGAACATGGGCAAAGTCATCGGTATCGACCTCGGCACGACCAACTCCTGCGTCGCGATCATGGAGGGCGGCAAGCCTCGCGTGATCGAGAACAGCGAAGGCGATCGCACGACGCCCTCGATCGTCGCGTTCACCAAGGAAAACGAAGTGCTGGTCGGTCAGTCGGCCAAGCGCCAGGCGGTCACGAATCCGCAGAACACCCTGTTCGCCGTCAAGCGGCTGATTGGCCGCAAGTACAACGACGATGTTGTCCAGAAGGACATCGGTATGGTGCCCTACAAGATCGTCAAGGCGGACAACGGTGACGCCTGGGTCGAAGTACAGGGCAAGAGGATGGCGCCGCCCGAGATCTCTGCGCGCGTGCTCATGAAGATGAAGAAGACGGCCGAAGACTTCCTCGGCGAGGAAGTCACCGAAGCCGTCATCACGGTGCCAGCGTATTTCAACGACTCGCAGCGCCAGGCGACCAAGGACGCCGGCCGCATCGCCGGTCTCAACGTCAAGCGCATCATCAACGAGCCGACGGCAGCGGCGCTGGCCTATGGCCTGGACAAGGCGGGCGGCGACCGCAAGATCGCGGTGTACGACCTCGGCGGCGGCACGTTCGACATCTCGGTCATCGAGATCGCCGAGGTCGACGGTGAACGTCAGTTCGAGGTGCTGTCGACCAACGGCGACACGTTTCTCGGCGGCGAGGATTTCGACCTGCGCATCATCAATCACGTCGCCGAGGAGTTCCTCAAGGAGTCCGGCGTCGATGTGCGCAAGGATCCGCTCGCGATGCAGCGCCTTAAGGAGGCGGCCGAGAAGGCGAAGATAGAGCTTTCCTCGAGTCAGCAGACCGACATCAACCTGCCGTACATCACCATGGACGCGTCGGGTCCGAAGCACCTGGCCGTCAAGCTCACGCGCAGCAAGCTCGAGGCGCTGGTCGAGGATCTGGTGCGCAAGACGATCGAACCCTGCCGCATCGCCCTCAAGGATGCGGGGCTCGCGCCGTCGGACATCAGCGAGGTCATCCTCGTCGGTGGCCAGACCCGCATGCCGCTCGTGCAGAAGTACGTCAAGGACTTTTTCGGCAAGGAGCCGCGCAAGGACGTCAATCCGGACGAGGCGGTCGCCGTGGGCGCCGCGATCCAGGCTGGCGTGCTCGGCGGCGAGGTCAAGGATGTGCTGCTGCTCGATGTGACGCCGCTATCGCTCGGTATCGAGACGCTGGGCGGCGTGATGACCAAGCTCATCGAGAAGAACACGACCATTCCGACCAAGCATTCGCAGGTGTTCTCGACCGCCGACGACAACCAGACGGCGGTGACCATCCACGTACTGCAGGGCGAGCGGGAGCGTGCCCAGGACAACAAGTCGCTCGGTAAGTTCGATCTGACCGACATACCGCCGGCGCCGCGTGGCATGCCCCAGATCGAAGTCACGTTCGACATCGATGCGAACGGCATTCTGAACGTCTCGGCGAAGGACAAGGCCACCGGCAAGGAGCAGCGCATCGTCATCAAGGCTTCCTCGGGCCTCAGCGAGGAGGAGATCAAGCGGATGATCCGTGACGCCGAGGCGCACGCGGAGGAGGACAGGAAGTTCCGCGAGCTCGTCGAGACCCGCAACCGTGCCGATGGCATGGTGCACGCGGTCGAGAAGTCGCTGAAGGACCTCGGAGAGAAGGTGACGGGCGAGGAGCGCGCCAAGATCGAAGCGGCGTTGTCGGACCTCAAGGGCGTGCTCAAGAGCGACGACAAGGACAAGATCGAGAAGAAGCTCGAGGCGCTCATGACGGCCTCGGCGAACATCGCGCAGCAGGCTTACGCTCAGGCGAATCCGTCTGGTGCGGACGCGGCAGGCGGTAGCCAGACTGGCGGCTCCGGCACGCGCGGCGACGACAACGTGGTCGATGCCGAGTTCGAGGAGGTCAAGGACAAGGATCGCAAGGCCTCGTAATCGCCGCTGCGAGGACTCATGGCGAAGCGTGACTACTACCAGGTTCTCGGCGTAGCGAAGAACGCGACGGAGGCCGAGCTCAAGAAGGCGTACCGTCGCCTCGCCATGAAGTTCCACCCGGACCGCAATCCGGGTGACAAGGATGCCGAGGAGAAATTCAAGGAGGCCAAGGAGGCCTACGAGGTTCTCACTGACCCGCAGAAGCGCGCGATCTACGACCAGCATGGGCACGCCGGCATCGACGCCGTCAAGCAGGGCGGTGCGCCCGGTGGCGCGGGCGGCTTCGGCGGTGCCGATTTCGGCGACATTTTCGGCGAGGTCTTTGGCGACATCTTCGGGGCGGGCCGTCGCAGCGGCGGACGGTCGCAGGTGTTCCGCGGCGCGGATCTGCGCTACGGACTCGAACTGGATCTGCATGACGCCGTCTTCGGCCGCACGGTCGAGATAGAGATCCCGAAGCTCGTGGAGTGCGAGGCCTGCCACGGCACCGGGGCCGCAAAGGGCCACGCTCCCGTGACCTGCGAGACCTGCGGCGGCACCGGTCAGGTACGCATGTCGCAGGGTTTTTTCCAGTTACAGCAGACCTGTCCGCGCTGCCGCGGCACCGGCAAGATCATCAAGAACCCCTGTGACAAGTGCCTCGGACAGGGGCGCGTTCGCCGCACCAAGAAGCTGTCCGTCAAGATTCCCGCCGGCGTCGACAACGGCGACCGGATCCGGCTGGCCGGCGAGGGAGAGGCAGGACGCAACGGCGGTCCGCCCGGCGACCTGTACGTCGAGATCACGGTTCGCGAGCACCCGATCTTCGAACGCGACGGTGAGCATCTTTCCTGCGAGGTCCCGGTGTCCTACGCGACAGCGGTGCTCGGCGGCACCGTGGAGGTGCCGACACTCGAGGGCGAAGTGTCCCTCAAGATTCCTCCGGAAACACAGTCGGGTCGGGTGTTCCGGCTGCGCGAGAAGGGCGTCAGGCCCGTGCGCGGCGGCACGCGCGGAGATCTGTTCTGTCGCGTCGTCGTCGAGACGCCGGTCAAGCTCAACGCCGAGCAGCGCGAGCTGCTGCGCAGGTTCGACGAATCCCTGCGGCGCGACGGCAGTCAGCACACGCCGCGCGCGCAGGGGTTCCTCGATGGCGTGCGGCGCTTTTTCATGGCAGATTGAGGACATGGGCGGCTCTGCCGTCGTCGAGAACGTCCACCGTCGAATGGTTCGAGCGATCGTCGCCGGCGCCGCCGGGCGCATGGGCCGCGCCGTGATCGCGGCAGCCGCCGCACATCCGGCCTTGCGGATCACGGCAGCGCTCGAGCGCGCCGGCAGCAGCGAGCTCGGCCGAGACGCCGGTGAGCTCGCCGGCGTCGAGCGCAGTGGCGTGGTGATCGGCGCCGACCTGGCCGCGGCGCTGGCCCAGGGCGAGGTGCTGATCGACTTCTCGGACGCCGCTTCGACGCTGCGGCACCTCGATGCCTGCGCGAGTGCCGGGGTCGCTGCGTTGATCTGCACGACCGGCCTCGCGGCCGAGGTCTACGGACGGGCCGAGCAGCTCGCGCGGCGCATTCCGTTACTGATCGCCGCCAACACTTCGCTGGGTGTGACGCTGCTCGCCGAACTGCTACGGCTGGCGGCGCGCGCGCTGCCGCCGGACTTCGACATCGAGATCATTGAAGCTCACCATCGCCACAAGAAGGATGCGCCGTCTGGCACGGCCCTGGCGCTCGGCCGGGCCGCTGCTGACGGGCGCGGCGTACGCCTCGATGCCGTCGCAAAGCGCGCCCGTGACGGCTTTGCGCCGCGTGCCGACGGCGAAATCGGCTTCGCGGCCGTGCGCGGCGGCGATATCGTCGGCGATCACACCGTGCTGTTTGCCGGTCCGGCCGAGCGTCTCGTGCTGTCGCATCAGGCCACCGACCGCGCCATCTTCGCCCGCGGCGCGGTGGCGACCGCCCTCTGGCTGGCAGGCCAGCCTCCAGGCTACTACCAGATGCGCGATTTCATATTTAAAAACAGAAGCTTATAGATAGTTACAGGTCCCACTCCACGGGCCTTGTCCGACCTGCGGCCGTCTTCGGCCTCGGTGCGTCGCAAATCAAATGGACATCGCGGACCCCCGGCTCGTACACTTTGCTTCTAATCCGATAGCCGGGTTAGTCCGTGCAAGGCGGGAGGATGTTCGCGAGAACTCCTCCCGCTTTGTTCATCCAAACCAAGCAGCTGGGCGGGCGCTTTAGCGTCGGCCGGCGGGTCTGCATCAGACGCGCAGGCCCCTTCTGGCTGCGCGCGACCCAGCCATCGGATGCTGGATAGAGCGTTGGCCGCGCGGCAGCGCGTGGTCGGGGAGGATGAAGGGTGGTCGTGCCTGCGGTGCTCGCATTAGCGGACGGGACGGTGTTCAGGGGGCGGTCGATTGGAGCGCCCGGCAACACCACCGGAGAGGTGGTCTTCAATACCGCGCTGACCGGCTATCAGGAAATTCTCACCGACCCTTCATACGCGCGTCAGATTGTCACGCTGACCTATCCGCATGTCGGCAACACGGGAACGACTCCCGAGGACCTCGAGGCCGCGCAGACCTACGCCGCTGGACTCGTGATCCGCGACCTCCCGGTGCGCGCTTCCAGTTGGCGTATGACCGATACGCTCGAGGAGTTCCTGCGGCGCGGCAAGGTCGTCGCCATTGCGGACATAGACACCCGCAGGCTCACCCGCATCCTGCGCGAGAAGGGTGCGCAGGCCGGTTGCATCATGACGGGCGACAGGGCAGACGCGGGCGTGGCCGTGCGCGCGGCGCAGTCGTTTCCCGGTCTCAAGGGTATGGATCTCGCGAAGGTCGTCAGCTGCAGGGCCCGGTACCAGTGGAACGAGGGCACGATCTTCGACCGGCGCGAGGGACCGCCCATCCGCGCGCACCAGCGCCTGCACGTGGTGGCCTACGACTACGGCATCAAGCGTAACATCCTGCGGCTGCTGGCGGACCAGGGGTGCCGCATCACGGTGGTCCCCGCCCAGACCAGCGCGGAGGAGGTCCTGGCGCTCGCACCCGACGGGGTGTTTCTGTCGAACGGACCCGGCGACCCCGAGCCATGCGACTACGCGATTCGGGCGATACGACGCTTGCTCGAGACCGAGATCCCGATCTTTGGCATCTGCCTCGGCCATCAGCTACTCGGACTGGCGAGCGGAGCCCGCACTGTGAAGATGAAGTTCGGTCATCACGGCGCGAACCATCCGGTGCAGGAACTGTCTTCGGGCCGCGTGTTCATCACTTCGCAGAACCACGGTTTCGCGGTCGATGAGGCGACGCTGCCGGCGACGCTGCGCGCGACGCACCGTTCGCTTTTCGACGGCTCCCTGCAGGGCATCGAGCGCACGGATCGCGAGGCCTTCGGCTTCCAGGGTCATCCGGAAGCGAGTCCCGGACCCCATGACTTGAAGCCGCTGTTCGACCGCTTTGGCCAGATGATGATCAGGCGCCTTGCAGGCCAGCTGAAGAAGCTCGGCACGACGTGCTGAAACGACCGCCCATGCCAAGACGCACCGACCTCGAGAGCATCCTGATCATCGGCGCCGGCCCGATCGTGATCGGCCAGGCCTGTGAGTTCGACTACGCGGGCGCGCAGGCGTGCAAGGCGCTCCGCGAGGAAGGGTACCGGGTCATTCTCGTGAACTCCAATCCGGCCACGATCATGACCGACCCCAGCATGGCCGACGCAACGTATGTTGAGCCGATCAACTGGCGGACCGTGGCGAGGATCATCGAGAAGGAGCGGCCAGACGCACTGTTGCCAACGATGGGCGGACAGACGGCGCTCAATACGGCGCTCGACCTCGTGCGCGAGGGCGTCCTCGATCGCTTCGAGGTCGAGCTGATCGGCGCCTCGCGCGATGCGATCGACATGGCCGAGGACCGCGAACTGTTCCGCAATGCGATGCGCGACATCGGGCTCGAATGCCCGCGCTCGTCGATTGCCCGCAGCATGGAGGAGGCGCTGTCTATTCAGGCGTCAGGCCGCTATCCGGTGGTGATTCGGCCATCGTTCACGCTAGGCGGATCGGGCGGAGGCATTGCCTACAACCGCGAGGAGTTCGAGGCCATCGTCGCACGTGGCCTCGACGCTTCGCCGACCAGCGAGGTGCTGATCGAGGAATCGGTGATCGGCTGGAAGGAATTCGAGATGGAAGTGGTCCGCGATCGCGCGGACAACTGTATCGTCGTCTGCTCGATCGAGAACCTCGACCCGATGGGCGTGCATACGGGTGATTCGATCACGGTCGCGCCGGCCCAGACACTGACCGACAAGGAATACCAGCGCATGCGCGACGCTTCGATCGCCGTGCTGCGCAAGATTGGCGTCGATACGGGCGGGTCGAATGTGCAGTTCGCGATCAGTCCGGTCGACGGTCGACTGCTCGTGATCGAGATGAACCCCCGCGTCTCGCGCTCCTCTGCGCTCGCTTCCAAGGCGACCGGCTTCCCGATCGCCAAGGTCGCGGCCAAGCTTGCCGTGGGCTATACGCTCGACGAACTCAAGAACGACATCACGGGCGGCGCAACGCCGGCCTCGTTCGAGCCGGCGATCGACTACGTCGTTACCAAGGTGCCGCGCTTCACGTTCGAGAAGTTTCCTGCGGCCAACTCGCGCCTCACCACGCAGATGAAGTCGGTCGGCGAGGTCATGGCCATGGGTCGGTGCTTCCAGGAGTCGCTGCAGAAGGCGCTGCGCGGTCTAGAGACCGGGTTGGATGGTCTCAATGAGCGCGTGTCGCTGCCACTGGGCGAGAATGCCGAGGCGAAGCTCGCCTACGAACTGCGCTCGCCGGGAGCCGAACGGCTGCTCTATGTCGCGGATGCGTTCCGTGCCGGTTGGTCGCTGGAGCGCGTCCACGAGATGTCGTACATCGATCCGTGGTTCCTCGCGCAGATCGAGGACCTGGTGCACGAGGAACAGGCGGTCGTCGCCGATGGACTGGCGAGTCTCACGCGTGAGCGGCTGCTGACACTGAAGCGTAAGGGCTTCTCCGACAGCCGGCTCGCGCGGTTGACCGGGATCACCGAGAAGGCGATGCGTCAACGCCGTCATAAATACGGTATCCGCCCCGTGTACAAGCGAGTCGACACCTGCGCAGCGGAGTTCGCGACCGCGACGGCCTACCTCTATTCGACCTACGACGAGGAATGCGAGGCGCAGCCTACGGGCCGCCGCAAGATCATGATCCTCGGCGGTGGACCGAATCGCATCGGCCAGGGAATCGAGTTCGACTACTGCTGTGTCCACGCGGCGCTGGCGCTGCGCGAGGACGGCTTCGAGACGATCATGGTCAACTGCAACCCGGAGACGGTCTCGACCGACTACGACACCTCCGATCGGCTCTATTTCGAGCCGCTGACTCTCGAGGACGTGCTAGAGGTCATCCACAAGGAGAAGCCCGAAGGAGTGATCGTACAGTATGGCGGCCAGACGCCGCTCAAACTCTGTCGGGCGCTCGAGGAGGCCGGTGCGCCCATCATCGGTACGTCGCCCGATGCAATCGACATCGCCGAGGACCGGGAGCGCTTCCAGAAGCTGGTCGCCGAACTGGGTCTGCGCCAGCCAGCCAACGCGACCGCGCGCACGGAGGAGCAGGCGGTCCAGCTCGCGCGCGAGGTCGGGTTTCCGCTCGTCGTCAGGCCGTCGTATGTGCTCGGTGGGCGCGCAATGGAAGTCGTGTTCAACGAGGAAGACCTGCTGCAGTACATGAGCGACGCCGTCAAGGTCTCGAACTCGTCGCCGGTTTTGCTCGACCGTTTCCTCGACGACGCGATCGAGGTCGACGTCGATGCCGTCTGCGACGGTCGGCAGGTGCTGGTCGGCGGAATCATGGAGCACGTCGAACAGGCGGGCGTGCACTCGGGCGACTCGGGCTGCTGTCTGCCGCCGCACAGTCTGAGCCCGGCGATCCAGGCTGAGCTGCGTGAGCAGACCCGCAGGCTGGCGCTCGCCAACAAGGTCGTCGGCTTGATGAACGTCCAGTTCGCGATCCAGAACGGCCTCATCTACGTGCTCGAGGTCAATCCGCGTGCTTCGCGGACGGCACCGTTCGTCTCGAAGGCGACGGGGCTCGAACTGGCCAAGATCGGCGCGCGCGTCATGACCGGTCGCAGTCTCGAGTCGCTCGGCTTGACCGCCGAGCGCGTGCCGCCCTACTTCTCGGTCAAGGAAGCCGTATTCCCGTTCGCGAAATTTCCCGAGGCCGACCCGATACTCGGGCCCGAGATGAAATCCACGGGCGAGGTGATGGGCACGGGCCGCAGCTTCGGCGAGGCCTACGCCAAGGCGCAGGCCGCCTCGGGCGTCGTGCTGCCGCGCCAAGGCGTGGCGCTGATCAGCGTCAAGGATCGCGACAAGCCCGGCGCGGTCGAGCTGGCCCGCCGGCTCGTCGCGCGCGGCTTCGACCTCGTCGCCACAGAGAACACCGCGCGGCTGATCAATCAGTCCGGCGTGCCGTGCCGGCGTGTAAACAAGGTCCGGGATGGCCGCCCGCACATCGTCGACATGATCAAGAACGACGAGATCGCACTGATCGTCAATACGACCGAGGGCAAGCAGGCGGTACGCGAGTCGAATTCGATCCGTCGCGAGGCCGTGGCGCGGCGCGTCACCTATTACACGACGCTGGCCGCCGCGCT
>CAZAWM010000041.1:5717-17401 GCA_964488605.1 uncultured Steroidobacteraceae bacterium | reverse complement strand
TGGTGCTCAGCGAAGCGTCGCGCTCCCTGCATCGGCCACTGCTCGCGGCAGGCTGAGCCGCGGCCGTAGCGGCAATTCGCGCACGCGCTGGCCGGTCGCGGCGAATACGGCGTTGGCCAGCGCCGCCGCGATCGGCGGCGTGCCGGGCTCGCCGAGACCGCCGGGCGGCTCGCGAGAGGCGATGAATTCGACTTCGATGCGCGGCGCGTCAGGCAGGCGCAGCAGCGGGTAGTCGTCGAAGTTGCCCTCGACCACGCGCCCCGCGTCGATCGTGATGCGCTCCTCGATCGCCGCCGACAGGCCGAACAACAGACCGCCCTCGATCTGCGCGAGTGCCGTATCGGGATTGACGACGATGCCGCAGTCGACGGCCGCCCAGACGCGTTCGACACGCAGCGCGTCCGAGGCATCCACGCTGACCTCGCAGACCTCGGCCACGATGCTGCCGAAGCTTTCGACGATCGCCACCCCGCGGCCGCGCCGCGCACCGGTCGCCGTATCGACCGAGGACCGCGGCGTCTCGCGCCAGCGGCTCATCGCGGCGACGCGCTCGAGCACGGCGCGGTGGCGCGGCCGGCCGGCGAGTCCCCCGAGGCGGAACTCGAGCGGGTCGGCACCCGCAGCCACCGCGAGTTCGTCGGCGAACGACTCGACGAAGAAGCCGTGCTGCGAGAACGCGACCGAGCGCCAGGGACCTTCGCGCACGTGGCTCTCCATGGGCACGTGGCGGATGTCCACGTTCGCGATTTCGTAGAGCGGATGCGCCGCGCTGCCCTCGCGGGCCCCGCTGTAGCGGCCGAGCCAGGCGAGCGGCCGCCCGCCGTCGTCGATGGCGCCCTCGAACTCGGCGCTGACCGCCGGCCGGTAGAACCCGTGCCGCGTGTCTTCCTCGCGCGACCAGATCAGCTTGACTGGCGCCGGCGCCACGGCCTGTGCGATGCGCGCAGCCTGCTCGACGAAATCGTCCTCGTGCGGCAGCCGCCGGCCGAAGCCGCCGCCGATCTGCTGGTTACGGACCGTCACGCGCTCGGGGTCGATACCCGTCACTTTCGCCACGCGGCGGCGCGCGTTGAGCGGATCCTGCACGCCGGTCCAGACCTCGCAGCGGCCGTCGGCGATCCGCACCGTCGCGCTCATCGGCTCCATCGTCGCATGGTGCAGAAAGGGCACGCGGTACTCGGCGCGGACGCGGCGAGCGGCTGCCGCGAGCGTGGCTGGCGCATCGCCGCGCACGAGGTCCTTGCGCGCAACGCGGCGCGCGAGCGCAGCGGACTGTTCGGCGAACCACGTCTCGCTCGTGAAATCGGCCTTGCCGGTGTCGCTGAAGCGCGGTTCGAGCGCCTCGACCGCGCGCCGCGCCTGCCACCAGCCGTCGGCAACCACGGCCACGGCGTTGTCGAGCCGTATGACCGCGCGCACGCCAGGCATAGCGCGTGCCGGCGCTTCGTCGACGGCGAGCAGCTTTGCCCCGAAAACCGGCGCTGCCCGCACGGCGGCGTGCAGTAGTCCGGGCATGCGCACGTCCACCGCGTAGATTGCGCTGCCATCGACCTTGGAAGGCAGATCGAAGCGCCGTCGCGACGTGCCGACGATACGGTAATCGGCGGGGTCCTTCAGCGCCGGGTGTACCGGCGGAGCGAGTTCCGCCGCCGCCGTTGCCAGTTCGCCGTACGTCGCCGACCGGCCACTGGGCTCATGCCTTACGCGCGACAGATGCGCACGGCACTCCGATACCGGCACGCCCCAGCGATTCGCTGCTGCGCGCAGCAGCAGTTCCTTCGCGGCCGCGCCCGCGACGCGCATGCCGTACCAGCCAGTGCCGCGCACGCTTACACTGCCGCCCGTCAACTGGAAGTCCAGCCCCTGCGTGAGCTTGAACGCCGAGTATTCGAAGCCGCGCACGAGAACACGCGGAATCTGCAGCCGGGAAAAGAAGCCGCGCAGGATGTGGCCGTTCGCGTAGTCGTCCGTCGCGGGCGCGGGCTCCAGACGCACGAGATCCCACTCGGCCTCGAGTTCCTCGGCCAGCATCATCGCCAGCGCCGTCTGCGAGCCCTGGCCGAGTTCGGCGTGCGGCACGATGGCGACGACGTGGTTGTCGGGTGTGATCCGCACCCAGACTGCGAGCTGCGGCGCCTCGGGCGAGTCTTCGGGCCGCAGTGCAAGTCGATTGGGCGCGAACGTCACGACCCCCGCTCCGAGCAGCAGGCCGCCGCCAACGAGACTGCCGGTGGTTATCAGCGCGCGGCGCGTCCATTTGCCCATGGCCGGATCCTCCTGGTCGCATACGATGCCACGTTCAGGGGCAGGCCACAGCACCCGGCGTGGGGCGCTGCGCACAGGCAGGGGTGCGGGCCGGCTCAGGCCCGCTTCCGAAAATCCATGAGCCGCAGGATCATCGGCGTGAAGATGAGCTGCATCGCGAGGCCCATCTTGCCGCCCGGCAGCACGATCGTGTTCGGCCGGCTCATCCACGAGTCGTGAAGCATCGACAGCAGGTAGGGGAAATCGATGCCGGTGGGATCCGCGAACCGGACGATGACCATGCTCTCGTCGGCGCTCGGGATGTCGCGGGCGATGAACGGATTGCTCGTATCGACCGTCGGCACGCGCTGGAAGTTCACGTGGGTACGCGTGAACTGCGGGCAGATGTGATTCACGTAGTCGGGCATGCGGCGCAGGATCGTGTCGACGACCGCCTCCTGCGAATAGCCACGCGCCGCCTTGTCTCGATGCAGCTTCTGTATCCACTCGAGGTTGATGATCGGTACCACGCCGACCAGCAGATCGAAGTGCCGCGCAACGTTGACGCTGTCGTCGACGTACGCTCCGTGCAGCCCCTCGTAGAACAGCAGATCCGTGCCGGGAGCCACGTCCTGCCAGGGCGTGAAGGTGCCTGGCTCCTGGCCGAAGGCTCGGCCTCGGCGGCGTCGTGCAGGTATTTTCGCACCCGCCCGCCGCCGGATCGGCCATAGGTCTCGAACAGCTGCTCGAGTTCGGCGAACAGATTCGCCTCCGGTCCGAAGTGGCTCAGGTGCTCGTTGCCTTCGGCTTCCGCAGCGCGGATCCGCGCGCGCATCTCGAGCCGCGTGTAACGGTGGAAGGCATCGCCTTCGACGATCTGCGGCCGCAGCCCTTCGCGATAGAAGATGTGCTGGAAACTTTTCATGACCGTGGTCGTACCGGCCCCGGAGGAGCCGGTGACCGCGATCACAGGGTGCTTTGCGGACACGTCGCAGCCCTTCCGCAGTGGCCCCTCTCGGGTCGATAGAGCGACCGATCGGTGAACAGCGGGGACCGGAACGGTCGATCTTCGCCCGTGTCGTGCGCGAGGTGATACGCGCCGATCCGCTCGACCTCAGACCGCGAACCGAGAATGACCCCGACGCGCTCGTGCAGCGCCTTCGGCGCGATCTCGAGCAGCCGTTCGCGGCCGGTCGTCGCGAGGCCACCGGCCTGCTCGATGAGCATCGCGATCGGACTCGCCTCATAGAGGAGCCGGATGCGCCCTTCCCTGTTCGCGTCGCGTGAATCCCTCGGGTAGAGGCAGACGCCGCCGCTCATCAGCACGCGGTGCGCGTCGGCGACGAACGCTCCGGCCCAGCGCATGTTGAAGTCGCGGCCGCGGTCGCCCTCACGGCCGGCACGGCATTCGCCGACGTAGCGCGCCACCGGCAACTCCCAGAAGCGCTCGTAACTCGCATTGATCGCGAACTCGGCAGTCTCGGCGGGAGTCCGCAGGTCCGGGTGCGTCAGCACGAACGCTCCGGTATCGGCGTCGAGCGTGAAGCCGTGGGTCCCATAGCCCACGGTCAGGACCAGCATCGTCGCCGGCCCGTAGAGCGCATAGCCGGCCGCGACCTGAGCCGCACCCGGCTGCAGGTAGTCGTCGAATACGGGCGCGGCGTCCGTCTCGTGCCTCAGCACGGAGAAGATGGTGCCCATGCCGCCGTTGACGTCGACGTTCGACGAGCCGTCCAGCGGATCGAAGGCGACCAGGAAGGGGCCGCGCAGGTGGCGCTCGACGACGCAGCGAGGCTCGTCCATCTCCTCGGAGACGAAGCCGGCGACGAGGCCGCTGGATTCGCAGTGCCTGAGGACCGCGTCGTTCGCCGCGAGATCGAGCGCACGCTGCGGATCGCCGGAGGCGTTGCGGCCCGCCGCAGCCGGACCGGAGCCGAGGAAAGCCTGTCGCGCTGCGAGTCGACCGATGTCCTTCGCGGCGGCGGCAAGATCGACGATCAGGGCTGCGAGCACCGCCCCATCGGGCTTGTCGCGCAGCTGCTCGATCAGGAATCCGGCGAGCGTCCCCTTTTCGTGCTGCATCGCACTGCTCCTTCGGCTCTTGCCGTTCACGTCACCGATAAGCTCGTACGCCGCAGCGCCTCGGCGTCGTTCGGGAACGAGTCGAACGCACGCGCGAACTCCGGGTGATCCTTCGCCCATTCGAGCGGGTCGGCACCCGCCCTCCAGCACTCGTAGGCCTGCCGCATCGAACGTGCGCCCGCGGCGGGGCCGTCGACGTGGCCATAACTGCCGCCGCCAGCGGTGAGGATCACGTTGCCATGACCGAGGTTCGCGAAGAAACCCGGCATGCGCAGCGCGTTCATGCCGCCGGAGGCGATCGGCACCGTCGGCTTCATGCCCTGCCACGACTGCCTGAAGTACGGACCTTCGGCGACGTCGCGCTCCAGCATATAGGCCATGGCGCGATCGTCGCGCGCGCCCTCCATCTTGCCGAAGCTCATCGTGCCCGTGTGGATGCCAGAGGCACCCTGCATACGCGCCATCTTGGCGAGAACGAATGCAGTGTAGCCACGCCGGCTCTGCGGACTCGTGACCGCACCATGCCCGGCGCGGTGATAATGCAGGAACTGGTTCGGGAACCGACGCCGTGCCGTCGTCACCGCGGCGGGACCCGCGACATAACCGTCGACGAGGAAGGCGACGTGGTCAGCGTTCTCGGCGAAGGTCTCGAGGATGTACTCACCGCGGGCGATCATCTCGAACGGATCGTCGGCCGTGATGTTGGCCGAGAACAGCTTCGGCTGGCCGGTCTGGTCCTGTGCACGGCGCATCGCCTCGGCGACGAGCCCAATGGTGCGCTTCAGCGGTGCGAACAGCTGATTGCCCTGGGGCTCGTCGTTCTTGATGAAATCGCCGCCCAGCCAGAATTCGTGACAGGCACGGGCGAATGGCTCCGGCTGCAGACCGAGCTTCGGCTTGACGATCGTGCCGACGATCAGCCCGCCGTCGACGACTGGCCGGCCCAGCACGCGCCACAGGTCGGCGATGCCCATGCTGGGACCGTCGAAGAGGCGCAGGAAGGCGGGCGGGACGTAGAAGTCGTGCAGCTTCGCGTACTCGACGTCGCCCATGCCCTGGTTGTTGCCGACGCAGAGCGTCAGGAACGAACAGAGCATGGCCCGGCCGTCCGTGATGTTTCGGTCGAACAGGTCGATCGGATAGGCGATCTTCATGAGGCCCGTCGGTTCATCGGCCGCATAGACGATCGCATCCACCGAGCGCGTGAACTCGTCGGTCGTACAGACCTCGACATTCGTGCCCGTGGAACTCTCCGCCGCGAAATGCGCGCAGGTCTCGAGGAAGCCGTAGCCGGCCTTGGGCTTCATGAAATAGGCCGTCAGCACGTGGGCGCCGTCGGCGACGAGCCGGGATTCGCTCAGGCTGAGGTCGACGTAGCGGCTCGACTGGTCCATGCGGCTTCGCCTGCCGCGGTTCGCGGCAACGCTTGATGAAAAGGCTAGTGGCCGCTTGATATAAGTACTAATTACCTTTCTTACGCTTTGAAATAATCTTTTGTTATGTTTTTCCCAGGGTCCGCCTGCCGCCACCACGCCTGCGCCGGAGCCGCGCGATGCCGCAACCGCTGCGCGGCCTGACGGTCCAGGCGCTGCGCGCCTTCGAGACCGTCGCCCGTTTGGGCAGCGTTACGGCGGCCGCCCGCGAACTGCAACTGTCCCAGCCGGCCGTGTCGATGCAGCTGCACCAGCTCGAGGAACGCGTCGGTCTGCCGCTGACCGAACGCAACGGGCGGCGCGTTGCGCTCACCGATGCCGGCGAGGAGATGGCTCGGCACGCGCGACGCATACTCGAGCAGATCCAGGAGGCCGAGCAGTCGCTGGCCGCCATGCGCGGCCTGCGTGGCGGTCGCATCGACGTCGGCGTGGTCAGCACGGCCAAGTACTTCGCGCCGCGCCTGCTGGCGGAGTTCGGTCACCGATATCCCGACATCGAGATCCGGCTCGCTGTCGCAAACCGCTCGGAGGTGGTGCGGATGCTGGCCACCAACGAGGTCGACCTCGCAATAATGGGCACGCCGCCGCAGCAGTTCCATTGCGAGGCGACGCGCGTGGCCGATCATCCGCTCTCCTGGCTCGCCCCGCCCGGCCATCCGCTCGCGGGACTGCGCGCGGTCCCGCCGCTTCGGCTCGTGCAGGAGAGGCTCATCGTTCGCGAACAGGGCTCCGGCACGCGGACGTCCATGGAGCGCTTCCTCGAACAACGTCGGCTGCGCTCCGCGCACGTGACCGAGATGAGCAGCAACGAGACCATCAAGCAGGCGGTGATGGCCGGCATGGGCATCGCCTTCCTCTCCGAGCACACGGCCGGGCTCGAGCTCGCCACCGGGCGACTCGTGCGACTGCGCGTTCCCGAGACGCCAATCCAGCGCCAGTGGTTCGTCGTGCATCGCGCCGACAAGCGTCTGCTGCCGGCCGCCCGCGAGTTCGGCGCTTTCCTCGCGCGCGAGGGCGCACGGCTGATCGCCGCGCAGATGCAGCCACCCGCGCCGATACGTAAGCGCATGCAGATCGTCTAGCATCCTCGGAATGCAGGAGTTTCTCAGCAGTTTCGCCGTCAATACGCTGATCGCCTCGATGCTGATCCTGGTCAGCGTCGTCTTCGGTCTGATCACCGCGCGCAAGGGTCTGCCGCTGCTGGTCGCGTTCCTCGCCGTCGGCATGCTCGCCGGCGAGAATGACCCTGGCGGCATCGTTCTCAACGATCATCGCCCTGCGTTCTGGGTCGGTAACATCGCGCTCGGCGTGATCCTGCTCGACGGCGGCTTGCGCACCGACGTCCCCCCGCTTTCAGTAGCGGATGGCTTTGGAGTCGTCCGGCATTGTAACGGCCTTGATGGCCAACTGCTTTGCGTACTGGGCGGGCGTCAGCCCGCCCAGTGATCTCTTCGGTCTTTCATCGTTGTATTCACTTCTCCACACTTCGATCACAGAGCGCGCGTGAGCCAGGCTCGTGAACCAGTGTTCATTCAGGCACTCGTCACGCAGTCGTCCGTTGAACGACTCGACATACGCATTCTGGTTCGGCTTGCCCGGTTCGATCAGTCGCAGATCGATCCCGTGACGATGCGCCCACGTCAGCATCGCCTTGCCCACGAACTCCGGACCGTTGTCCGTGCGGATCACACGTGGCTTGCCGCGCTGAGAGCAGATCCCGTCCAGGATGCGCGTCAGATGATCACCACCGATCGTGTGCTCGGCCATCACGGCGACAGCCTCGTGCGTCGCATCATCGACAACGGTCAGGCACTTCAACGTCCTGCCCGATGCGACGCGGTCGAAGACGAAGTCCATCGACCAGATCTCGTTCGCCGCACCGGGGCGGATGAGTGGCTGGCGCTCCGACACCGGGATCTTCTTGCGGCGCCGACGCCGGATATGCAGCCTCTCGAGCCGGTACAGGCGCTCGACACGCTTGTAATTCACCGCTTCGCCAGCCTGGCGCAGCTTGAGGTGGATCATCCCGACGCCGTAGCGTCGATGTCGCTGCGCGAGCGCCACGATGCGCGTGCGCAGTGCCACGCTGCGATCCGGTCGCGGCTCGTACCGCAACGAGCTCGCGCTCATCCCGGCGATCGCCAGGCTTCGCCGCTCCGTCAGTCCTCGCGTTCGCATCCACCGCACCAGCTCGCGCCTTGCCGGGGCGGTTACCATTTTTTTTTTTGAAGAGCTTCCTTGGTGACCTCGTTCTCGAGCATCGCCTCGGCGAGCAGCTTCTTGAGCTTCGCGTTCTCCGCCTCCAGCGCCTTTAGACGCTTGGCGTCCGACACCTCCATGCCGCCGAACTTGCTCCGCCAGAGGTAGTAGCTCGCCTCCGAGAACCCGTGCTTGCGGCACAGCTTCTTCACCGGCACGCCCCGATCCGCCTCCCGAAGGAAGCCAATGATCTGCTCTTCCGAAAACCGTTTCCTCACGTCCAACCTCCTGGCCGGGGTTAGACTCTAAACCGCTCCGCTACTCAAAAGCGGGGGGACGTCGCCTGAGCACTATCAACTCTTGTGCTTCAACATGGTTTGCGCCGCAGCCCTGCCCGGCCAGCCGCAAACCGTGCCCATCGGGTGAGCGCCGGCGCCCGTATGCCAGAGCCCTCTGATAGGGCTTCTGTACCCTGCCAAGGCGGGTGTCGGTCGCCACGGACCCATCTGTGCGACGGACATATCGGCATGAAAAAGATGCCCGCAGTACACGTTGGAGAGTCGGCGGAGGTCCTCCGGACTACGAGTCGCGGTGCAAATGACGGTTGCAGCCACACCTGGCGCATGTCGCTCGAAGCAATCGAGGACTTTGGACGTCACGCTCTCTTTGACGTCCATCCAGCTCTGACCGCCGCGCAACCTGTATGGGACTGCAGGCACGTATATATACAGGCCTTCCCCAGTGCTACCCGGTGGCACGAGAGTTCGATCGATTACAGACGGGGCAGAAATCCATACAGGAATCTCGGACGCGATGTCCCCACCAGCGATCGCGTTGCTGGTACGGCGTACGGCGTCCACGTCTGATACCAGCATTATGCAGCCAGGCAGTAACTCAAGGGTTCGCTGCCGCCCAACCTTTAGGCAGGGACGCTCGCGCAGCGCGACGTCCGCACGCAGCGGTGCCACGTTGTTGCGATAGACGCCAAGCGCTGCGAGCTCCGCGCGCACACTGTATTTGAGGAGAGACTGCGGCGCTAGCTTCAGGAAAAGCGTGATCGGATCTATCGATCCAACAACCTGACGCGCTCGGATCTCCTCGCCAGACTGCGTAGCGACGCCGACAACACGTTCACCGTCGTGCAGTAGCGAGGTGACCGTGGTCGATGTCCGCACTTGCCCGCCACGGGCCGCAACTTCCTGAGCCAGCGCGCGAGTAAGCTCCCCCATACCACCGATGGGACGGCGGACTCCCCATTCGTGCTGCAGCGCCATCACGCTCATGACTAGGCCTGACATCGGCTCATCCAGCGACACGGCGCCACCGATCGCGAAGCACGCCAAGGCCGCTTGCACCTCGCGGCACTCGAACCACTCCGCTACGACCGCACCCGGCGCTGACAGTAGGACACGCGTCGCACGGCTAAGGTGCCTCCGCCGTCGGAACGCTCGAGTTGCGACGGTCCAGAGTGTGGACCACGAGGGACGCGTCGGATGATCCATGAGATACGGTGTTACAGTAGCCCATACCGCGCGTAGTATCTCCGTAAAGATCGCGTAGTTCTCGGCGTCACGCTTTGAATAACGCGCTATCTCCGCACATGTCCTGCGGTAGTCGCGCCAGAAGGCAAGCGAAGCACCGTCCTCGGTGACGAAGCTGTAGAAAGGATCAGGCGCGACCCACCTGAGTCCGTGACGTTCAAGCCGTAATTCGTCGATTACCGAGGGAGGAATATTACCGGTAACGACATCCAGCGCTGCAGGACTGAACTTGAAACCAGGCGCCGCAGCTATTGTCTCCTCTGTTGTCGTGAATCCCCCTACGATCGGCCGTTCCTCAATGACTAGCACCCTACGTCCTGCGCGCCCCAGATACGCCGCGCATGCGAGGCCGTTGTGCCCGGCGCCAATGACGATCGCGTCGTAGACCTGTGTCATCGCACGGCCAAAGTGCAGCTTGCAACGTTCTAGTCAGTCATAAAGACTGCCGTGGTCGCATCCGGACATTCAGCTCGTACAGGCCTCGGAACGGAATCTGTGGCATGAAACGCAAGGTATCATCAAGCACAATTGCACCTTCGAAGCGCTGCACGAGCGCCTTGAAAAACTCGGCGACCTGCATCTTTGCTAACAAGTGGCCGATGCAGTGATGTGCTCCTGGTCCGAAGACGGGCGAACTGTCAACGTCACGTTGCGGCTCCATGGTTTCAGGATTTTGAAATACTCGCGGATCGCGGGCCGCCGCCGCGAGCATCAGGAAGACGATGTCGCCCCGTTTGATTTGTTTGCCGTGCCACGCGAAATCGGCCGCCGCGATTCGCGGCTGCGAGGTGGACATCGCGATGTAGCGCATCAGCTCGAGCGATACCTCGACCGCTTTATCCGGGTTGCGATACAGGTACTCCCAGACATCGGGATGGCGCGACAGCGCTTCGAGACCAAGCGTCAAGGTATTGCTGGTGGTGTCGTGGCCCGCGACGATCAACACCTGGAGACTACCCAGCATCTCCTGCTCCGTCAGCGTTTCGCCATCCTCCACGGCACGCAACAGCTCAGTCAGTAGGTCCTCGGCGGGTTTCTCGCGCCGGATCGCAATTTCTGCTGAGAGGATGGCATTCATGTCGGCCATCGCCTGATCTGCGCGCTTCAGTGCGGTCGCCAGGGCGTACGGAATTCCCATGCCCTCCTGCAGGGCATTTGCCCACTCGCGCAGCCGTGCCATGTGATGCTGCGGAAGCCCGAGCAGCTTCAGGATTACGCTGCCTGGAAGCTGGCGCGCGATCTCTTCGTTGAATTCGATCTGCGGTTGTTGCTCAAGTTTGTCGAGCAATGTCGTGATGCGTTCTTGCACGAAGGGCCGAACACCCTCCACGACCCTCTTGCTGAAGGCTTTTACGAGCAGCTTGCGAACGCGTGTGTGGTCGGGTGGATCCTGGTCGATGATCCAATGCGGCACATATCGCATGATCGTGGGGAAAAGGCGCGGGCGATCTTCCTCAGGAATCGCCCCAAGACCTATGCTTACCAGCCGCCTGTTCGAGAGTGGGAACTTTCCGGAAAGCCCGTCGATAACGTCCGCGTGACGCGTTACGAGCCAACAGCCAGATGCTTGACTCCAATGCACGGGGTCGATCTCGCGCAGGACCGACAATTGCTCGATGAAATGGTTGCCAAGGACACCCGCCTTGGAGATGTCAACATCAATCGGACCTTCTGGAGTACTCATGCCTTATTTTCCCTAGGAGGGCGCGACCACTCACGCTACGGGTCACGACGCCGCCCTGATTGCTTCTGCGGTGGCTTACCGTAAGCGGTGCTAGAGAGCATCATCGGCTCCGCAGCGCGCAGCCGTCTGTGATCCTCGCCGAGGTATCGCCGTCGGTAACGAGCTCGACTCCCCAAGCAATCACGGACACCCAGGCGGTGGGGAGGGAGACCGACTGCTGCCACTGTTTCTGGCGGCCGGTGTGTTGCCATTGACCTTGCGTTTATCCCCGAGAATGCGTTGCGCGGTGCGTCGACAGACTCGGCAAATAGCTTGATCGCTGTGCGCTTGGGAGAGTCGGTGTTGTTAATACCGCCATCGCTCGAATCGCGCATTGGCTTGGTGTATCGGCACACGCTCCGGGGCAACTTATCTGCTCGGGTTGAACAAGCGTAACGTACTTGACGGGAGCAGAAGTTGAGTTTCAGCGCGGGGCGATCGATACCCTCACTGCGCATTAGA
>CAZAWM010000041.1:0-5707 GCA_964488605.1 uncultured Steroidobacteraceae bacterium | reverse complement strand
GGGACACGAGATGTTCATCGAGGAAAGCCAATTCTACTGGTCCGCGACGTGACGTTTAGGTAGCGTCTTCCCGCGCCGCACCTGATGCGTGGACAAGAGCCCCGTCAGCACTCAAGGCGGCCACTAAGTTGCGCTCCCTAAATGGACGACGGCAGCGCACGGTCCGTATCGGCGCATCCCCATTCGCTGCCCGTGTTCTCGCCAACATTCCCTTCGACATGCAGCGCCACGTCTTGTCGTGGCGACGCGGCACCCAATCAAAACTTATAAGCGACCTCAACGCCGTAGGTACGCGGCGCAGCGTACTGCCCCAAAATCGCAAAATTCGAGGGAACCACACCTACTAGGACTTCCTCATCTAGCAGATTCTTGCCGAAAACAGACAGCGTCAGACGTTCGTCGAGTGTGACTAGATTTGCGCGCAGTTGGACGAGGCTGTGGCTGACCTGCCGGAAGAGGTTGCCGGGATCAAACCAGAAACCGTCGTTGTAATAGTACGAAGCGGTAAGTCCGAGGGATCCGAGCTGGGTCGGGACGGCGAGTCGGACCTGCGCCGACAATGTCAGCTCGGGCGCGCGGATCGCATCGTTTCCCGACACGTCGCGTTGAATCGCAACGTTGCCGAAGCCGCCGGTTGCCGGATTCGGCACGTACACAACAGCGTTTTCGAAATCAACGTACCGGGCGTGTAGCCACGCCACTCCTAACGACGCTTGGATGTTGTCGCTTGGCGCAACCACGATGTCCAGATCGGCACCGTATGACTCCGCCGATGCCGCGTTCCGCAGGATCGGTTGCCCGGATTCGACGGTCGTAACCTGGAGGTTCTCGTAATCGTAGAAGAAGGCAGCCCAATTCACGCGCAGTCCGTTGCCGAGAAGGTCGTGCTTACCACCTACCTCGTAAGCCGTAATCTTCTCCGGATCAACCGGCGGCTCCACCGCACTCAACACGTTATAGGTACCGCTCTTGAAACCCTTGGAGAACTTCGCGTAGAGCAGCGTGTCCGCTCGATGATACTCGAGGCTCAGCACTGGGCTCGTATCGGTCCACGTCTTCTTGTCTCCAGGCAGTGGAACGAAGAGACCGAATTCCGGGATCGCCTGTGATGCCTCGACCAAGCTCTTTTCCTCGCGGTTGTATCGCAGCCCGGCGGAGAGCTTCCAGACGTCCGTCAGCCAATAGCCTACTTGACCAAATCCTGCATAAGCGCGCGTTTTTTGACTCCCGCTAATAGCGATTAAAGAGGGTACGAACTGGGGCAGGCGGACGTTCAGCGGCTGGAAACCTACTTTGGAACCGAACGCGAACGCGCCGAAGATCCACTCGAACTGATCATCGTCATCAGAGATAAACTGGAGCTCCTGCGACCAGCTCGAACCGGGCTGCGGAGCATCGACGGCCTGCACGGGCACATCACTTGCATCGAGATCAGAGCCGGAGAGTCGATCTGTCTTCCTGTAGGAGCTTATAGAGACGATATTGAGCGCGCTCAGGCCAAGGGTTGCGTTGAGAGCGATGCCACGGTCCCGCAACTTGTAGTGTGGCTCGAAATCGTGATAGGTCTCGCGCGGAGTTCGCCCAACGCGCCCGCCGAGCAACGTCGCGAGCGGATTGGCGTCTATCGGCACGAAAGCCTGGCCGCTCCGGTCGTCGCGGTCGGAGTAATCAGCGGAAAGAGTCAAAGTTAGGGTATCAACAGGTTTGATTACCAGTTTTGCCCTAACGCCCCAAGCATCCTCGTTATCGAACTCTGTACCGGTCAGGAGATTGTCAGTATATCCATCGCGCTTCACCGATAGCGCCGCGAGGCTGGCTCTGACTCTCTCGCCGCCGCCGCCGACATAAGTCCGCACTTGACGCTGCCCTAGGTTCCCCGCTAGAGCCGAAATCTCTGCTGCGAAACCGGGCGCTGGAGTGCGCGTCACAACGTTAATTGCGCCCCCCGTCGTATTGCGTCCGTAGAGCGTGCCCTGCGGACCCTTAAGAATCTCCACGCGTTCGATATCGTTGAGCTCCTGTGCGATTGCGCTCACACTCGCGAAGTAAACTCCATCCACGTAGTAGCCGACAGCCGGTTCAGCGGTGGCGACGACTTGATCGGAGCCTACGCCTCGGATAAATGGCTGTGCAAAGCCATTTGCGGAGTTGAACGTAAGGCCAGGCGTAACAAGTGCGAGCTCCTCGGAGCCCAAGACGCCGTTGTCCCGCAGATCGTCAGCGGAGAACACGCTGATTGAAGCCGGCACATCCTGCACGTTTTGCGTGCGCTTTTGCGCAGTGACGAGAATCTCGTCCAAAACCTGTCCCGAACTGGCTTCGACTTCCTGACCGAGCGCGTTTCCGCAGATCCCCATCACGATGAGGGCTATGCCGCTGAGAGACCCTCTCGCGCGATCAACTTTACACACTGCCCCGTCCCCCGCTGAAGGCATTAGGCGCCAAATATAGCGTGTTTAGCGTAATTATAGCATGAGAATTGTTGATATGCTAACATTACATCAGTTGTACTGATAGTGCGAGCAAGATTGTCGCCACGACGACGGGCGCGGAGACGTCATGACCGAGCCTATCTGGACGCCCTCCCCGCAACGATTGGCCGCGCACCGACTGTCCGAGTTCGCCGCGTACGTCGCCCGGCAGCACGGGCACGACTTCCGCTACAACTATCCCGCGCTGCACCGTTGGTCTGTCACTAAGCCAGCCGAGTTCTGGACGTCGCTGGTCGAGTTTACAGATACGGTCTTTGATGGCGTGCTATCCCCCGCGGTCGTGAATCCCAAACGCCTGCCGGGAGCGCGCTGGTTCCCGAATATACGTCTCAACTACGCCGAGAATCTGTTACGCCATCCGCCATGGAGCACGGCCGTCATCGCCTGTGACGAAGCGGGTGGGCGGCGCGAATACTCTTTTGGGGAACTTGGTGCCGATACTCGCCGGCACATGAGGGCCCTGGATGCCGCTGGTATCGGGGACGGTGACACCGTCGCGGGCGTCCTACCGAACATTTACGAAGCTCTTCCGGCAATGCTTGGCGCGGTGGGACTAGGCGCCACATGGTGCTCCGTTTCGCCGGATTTTGGCGTCGTCGGCATACTCGATCGTCTGCAGCAAGTTGCTCCGCGTGTGCTCTATGCTGTACGGCGCTATCGATATGGCGGGCGTGAGCACGACATTTCCGCAAAGCTCAGCGCCGTCGTAGCTCACCTGCCAAGCGTCGAACGCCTCGTCCTCGTCGAATCGGACCCATGGACGACCTCGACGGACGGGAATCTCCCAGCTCATACGGTCAGGCTAGCGGAGTTCATCGGAGTGGGGTCCGCGACAAGCATCCAATTCCGTCGACTCGCCTTCGACCACCCCCTATTCGTGCTCTTCACTTCCGGAACTACGGGGGTTCCCAAGTCCATCGAGCATGGAGCCGGCGGCACACTGCTGCAACTTCTCAAAGAGCATGTATTGCACTGCAACGTTGGTCCCGGATCGCGCATGCTCTTCCCGACAACCCTCGGTTGGATGATGTGGAACTGGCTAGTGACAGGCCTCGCCACTGGCTGCACTGTGGTGCTTTATGACGGCTCTGCGTCCCATCCTTCGCCCAGCGCATTGTTCGACCTGATCGAGCGAGAGCGCGTCACCATGGTCGGGCTTGCTAGCGCCTTTGTTGAAGGCGTTCGCAAGGCGCACCTCGACCTTCGTCGGTCGCACGAGTTTGCCCACGTTGACATGATCTTCGCTGGCGGGTCCGTGCTGTCCAGCGATGCGACTCGCTTTATGAACGAACGCATCATGCCCGGCAAACCACTCTACTCTTGTTCGGGCGGCACAGATATCGTGTCGTGCTTTCTGATTGCGGATCCTTGGAGCCCGATCTATGCGGGCGAGCTATCAGCGCCCGGACTGGGAATGGACGTGCACGTGTTCGATGAGTCTGGGCGGCCGGTGACGGGTCAAAAAGGCGAACTTGTCTGCACGCGTCCTGCGCCGTCTATGCCTCGGCGTTTCCTCCATGATCCGGCAGGCGCGCGCTACCGGTCTGCCTATTTCGAACGGTTCCCGGGCGTGTGGTGTCAGGGCGACTTTGCGGAGCGGACCGTGCGCGGCACTTTCATCATCTTCGGGCGGTCTGATGCGGTCTTGAACCCAGGTGGAGTCCGCATCGGAACTGCGGAAATCTACCGCCAGGTCGACCGCGTTCCCGGCATACTCGCCAGTGTCGCCGTTGGACAGCGCGTCGACGGCGACGTCCGCATCGTGCTGTTTGTGAAACTTGCTCTCGGACTCACACTCGACCGTGCGCTCGAAGAGCGAATCATCAAGGCCATACGCGAGGGCGCGTCGCCACGACACGTGCCCAAGCTGATCCGCCAAGTACCCGACGTGCCGGTAACCCGCAGTGGCAAGGTAGCCGAGGTCGCTGTGCGCGACGTGGTCAATGGCATTACTGTTCAAAACACCGAAGCACTGTTGAACCCTGAAGCGTTGCGCTATTTCGTATTAGGGACCGAGTGATGTCGATTGGGCCGCTGCTCACCTGTCTTAACGCAGGCGGACCGATTCGGTCCACGGCTGCAACCAATCCAAGAATGGCATCATGATAACGAAGGTGCAGTACAGACCCGCCTGTGGCGCGGCAAATCCGAGCAGAAACGATGCGGAATTCCCAGCGAACAGCGCCATCCTGTGACTACCCCCTTCCGGCTTCTCCGTGATGGGTTGCCCGGCTTGACTCAAGACGCTCCGCGCCGCGTTGATGAACAACATGGGTAGCAACAAGAACAAAGGCACCAGCAGCACGGTATTTGTCCATGGAACGCCGAAGTAGATGTGTTTGTCTTTCCAGTGATAGGTTTCTACCCCGAGAAGTTCAACCCCGAAAAGCCCTTCGTACACCATCACGAGAAGGCTCGTGACGTACGCGAAAATCGGGTAGAACATGCGCCCCAGCTTGGCGTGCAGGCGCTCGTGATGCCGGAGATACCACAGCATCGGTTGCGCCAGAGCAGCGTACGAAAACGCCGTCCACAATGGCTCCCAATGCCCGGCCCAGACCCAACCGCCGAAAGACTCAGGGTGGAACGTCAGGTCCAGGAACAGTGGTGTGTCGAAAAGCCACGTCCAACCGAAGCAGAGGCAATAGCCTAAAAATAGTCCGAGCGTAAATCGGGTCCGGCTGTAGCGGTACCAGTACCACAGTCCGTACAGGAACATGATCAGCACGGTAACTTCCCAAGTCCGAATGCCGATCGTGTCCACGTGTTCCCCTTAAAACTCGCTGAGCCTTATTGGACAGCCGAGGGTTATCTGACTCGCGATCGATTTGCCGTCATAAGGGTGCCAGTCCGCCGTCAGGCGCGAGCACATGCGCCGTGATGAGAGCGCTCAGGTCTGACGCAAGAAATAGCACGACTCCGACAATATCCTCGGGCGTCGCGTTGCGATGCAGGGCCTGCTGCCCAGCCGTCGTCTGCATGACCTCCTGGAGCATTAGGCCCACCAGAGTCTTGCTGCCTTCAGTGGGGACGAACGTCGGCGCGACCGAGTTGACTCTTATTCCAGACTCGCCGAGCTCGCGCGCAAGCGCACGGGTCAATCCCAGCACGGCTGCTTTCGACGACGCATAGTGAGCGAAGAAGGCGACACCGGTACGCGCGGTCGCACTCGAGAAATTGACGACGCTACCCTGCCCCGCCGAACGCATTGCCGG
>CAZAWM010000040.1:0-17916 GCA_964488605.1 uncultured Steroidobacteraceae bacterium | reverse complement strand
CCCGCGACGGTCCCGATGGTCGCGTATGCGATGCCGTTCATGCCGCTCTACAACGTCCGCAGTCCGCTGGGAGAGCGGTGGGTACCGGTGCACGGTATCCTGCCATTCTCGCGCGTCGAAGCATTCCGCGCCGATCTGTCGGCCTACTACGAAACACACGCCGAGCACATGAAGAAGCTCAAGATCCGCTATGGCGCGATGTTCATGACGGTCGGTACCAATGCCTTCCTCTACGAGCCGGTCTTCTACTGGGAGGACATCACCAACATCACGCAGGAGCGGCTGATGCCCGAAGGATATGCCGCGACGCTGCCGAAGTTCCCGGACAACCCCGAGGGACGCCGCCTCGTCGACGAAATGAAACACGGCATCGCCGATCTATTCCATAAGCACGGCGCCGCGCACCTGCAGATCGGCAAGTTCTATCCTTACATGCGCGGTCGCGATCCCAGCACGGCCAAGCTGATCCGCGAGATCAAGCAGCTGGTCGATCCGAAAGGCCGGCTGAACCCGGGCGCACTCGGGCTCTAGAGTCCGTTATCATGCTAATGCCGCTGCGCTCGGGCGCGGCTTGTTGCTTTTTATAATCATACATTTACGGATCTTTCCTCAAATGAAGCGCATCCTCGTTTCCATCAAGCGCGTCGTCGATTACAACGTCAGGATACGCGTCAAGCCGGACGGTAGCGGCGTCGTGACCGACGGCGTCAAGATGAGCATCAATCCGTTCGATGAGATCGCGCTCGAAGAGGCGCTGCGCATCCGGGAGCGCGGGCTCGCCGAGGAGGTGGTGGTCGCGACCATCGGTCCGGCTGACTGTCAGCAGCAGCTGCGCACGGCGCTGGCGATGGGCGCCGACCGCGCGGTGCACGTGCAGACCGAAGCGGCCATAGAGCCTCTGACCGCCGCCAAGGTGCTGCTCAAGCTCGTCGAGCGCGAGCAACCGCTACTCGCCATTCTCGGCAAACAGGCCATCGACGATGACAGCAGTCAGACCGGGCAGATGCTCGCCGCGCTTTGGAATCGGCCGCAGGCCACCTTTGCCTCGAAGGTCGAACTCGATGGCGACAGGGCGCGCGTGACGCGCGAGGTCGACGCCGGCCTCGAGACCCTCGAGGTCGACCTGCCGGCCGTGATCACGACCGACCTGCGACTCAATGAGCCGCGGTATGTCAAGCTGCCCGACATCATGAAAGCGAAGAAGAAACCGCTCGAGACGCTCGAATTCGGTGCACTCGGCGTCGCGGCAGTGGAGCGCGTGCGCCTGCTGCGTTTCGAACCGCCTCCGCAGCGTTCGAGGGGGACCATGGTCAAGGACGTCCAAGAGCTGGTCGAGGCGCTACGCCAGCGCGGTCTCGTCTGAACTATCGGGATATCCGCTCATGCCGAACAAGATTCTTCTGATCGCCGAGCACGACGGCGCACACCTGAACCTCAGTACCGCGAAGTGCGTGACCTGCGCGCGTGCAATCCCCGACGCCGAGGTCACGATCGCGGTGTTCGCCGCCGATGGCGCCGCCGTCGCAGCCGAGGCCGCCGCGCTGGCTGGCGTTGCGCAGGTGCTGCGCATCGATTATCCGGCTTACGCCCAGCCGCTCGCGGTGATGATCGCGCCGCAGGCCGCCAAGCTCGCTGCCGACTATGCGTACGTGTTCGGGCCGTCGACCACTTTCGGCAAGGACTTGATGCCAAGAATCGCAGCGCTGCTCGACGCCCCGCAGCTGTCGGACCTGATGGCCGTGGAGAGCCCCACGCGCTTCCGCCGCCCCATGTACGCCGGCAACGCGATCGTCACGGCCGAGGTTCCCCCCGGCACACGGCTCGTGGCCACGGTACGCACGGCTTCGTTCGAGGCGGCCGGCGCGGGCGGCAGTGCAGTGATCTCGAGCGTGCCCGTTACTGTCGACCTGCCGTCGCATACCCGCTTCGTGTCGTTGTCCGCGGCCAAGACCGACCGCCCCGATCTGCAGACAGCAGCGCGGGTGATCTCCGGCGGCCGTGCCCTTGGCAGTGCCGAGAACTTCCAGATGCTCTACCGGCTCGCGGACCGCCTCGGTGCCGCGGTGGGCGCCTCGCGCGCCGCTGTCGATGCGGGCTACGCGGCCAACGACATGCAGGTCGGACAGACCGGCAAGATCATCGCTCCCGAGCTCTACATGGCTTTCGGCATCTCGGGTGCCATACAGCACCTGACCGGCATCAAGGACGCGCGCACCATCGTCGCGGTCAACAAGGATCCCGAGGCGCCGATCTTCGAAGTCGCGGATATCGGCCTGGTCGGCGACCTTTTTCAGGTCGTACCGGAGCTCGAGAAGCTGCTCAGCCAGAGCAAATAGTGCGGGCATGGGCCGCTACGTCGGGGGCCCGACCCAGTGAAGGCGCGTCCGCGCTGGGGCCTGATAGGACTGCTCGGCTGCATCAGCGGCCTGTCGGCTTTCGGGATGGCGAGCGTCGTACCGGCCTTGCCCGTGCTGGGCAAGGCACTGTCGGCCGACGCTGCCACCGCCCAGTTCCTGGTCTCGGCATACCTGCTGGGACTCGGGCTCTGTCAGCCTGTTCAGGGGCTGCTCTGCGACCGCTTTGGCCGTCGGCCCGTGCTGCTCGCCGGCTTTTCGCTGTTTGCGCTGGCGAGCGTCGCCGCAGTGGTCGCTGATGGCCTCGCGACGTTGGCCGTCGCGCGCTTCGTCCAGGCGACGGGCGTCAGCGTGGCCACCGTCGTGACGCGGGCGATCGTCCGCGACACTCACGGTCCCGAGGAAGGGGCTGTCGCACTGTCGTTCATTACCGCGGTCATGGGCATCGCGCCTATCATCGCACCGATCGCAGGCGGTCTGGTCACCGCGCAATGGGGCTGGCGCGCGGTGTTCTGGCTGCACACGGCAATCGCGCTCGTCCTGCTGACGTGGATGGCGCTGGCGCTGCGCGAATCGCGACCGGCAGCGACCCGGGCCATGACGCTGCGACAACTGCTGGCCGGCTTCGCGACACTGCTGCACGACCGGGTATTCGTCGCCTTCACGCTCGCCTACTCTTTTATCAGTGCCGGTTCCTTCGCCTTCATCACCGTCGGCGCGGCGCTGTTCGAACGCTTGTTCGCGATGCACGCCGCCGCCTTCGGTACGCTCTGGGCGGCACTCGCTCTCGCCTACCTCTTCGGCGCCGCGGCCGCCGGCGCGATGTCGCGCCGCTTCGGCAGCCGGCTGATCATCGAGCGTGGACTGTGGCTCAACGTCGCGGCTGCAGTCTGCTTCCTGTTCGCGGCGCTGCAGGCCACCCCGATGCTCGTCGCCTTCATGCTGGCTCTGATGCTGCAGATGGCCGCCAATGGCCTCGTGTCGCCATTGTGTCTGGCTGGTTGCGTCAGCGAGCGTCCCGGTCTCGCCGGTGTCGCCTCAGGGCTCTCCAGCGCGGTCGCCATGTTGCTCGCGATGCTCTGCGCAGCCGTTTCGGGCGTAGTCTTCGACGGCACCGCACATCCGGTGGCCGTACTGCTCCTGCTCTGCGCATGCGCAGCCAGCCTCGGCGTCCGCCCGGCGCTGGGCTGGCTCGCCGCGAGTGACAGACACCCGGGAGGGCAAGCTCGATGACGACCTCGGTTCCCGTTCGCCGTGGCTTCGCGAACCTTGGCCATGGACAGGTGCACTTTCGCTATGCAGGCCACGGCCCGCCGGTGGTACTGCTCCACGACTCGCCTCGCTCGTCGGCCATGCATCTGTCGATGCTGCAGGCGCTGGCTGGCGAATTCACCGCCATCGCCGTGGACACGCCAGGGTATGGCTTGTCGACACCGCTGCCATCGACGCCGCGCCCGGAAATCGAGGATTTCGCGCGGGCCCTCGCCGAGACCCTGACCGCGCTCGGCATCGAGCGCTGCCCGATCTACGGTTTCCACACCAGCTCGAAGATCAACCTGCAGTTCGCCATCGATCATCCGGATCGTGTTTCGCTCGCGATCCTCGACGGCCTGAACCTGCCGCCAGGGGGCCCCTCAGACGATTTCATCGGCAGATACATGAAGCCGTTCCAGCTCTCAGCGGATGGCAGCCATCTCGCCGTCGCCTGGGCCAAGGCACGCGACCTGTTCCGCTTCTTCCCCTGGTTCGACACGACGCCGCAGGCGCGCCTGCCCATCGATTTCCCAGACGAGAAGTTCCTGCACGGCTACGTACTCGACATGCTGATGTCAGGCGAACACTACTCCTCGGCCTATGCAGCGGCGATGCGCTATCTCGCGCTGCCGCGCGTGAGCAAGGTGGCTGCGCGCACGGTCTTCATGTGCCGCCAGAACGACCCGCTCTACGTCTACCTCGACGCGCTGCCTTCGGATCTGCCGGCGCAGTGCGCGATCGAACGGCTCGGTCCGGACACCGATGCCTGGCGCGCGCGCATCATCGAACTGATGCGCTCGGCCGCCGTTCCGGCGCATGACTTGCGCCTTCCGGACCCGCTCGCCCGCGCCAGCGAGCGCGAGACGCGCGGCTACGTCACGACTCCTCTTGGGCAGCTTCATCTGCGTCGCTACGGACCTCGAGACACGACGGCCCGGCCCTGCCTGCTATTGCCGGAACAGCCGGGTTCGACCGCACTGACCCGCTCGCTGGCTGCCGCGCTCGCTGTCGACCGCCCGGTGTACGCGGTGGACCTGCCCGGCATCGGTGAGTCCGATGCGCTCGTTGCGCCGGACGCCGATGGCTTCGTCGAGCTTCTGCTGGCGGCCCTCGACGCCCTCGGCCTGGCGAGCCTCGACGTCCTCGCGCAGTTCACTGCGGGGCCGCTGGCGCTGCGGCTCGCGCTGCGCGCCTCGAATCGCGTGCATGCTCTGGCGCTCGACGGACTGCCCCCAGTCGGCGCGGCCGAAAGGCGCAGCCTGTGGAGGCAGTACTGTCCATCGATCGCACCGCGCTGGGACGGCGCGCACCTACTCGCGCTGTGGCACCGCTTGCGCGATCAGGAGCTCAGCTGGCCGTGGTTCGAGCGTTCGGCCCACGGTATCCGTCGTCGCGCGGCCGATCTCAGCGCCGAGCGCCTGCACGAAGCCACGACCGACCTCGCCAAGCAGCCGGAGCACTACGGCGATGCCGCGCTGGCGGCACTCGACGTCGACGTAAAGGCGGCTATGCAGGCTCTCCCTCAGGCCGTGCTGCTGCTCGAGGATGCGGCCGATCCGCGTGACGCGCAGCTCGCAAAGCTCGCCCGGATTTCGCGTAACTGTCGCCGCGAGTCGCGTCCGGCGGGGGCCGAGGCGCAGGCCGCGGTGGTCCGAGCCTTTTTCGGGTAGCTTGGGGACGAGCGCGCGGCCGCGCGGCTAATGAACCGGCGCCACACGCACCAGCGCCTTGCCGAAGTTCTGCCCACGCATGAGCCGGCAAAAGGCCTCGGGTGCCGCGTCCAGCCCTTCGGTCACGTCCTCGCGGTAGCGGAAGCTGCCATTGCGAATCCAGCCACCGACGACCTTCAGCAACTCGGGCATGCGGTGCAGGTGATCGTAGACGACGAGACCCTTCATCGTGGCCCGCGCCCCGACCACAGGCCCGAGGAAAGGACCGGGCGGCGGCCTGTCCATGCTGTACGCTTCGATCATCCCGCAGAGCACGATACGCGCGCCGAGGGCGAGGTTGCGCAGTACCGCAACCAGGGTATCGCCGGCGACATTGTCGAAATAGACGTCTATGCCTTCCGGACATGCCTGCCTAAGGTGCGCGGCAAGGTCGCCCTCGCGATAATTGACACAGGCGTCGAAGCCGAGCTCGCGTAGGGCGTAATCGCATTTTTCAGCCGATCCAGCGATGCCGACGACACGGGCGCCCATGTGACGGGCGACCTGGCCGGCGGTGCTGCCCACCGGTCCCGTGCAAGCGGACACGACGAAGGTCTGGCCCGGACGCGGCTCGCCGAGGTAGACCGTGCCGGCATAGCCGGTGAGACCGGGCATGCCGAGCACGCCGAGCGCCGTAGATAGCGGCGCGAGACCCGGATCGAGCTTGCGGACGCCCTGCCCGTTCGACACTGCGTACTGCTGCCAGCCGTTGCGGACGGCGACGTAGTCCCCGGTGCGGAAGTCCGCATGCCGGGACTCGACCACCTGAGCCACCGTCTCGCCGACCATCACATCGCCGGGCGCCAGCCGTTCGGCATAGATCTGGCTGTTCTTCATCACGTTGCGGTAGTAGGGGTCGAGAGACAGCCAGAGCGTGCGCGAGAGAAACTGCCCCTCGGCCGGTGCGACGACCGGAACTTCATCCATGCCGAAATCCTCGGGGACGGGAAGTCCCTGAGGAGGCCGGGCGAACAGGATGCGTCGGTTACGCAGGCTCACGCGCCGCTCAGAGCTGCCCGAGCACGTATTCGGCGGCCGAGACCTCGAACTTGCCCGGCGCCTCGACGTTGACCTGCCTGGCGACACCGTCCTCGACGATGATGGCGAACCTTTGCCCGCGATGACCCATGCCGAAGCCGCGCGCATCGAGCTCGAGGCCGAGCGCGCGAGTGTAGTCCCCATTGCCGTCGGCGAGCATCAGCACCTTGTCGCCTACGCCGGAAGCCTTGCCCCAGGCATTCATCACGAATGCGTCGTTGACGGCCATGCAGGCGATCGTGTCGACGCCTTTGGCGCGCAGCGCGTCGGCATGCTGCAGATAGCCCGGCAGGTGTTTGGCGTCACAGGTCGGCGTGAACGCACCTGGCACCGAGAACAATACGACCTTGCGCCCCTTGAAGAGCTGCTCGGTCGAAATTTCCTGCATGCCATCCTTGCCGATGGTCTTGAAACTGCCCGCAGGCATCCGGTCGCCAGCCTTGATTGTCATGATCCTATCCTCCAGTCGATGTTCGGGCGCGCAGGGCTCAACCCGCATACGGGCGGTGCAGATAACGGCCCGAGGGCTTGCCGATCGCACCCCTGGCGCCATCATAGATGAGCTTGCCGCGCAGGAAAGTGCTGTCGACGCTCGCAGACATTTCCTTGCCCTCGAAGACCGAATAGCCCTGCTTCGACTCCGAGTGCTTGGCGCCCGCGACGAACGACCTGTTCGGATCGACGAGCACGAGGTCTGCATCGTAGCCGGCAGCGATGTCCCCCTTGCTATGGAGCCCATAGCGCCTGGCCGCGTTCCACGACAGCAGCTCCGCAATACGGTTATAGGACAGGCCGCGCGGCTTGCCCTCGGTGATCAGGGCCGGAAGCAGATACTCCGTCCCGCCGAAGCCCGACTTGGCCATGAAGATGTTCTTCTTGTCCTTGCCGAGCTTCTTTTCGGTCTTGCAGCAGGCATGATCGGAGCATACCCAGTCGAGCTTGCCATCGAGCAGGGTCTCCCAGAGGAACTCGACGTCCTCGCGCGAGCGGATCGGCGGATTGACCTTGGCGAGGTTGCCTACCTTGGCGTCATAGTCGAGACAGAGGTGTGCGATCGTCACCTCGCGACGAAAATTTATGTGCGGGAAGGCCTTCGCCATCTTTAGCGCTGCCTCGACCGCCTTGCGCGAGGTCAGGTGCAGGAGATTGATATTGAGACAATGGGTCTCATGGGCGAGGTAGGATGCGATCGTGACCGCGAGACCTTCCGAATGCGGCGGCCGAGCCGCACTGTAGGCGCGTAAGCCCGTCAGCGGCTTGCAGTCGACGCACTCGGGATCGTGCGTCTCGCCCGTCAGGTAAGTGTCGAGGTCGGTGACCTTCGCGCCGCCCTCGACCATGCGCGTGTAGGCGTTCAGGATGTCGGCGATCTCGCAATGCAGCGACAGCGAGATCGAGTCCTTGAGCTTCGGGTGGCGCTGCATCGCACGATGGACACCGCGCATCACGAACTCGAAATGGGCAATGTCGTACTTCTCGTTCTCGCCGATCATCAGGAATTCGCGCTGCGAACTCGAAGCGCCGTGCAGACCGTAACCGCCGTAGAACATGAAAATCTTGAACGAGGTCACGCCGTACTTGCTGATCAGCATGTCGATCTCGCCGATATGAGTGCGATCGAGCGGCGCGAGGTGATAGGCGTAGTCGACCCAGAATCGGTCCTTGGAGATCTCGAGCACTTCCGGGTAGACCTCGGCGTACGGTCCACCCTTTTCCATGTAGTACCCACCCGTGCGCATGTAGTTGAGGCTGGATGTAACCCCGCCCTGCGCGGCAGCGAGGCTCTCGCTGTAGGCGTCCTCGTGTAGGGGAGCGTAGATGCCGCAATGCATGTGCGGATCGACGAGACCGGGGAAGGCCAGACGGTTCTTGCCATCGAGCACTTCCGCCGCATCCTGCGGCTTTAGACCCTTCGCCACCTTGACGAACTTCCCGTCTTTGACGGCGATGTCCATCTTCTCCACGGACGTCTTGCGAGGCCGCACGACGCGAACGTTCTTGATCAGTAGATCGTACCTAGGGGCAGCTTGTGGCATGGAGGGTACCTATCGGGTCAGCAGGAACAGGCTCAGCGGGGGCCACGCCGCGACGATCGCGAGTCCCAGCAGCATCAGCGCGATGAAAGGCAGCACGGCTCGGCAGATGAACCAGAAATTCTCGCGAAACGCGGTCATGGCGACGATGATGTTGAGACCGAGCGGCGGTGTCAGGTAACCGATCTCGAGGTTGACCGTCATCATTATGCCGAAATGCACGGGGCTCATGCCCTGCGCCTCGGCGACCGGCTGCAGGATGGGCGCGAGGATCAGGATTGCCGAACCGATGTCCATCAGGCAGCCAACAACCAGCAGCAACAGGTTGGTGGCGAGCAGGAACTCGGTCGGCGAGTCGAGCCAGACCGACAGCAGATCCACGATGCGGGCCGGTACCTGCTCGAAGGTCAGGAACTTGTTGAGCGCCAGCGCCATCATCAGGACGGGGAATAGGCCGCCAAGCAGCCGCGTCGTCTCACCGGTGACGCGCAACAGTCCGCGGACGTCGAGCTGGCGATAGACCACGAGCTCGACGAATAGTGCGTAGACCACCGCGACCGCCGCCGATTCCGTGGCCGTGAACTGTCCCGAATAGATCCCGCCGAGGATCAGTGCCGGCATCAGCATCGCCCAGATACCGTCACGCAGCGCGGCGCCGAGTTCGTGCAGGCTCCAGGAGCCGGCGCGCAGTCGCCAGTTCGTCGCCACCGAATAGCCGGCGAAGAGCGCGAGCAGCAACAGGCCGGGACCAATGCCCGCGAGAAAAAGGTCGGAAATCGACGTCGCGGTCATCACACCGTAGAGAATCAGCGGGATCGAGGGCGGGATGATGATCCCCAACGTCGAACCGGCGCAGATCAGCCCGATCGCGAAAGTCTTGCCATAGCCGGCCTGCAGTAGCGCCGGGTACATGATCGAGCCGACCGCGAGCAGCGTCACCGTGCTCGAGCCGACGATCGCCGCAAAGAGCCCGCAGGACAGACAGGTGGCGATCGCGAGACCGCCCGGAAACGGCCCGGCGATCGCGCGCATGACCCGGATCAGCCTGGCGGCGATGGCACCCTCGGCCATGATCGCGCCAGCCAGCAGGTAAAGCGGGATCGGCAGCAGCACGTCCTGATTCAGGGCGTCCCAGCCGTCGATCAGCATGTTGTCGATACGTCCGTCGCCCCAGACCAGATAGACGTAGGCGACCACGACGGCAAGCACGATCACGAGGTACTGGCGCAAGGCCAGCAGCGCGAGCACGATGGCCGCGAGGACCAGGGCGCTCACGCGACGTCTCCTTCGCCGCGCTCCCGAGGTCGCAGGTCCGGACGCAGAGCGAAAAGCCCGTGACGGATCGTCGCGACCGAGAATGCAACCGGCAGACTGGCCTGCACCGGCCAGACGACCCAGCGCAACACGATGGATCGGTCGTCCAGTTCGATCGTCTCGCGCACGACCATCACGGCGATCACCGCGAGGACGGCGAAAGCCAGCGCGGTCAACGCCTCCTGGATGCGCGTCATCGCCGTATCCCAGCGCTGCGGTACCAGCCGGTCGAAGACGCGAGGTCGCAGATGCGTGCCGTCCGCTGAGGCCAGGCCGATGCCGACGATGGTCAGCACGATATTGGTCATCACGCCGAGCTCGCGAGCCCAGACGATGCCGCTGCCTGTCAGGCGCCGCACGACCACGTCGCCGAAGATCACGGCGATGAGGACGAAGAAGGCGGCGGTCGTGACTGCGAGTTCTGCGCGGCGCAGGCTCGCCAGCAGCGCTCTCAACGCGCAGCTCCCGAGGCGCGGCGTCGTTCGTCGATCAGCTTCTTGAAGAACGTCCAGCTTGTCTCGTCGGGCTCGCGGAACTCGGCTGGTGCCTCAAGGTAGGCCGGATGCCGGCGGCGCACCTCGTCGACGAGACCGGACGGAATGCCGGCGAGCCCGTCGACGGGTTTCAGTGCGCGGCTGTGATAGAGGAGATAGCCTGGGTGCGCCCCCATCTCCATCCAAGGCAGCCACGGCCCCATCCGCGACCAGGAGCCCGTGCTCGGTACCGTTGTCAGCCGCCGGTTCTCGAGGTCGCGACGGCGCGCGAAAGTATTGAACATCTCGATCGCCTCGTAGAAATCACCACTCGAATAGAGTGGGTAGTTCGCACGGTCGAGAGGGTTCGGATAACGCAGCGGCACCTCGCGGTAGAACACGACGTCGTCGCCGGCTTCGCTGATCCTGAAGCCGATCCGCGAGGCGAGGAACTTGCGGTTGACCGGATCGTTCTGGATGTGCACGACATCGACTTCGCGCTGCAGCCACGGGTTGAACCAGCGGTCGATCACCTTGCCGGTCTCGAGATCAGTGTAGTAGCCGACCTCCTTGTGGAGGCGCTGAAAACCGCCGTCGATCCGCAGGAAGCGGGACATACCGAGCACCTCGAGACCGAACAGCGGGCGCGGACGCTCGCCCGGCACGTACGCGTAAACGGTGCCGGTCGCCCACGTCGCGACGGGCTTGCCGCTCGTATCGCCATTGGCGCGGACGTAGGCCTCGAGCCCCTGCTGCGGATCAGTGAGGTCGAGCCTCGCCACGCCATGCACCGGCGCGCTGAGCGCACCCACCACGAACGCGAACAGCGTGAACCGTCGCAGCAATCGCGTGGGCACCTTCTCGATCATGTTCGTGACTGCGCCTCGCGGCCGGGACGCCCGAGCCGCATTCGGTACTGGTAGGCATCGGCACGATATAGCGCCACTACCCTTTCGACTGGGCGGGATTTCGAGTCGAACACGACTCGGGTCAGCCGCAGCAGCGGGGCTCCGACCTCGACGCCAAGCGCGCGCGCGGCCTCGACACCTGCCAGCGTCGCGCCGATGAGCTGTTCGGCAGCACCGATCTCGACGCCGGCACGTCCGAGCAGCTCGAACATGGGCTGACGCGCCATCTCGGCCGCATCGACGCGCGCGGCGATGTCGAGCGGCACGAAGGTCGTGATGTAACCGAGCGGAACACCGCGCAGGACGCGCACGTGAGTGGCGCGCTGCACGCGCGCGTCTGCCGGCAGATCGAGCGCCGCCCGAGTCTCCTCGTCCGGCCCTACGTCGCGGATCACGAGGCCCCGAACCTCGGTGGCCGCGGCTAGGTCGGCGACGTGTCCACGAACCTCGTTCAGATCGAGCGACGCGATGCCACGTGCGGCCGACAGTTGGACGAAGGTGCCGCGCCCCTGTTGTCGAACGAGCCAGCCCTCACGGGCAAGATTCTCGATCGCCTTGCGCACCGTGATGCGCGAGACACCGAAGATCTCGCAGAGCTCGGGCTCGGTCGGGATCTGCGCGCCGGGGGGATAGGTGCCGTCGCGGACCCAGGCTCGCAGCGTCACGTAGACCTGGTGATAGCGCGGCGCGACGAGTTCGCGCACTGCGTGACGCACATGCGGCGACCTGCCGGATCGTCCGGACCCCGCCGGGCGGTCGGCCCGCGACGAACGCCTGACATCCCGCGCCACGGCTCAGTCCAGCACCAGGCCGCCCGAGAGATTCATGACCGTGCCGGTCACGAACGCCGCACGTTCACTGGTCAGGTAGTCGATCGCGTGGGCCACGTCCTCGGGCCGCCCGAGGCGCTGCAGCGGTACGCTGCGCGTCAGCCGTTCGATGGTCGCTGCGTCGAACCGTCCCGTGACCATTGGTGTGTCGATCGGTCCCGGTGCGACGCAGTTGACACGGATCGCCTCGCCGCTCCACTCCTTGGCGAGGTAGCGCGTCAGGTTGACGATCCCGGCCTTGGCAACCGCATAGGCCGGGCCCGACAGAGCGCTGCCTCCGTTGAGGCCATTCGTGGAGGCCATCAGCGTCAAGCTACCGCGTGAGGCGCGCAGCGCGCCATGCACGGCCTTCGCGAGCAGGAAGGCCGAGGTCAGGTTGACATCGATCAGCGCACGCCACTCGTCGAGCGAAACCGCCTCGATCGGTCCCCGCCCGGCGCATCCCGCCAGATGTACGACGTGATCGAGGCGCCCAAAAGTGGCAAGAGCGGCCGCGACGGCATCGGCGATCGCTTGCTCGGAGGTAACGTCGAGCGCAGCCGTGACGAAGGACGGGTCGCCGCAAGGGATGCTCGCGAGCGAGAGGTCCGCGCCAAAGACGCGCATCCCTCGGGCGCGCAAGGCCGTCACCGTCGCACGGCCGATGCCTCCGGCCGCTCCGGTCACGAAGGCAACGGGCGTCGTCACGCTCAGGCGGCCTGTCTGAGGACGACGCGATTGTAAATGCCGTCGAGCATCGAGAAGCGCATCTCCGCCGAGGCGCGCACCGCGGCGATCGCGCGCGCCTGGAGTTCGGCCGTGCCGGCATAGCGGGCCGTCAGTTCCAGTCCCACGTGCGCGTGCTCGGTATCGCCCTCGATATGGACATGGAAGAACTCCAGGTCGTCGTCGGAGAATCCCATCTTGCGCATCGCTTCGACGTACTTCGGGTAGAGCTTCGGCAGCTGTCCCTCGAGCGCAACCATGATGCCGGCACAGGCCTCGCCGAGCGGGCGGATACTGGACAGCTCCCAGATCCACGAGCGCATCGCCCGTGTCGTGGGCAGCACTTCGCCGTTCTCCTCCGCACGCAGGATGCGCTCGTCACTGACGCCGCAGGCGCGCGCGAACTTGCGCAGCAGGTCCGGATGGCGCTTGCCCGGCGCATGCGGCATCTCTTCGCCAAGCAGGTTCTCGAGCAGATGCTGGCGCGCATCGAGGTCGGGCAGCCGCGCGAACAGTGCGGCGAACTGCTGCGGGATCGGATCGATGTAATAGAAGTGCTGCACGGCCCAGTCGCCGAGCTGCGCCCGGGTCAGCTCGCCCGCGGCCCACGCGCGGCTGAACGCATGCCCTCCGCCGTGCTTGGGCTGGCGTGCCGCTTCGAGCGCCGCGAAGAACTCGGTCTGTCCCATGAATTTGTTCATGCTGGCTTCTCCTTGGACGAACGCGATCAGCGCGGCACGACTGCCGCGACTTTGAACTCCTGATGGCAGTGCGGACAACAGGCAGCGGGCGCCTCGGGCCGCGCCAGGACGGGGCTGGCCGGAAACCAGCCCTTGCAGTGCGGGCAGCCGACCCAGAGTGTGTTGCCGCGCTTCTCCCACGACGCGCCGGGCGAATCACGCAGGATGGCGGGCGCGCCGACCGACGGTTCGGTCGCTGTACCGGCAGGCCCGTTGCTCATGCTTGCGGCCATCCCGCACCGGTCGGCTCGGCCCCTGCCAGCAGTGCTTTCGCACGCTCGGCCGCGGCGGTCGGCACGGTCGCCACGGGCGGCACTGCCCGGGGCACCCCCGCTCGCGGTGCCGGTGGCAGCGTCGCGTCGAGGCCGAGCTTGGACGACGTGTTCGCGCCTTCGGGCAGGGACGGGTCGAGGCTGGAGCCCGAGAGACCATCGATGATCAGCGCATCGCGCGACCACTGGACCCGGGTCGCCACGGCCCAGAGCACCGACTGCGGCGAGAAGATATCGATATCCTCGTCGACCGCGACGACGGTCTTGAGGCGCCGGTAGGCGAGCGCCGCAGTCAGGGCATCACGGGCCTCGCCGCGCGCGGGCTGGCGCAGTTGGAGATAGGCGTGGAACCGCCGCCCTTCGGTCGGCACGTGCACGTTGAGCAGCGAAGGGGCGACCGCCTTGACGAGCTCGTAGACCTTGCCCTCCATCGCCATGTTGTCCGGCACGAGCATGTCGGTCAGCCCTGAGCCATAGTCATGGTAGATCGCGTCCCGACGCATCGTGATACAGCCGACCTCGACCCGAGGCGACTGCACCTGAGACCCCAGATATCCCGTGTACTCGCCGAAGGGTCCGTCGGCGACGAACTCGTTCGGCGGCGCAAAGCCCTCGATGACGATCTCCGCATCGGCCGGGACCATGATGCGTTCCCCATGCAGCAGCGACGGCACGAGCCGCAGCGGCTCACCGAGCACGCCGCCCGCTGCGCGCCAGTGGCTCTCGGGGTAGCGAAGCTTGGCCTGCGAGCCGAGCAGCACCGCGGGGTGATGACCGATCCAGAACGCGACCGGGCAGGGCTCGCCGCGAGACCAGAACTTGCGCAGATTGCGCATGTTGTGGGTCGTCGGGTAGGGGAACCATGTCATCCGCTGCGGTCCCTGCACCCAGCACCGCTGGATCGCGGTGTTGTCGACGCCCGTGTCGGGATCGAAGGTCGTGGCATGCGCCGCGGTGAGGTAAGGGCCAGGTTCGAGCTCGTGCTGCGTGAGCACGGGCAGCCGGTGTAGATCGGCGTCGGCATCACGCCAGACGATCTCCTGCACCGGCGCCTGCGCGCCGCGCAGCACGACGGGATCGACACCGGCCGAGGTGCGAGCCGCAAACCAGGCCGCGGTGTCGCGGTGATCGGGGATGCCGAGCGCTTTCGCTGTCAGCTCCCGACTGGCGGTCAGGTTGGTCACGACGCTCAACGCAGTTTCCCGACCCGCGAGGTCCCTGACCCGTCGCGCATGGAGGATCGGATAGCGCCCGGTCCGGTCGAGCTCGTGCTGCAGGGCCGTCAGCTCATGACGCAGCGCGATGTGCGAATCGATGCGCCAGATCGACCCCGCATGCTCGGCCAGGAACTGATGCAGATCGCGCATTGCCCCACCTGTCAGGGCTTCGCAACGCGCCCCTCGATCGTTATAGTGACATGATGACTTGTCCCGGGACAATCACCGGATGGTTGACGCTGGCTGAGCTAACGTTCACGATCAGTGCGGCATAGGCCCTACAGGTCGGCCTAGAGACAGGGGGATCTGCATGCATCAGATGTTGTATCGAAGCCACGTGGGATTCGTCGCGGCCGCAGTCGTCGGTGCGATCGCTCAGTCGCCCGCCGCGGCACAGGGAGGCGCTGCCGACCGTGATACGGTGGTCTTGGAGGAAATCGTCGTCACGGCGCGCAAGCGCGAGGAATCGCTCCAGGACGTGCCCGTGGCCGTCACCGCGGTGACGGCCGAATCGATCGCGGAGCGCAACATCCAGGATCTGCGCGACCTCGCGGCCTACACCCCGGGCTTCTCGTACACCACGGCCTTCGGTCGCAACAATAACGAACGGCCTGCGGTACGCGGGCAGTCGACGATCCTCGGCGCTCCAGTCGCGGCCTTTTTCGTCGACGGTGTTTTCCTGTCGGGATCGATCGCGCAAACCGAACTGTCGAATGTCGAGCGCGTCGAGGTCATCAAGGGACCGCAGTCGGCGCTGTATGGCCGCGGCACCTACCAGGGCGCTGTCAACTACGTCACCAAGCGGCCGGCCCGTGAGTTCGAGGGCAAGGTGTCCGCGACGTATGCGCAGCACGATCAGCTCCAGCTCGATGGCTCGCTGTCGGGTCCACTCCCACTCGACGGTCTGTTCTATTACATCGGCGCGAGCCACTACGAGTACGGCGGCGAGTACACGAATACGATCACCGGCCGGAAGTTCGGCGACGAAAAGTCCGACGCGGTAACGTTGAAGCTGAACTGGGCACCGGGCGACAACACCGATATCAATCTGTTGACCACCTATCAGAAGGACAACGACGGGCACGCGGCGATCTTCTTCCAGGGATCCAGCTTCAACAACTGCTTCCCGTACGATCCCGTCAACCGCCCGCGTGGCCGCGGCTACTACTGCGGTGAGGTCGTCGATCTCGACCTGCTCGAACGTGCCGCCCGCGAGGACGTCTTCCCCAGCAGCCTCGTCGGCGTGCAGCGCGATCGCCTGCGCGCGTCGCTGATCGCGAAGTTCGGCTTCGCCGACGGCTATGAGTTCACCTCCGCTACGGGTTACAGCGACGAGGACCTCGCTAACGGCATCGACGTCTCGTACGCGGGATATGATGCGCAGGCCGCGTTCTATTTCACCGTCGTCGCCGGTATGGCAGTGCAGCGGCCGCCGACCGACGCGACCACCGACCTCGCGCGGCAGTTCGCCTCACCCGGGAGCTTCTGGCGTCTGACCGGCGAGGACCGCGAGGACTTCTCGCAGGAGTTCCGCCTGACGTCGCCGATCGATCGTGCGTTCCGCTGGACGCTGGGCGCGTACTACTTCAAGGCCAACGACGACACGGTCCGTGACGACAAGATCTACCCGAACCCCGTCGTCATCGTGCCGAACGGCACCTCGACACTGTCCGTCCGCGGCATCGAGAATCGCGCCATATTCGGCGGTATCGAGTGGGACTTCGCCGAGAACTGGACGCTGACCGCAGAGGCGCGTCGCAATGAAGACGAGCTGAGCACCACGACCTTCGCCTATCCGATCAACGGCACTTCGCGTTCGAACGTGCAGCGTTTTTCTGCAGAATACAAGAGCACGACGCCGCGCTACACGCTTCGCTGGCAGCCGACGCCGAACAGTACCTACTATTTCAACCATGCGAGGGGCACACGTCCCGGCGGATTCCAGGCCGGCGCGACGGCGACGCTGCTGACCCAGCTTGGGCGAGAGGACGAGATCGGCTACGACGAGGAGCGCGTCAAGGCGTTCGAACTCGGTGCGAAGTACACGCTGCTCGGTGGCCGGCTGTCACTGAACCTCGCGGCCTATTACAACGACCTGTTCAACCAGCAGCTGACGACCAATCTCGTCAATCCGAACACCGGGCAGGCGAACTCGCTGATCACGAATCTCGGCGAAACGGAGATTCGGGGCCTCGAGGTCGAGCTGACGGTGCGTCTGGCGGAGAACTGGAGCGCGAGTCTCGGCTACGCCTTCAACGACGCGGAAATCACCTCGGGCGTCAACGAGGATCAGGCCGCCTTCTTCAGCCCGCGGCCGGCGAACAATTTCACGCCGTACAACGCCGTGACGAATCCAAACGGCTGCGTGACCGCCACGACGGTGAACCCACCGCCCGGCCGCCTGAGCTGCCAGGCGCTGCGCGATCTCGACAATGCAACCTACGGTAGCATCGTCGGCAAGCGGCCGCCGCGTGCGCCCGAGCACCAGGGCTTCGTCGCGACGCGATTCGACGGCACGCTCGGCAACGGCTGGGGCTGGTATGTCGGGGGGGATGTGACCTACGAAGGCTCGAAGTTCGCTCAGGTCCACAACCTGATCGAAACCGGCGATCGGACCTACCTGAACCTGCGGGCAGGCATCGAGACCGACACCTGGTCGATCCAGCTCTGGGGCAAGAACGTCACCGACGACGACACGCCGCTCGACATCCTGCGCTACATCGACACGCGCGGACAGACCTCGCAGCAGCTGATCTTCCAGGCCGTGCCGATCGCACGCGGCTTCGCGATCACGCCGCCGCGTGGACGCCAGTTCGGCGTGACGGCCAACTATCGGTTCTGACGAGATCGACCGCCGGCGCCTCGTTCGCTACGTCGCGGAGCGGGCCTTCGGGCCCGCTTCGTTTTTCCGCTCCGCTCGATTAGCCTACCCCTGTCAACGGACGACCGGAGCGCAGCCATGGTTCGTAGTGTCCAGCACGAGATGCTCCCGAGACCCACGGCCGACGAGGCCAGCCGGCAGCAGTTCATCGTCGCCTTCAAGCAGGCAATCAACCGCACGGTGCGCAC
>CAZAWM010000039.1:0-17989 GCA_964488605.1 uncultured Steroidobacteraceae bacterium | reverse complement strand
CCCCCCCCCCCCCCCCCCCCCCCCCCCCCCCCCCCCCCCCCCCCCCCCCCGCCGGGGGGGGGCCGGCCCCTGGAAGCAGCGCTCGCTCGGCCTTGGCCCACGCGACGCGCTCGCGCTCTGCGGGTGTTGTCGACCCACTTGCCGCGTGAGCACGCCACGCCGGTGGCGCATGCTCAGAATTCCACGCTGAATGTAATGCGCAGAGCTAAGAAGGTCTCTAGGATGGTCAACGGCGGGGCAGCGTATTGCGGCAACTTCGGTCGCTTACCCCAGTTCGGTCCGATCAAGCAGGAGAAACTGTGCGGCGTAGAGATCCTGGCGGGATCGGCTGTGTCCATCTTCTGCCAGAGGGAGCCTGAAATCGGCTCGTCGGTCGCTAGAAACACATGAAGTCGTGAGTACGTCAACAATTCGCACTTCAAGCGTTACCTGCGACGCGTCGGATGTCGCCGTCATGCGCACGCTGTCGATTCTCAGCCTGCGTTACGAGCCGCCTGGGCGCGGAGCATTCCGTTGGACAACGTGCGTGGCCCGGCGGCCGAGGCACGCTGCAAGCAGGGAGGACGATCCAACTAGCGGCACGGCGACAGGTTGCGCTGAGGTTTACGACGCGGTCCACGACACGCTCATCGATCCGCACGGTCTCGATCTACGGGCGTGCGGTTGCCGAATTTGCCGCAGTCCCGGCACTTGACTATCTGAGCAGGAAGCAACGGGCCGTAAGCAGCACGAGGTCGAGGAAGGTGACCGGAGTAGTCCCAGCGCACGAACGGCGACCTATACATTGGATCCGGGTGAAGAAGTGTTCTACGAGGCATCGCCCTTCATAACGGTGCAGCATTCGACCATCCTGCATGCAAGCTCTCCATCAGCGCGGTGTGGAGCGATCATCTCGAGGGCTTGTTCGCACGGTTGCGCATCCTATGGGTTGTTGTCGCAGGCGCAATCGCCGATCAGAGTAAGTGTTTGCTCCGCACCCGCCCTGATTGACCAGTTGGCAATCATCCCGGACAGGAAGAAACGGGCCCATTTCCGGTGGAAGCGCCGGTCGGAGCAGCCCTCACCGGCACGGGCGCGTTCGCGTACTCGCTGCATGGACGCTGCGCAGGTCCATGCGAGATCTCGTGTGAGCAATATAGACGGCTACAGCATTAGCGATGCGATTTTATTGGGAAGTCAACGCGACGTCGGTCGTGCGAGCGCGCGGGGCCGCGTTTGCCATTGCGCCAGCATGGCAATCTCGGGTTGCACGGGTGTCTTCCGTGCGCGAGTTTGCAAGCCAACACCTCGTGAGCGCCGTCCGGCAGGGCACAAGCCAGCCGAACAACTGGACGGTACGGACAAGAGAAAAAGAAGGATCGCCCAACGCAGCGGTCTTTCGCTTTGCGGAATCAGAGGAGATCGTCATGACGGCACAGCAACGTCCGAGACAGTCCGGGGGGTTCATAATGTTCGCCCGTATCGGCACCGACCGAGGACAGGAGTCATGAATCGAGCTCCTGTGCCGGGCGTGTTGAGTGGCGTGAGGGTAGTCGACCTCGGCCGATACATAGCTGGACCTATGTGCGCGGCTATGCTGGCCGACCTCGGGGCGGACGTTATCCGGGTTGAGCGCATCGGCGGCGGCGACGACCGTTTCCAGTACCTCACGGGGTCAAGAGGCGACAACGGTGCCTGCTTTCTACAATGGAATCGCAACAAACGCAGCCTCACCTTGGACCCTATGAAACCCGAGGGCAAGGAAATTCTCCATCGCTTGGTGCGAACTGCGGACGTGTTGGTCGTCAATCTGCCGCTTGAGACCATTCGGCAGATGGGCATCGACTACGAGTCACTATGCGAGCTGCGGCCGGACATCATCCTTGTGCATGTCACGGCTTTTGGTCCGCGGGGCCCTTACGCTGATCGCGTTGGATTCGATGGCGTCGCACAGGCGATGTCCGGCCTCGTGTATCTGTCGGGGACGCAAGAGCAGCCAATGAAGTCCTATGCCTCCTGGGTGGATTGCTCGACCGCGCTCTTCAGTGCTTATGGAGCACTCGCTGCGATCCTTCACAAGCGGGCCACGGGTAAAGGGCAGCTCGTCGAGACGAATCTTCTACGCTCCGCGCTAAACGTGTCGAGTTTCGTACTGGCGGAACAGGCGGTCACCGGAGTGAACCGAGTCGCTTCGGGCAACCGCAGCCAGGCAAGCTGCCCGGCCGATCTCGTGCGCACGCGAGACGGCTGGATCCAGCTACAGTGCGTCGGAGACGCGCTCTTCAGGCGCTGGGCACGGTTGGTAGGTGAAGAACACTGGCTGCAGGACCCGCGTTTCAAGGATGACATGTCTCGCGCCACTCATGGCGCAATACTCAGCGAGCGCACGCAACGCTGGGCTGCGGAGCTCACGAGCGTCGAAGCGCTGGCCAAGCTGGCGGCTGCGAAGATCCCGGCGGGCCCCTTACTGTCGCCACAGCAAGTACTAGAAGACTCGCACGTCAGAGAGGGCGGGTTTCTGCAGACAGTTGAGTATCCGGGTGTAGCGCGTCCGGTGCCGCTCGTGACACCCGGCGCAGAACTTAGCGAAACACCGCCGACCATACGCTCCCGCGCGCCGACGATCGGCGAACACACCGTCGAGATCATGAATGCCCTCGGCTACTCCGATGCGCAGGTTTCCGACCTGCGTGCTCGCGGCCTGGTGTGATCCCAGCGATCGAAGGCAGTTTCCCAACCGAGGACTTGAGGATGGGACCGCTCGAAGGGCTAAAAGTGATCGAGATCGCGAGCATTGGACCGGGTCCATTCTGCGCGATGTTGCTTGCCGACATGGGTGCTGAAGTGCTGCGCATCGACCGCATGGATGGCGGAGGGCGGCCCATCAAGCTCGATTACTCCAAGGATGTGCTGAACCGAGGCCGCCGCTCCGTGGCCGTGAACCTAAAGAATCCGCAAGGCGTCGCAACGGTGCTCGATCTTTGCGCTAAAGCGGATGTGCTCGTCGAGGGCTTCCGGCCAGGCGTGATGGAGCGTCTCGGGCTGGGTCCCGACGAGTGCCTCGGCCGCAACGAGAGGCTCATATACGGTCGTATGACCGGCTGGGGGCAGGACGGTCCGCTCGCGAAGTCGGCGGGACACGACATCAACTTCATCGCGATCGCGGGCGTTCTACACCGCTTCGGTCGGATCGGCGACCGTCCCGTTCCACCCGCAAATCTGATGGGCGATATGGGCGGCGGGGGGCTGCTGCTCGCATTCGGGATCGTGTGTGCCGTGCTCGAGGCGCGCCGGTCCGGCCGCGGGCAAATCGTCGATGCAGCCATGGTAGAGGGGGCATCCCTGCTGGCTGCCGGTCTGTACGGGCTCGCGGCCATGGGTCGTTGGGACGCCGCGCGTCGGGGCGTCAATCTTTTAGACACGGGTGCTCACTTTTATGAAGTCTACGAGACGCGGGATGGCGGGCATGTCGCGGTAGGAGCGGTGGAAAGTGATTTCTACGCCCTGCTGCTGAAGGGATTGGGTTTGGACGCGCGCGAGCTTCCTCCACAGATGGATTCGGGTTCGTGGCCAGCACTAAAGACTCGCTTCGCGGAGATCTTCCGCAGCAAAACTCGCGCGGAATGGGAACAGATCTTTGCCGGTCAGGATGCGTGCGTCACTCCGGTGCTCTCGCCGCTGGATGCTATGCAGAGCGAACACATGAAGACCCGCGACGCTTTCATCGTGTGTGGCGGTGTCGCGCAGCCGGCGCCGGCACCCAGGTTCAGTCGCACCCCGGGGGCGGTTCGTCGGCCCCCACCGATGCCCGGCGCAGACACGAGCGAAGCACTCGCCGATTGGGGCCTGAGCGCGGCCCGCATTGAGGAGCTGCGACGCGTCGGTGCGGTTTCTTGAGTGGAAGTAGTCGACCCGGACAAGGAACACGCGCCGCAACCCAGAGCCGCCGGCGTTCGAAAGTCCGGCCCGATGATCAAGCTCGCAGCAACAGGTGACCTATGAAGATTTACACTACGCAATTATCTCCTTACGGCAATCGTATCTATGCATGGTCGGCGGTAAAGGGCGTCTCCTTGGACTTTGTGCCTCCGCCGGGCGGCGCAGGCTCGGACGAGTTCAAGAAGATCAACCCATCGGGCAAGATTCCGGTAGTTGTCACTAACGATGGGCTTATCCCCGAATCGCTTATTATCCTCAATTATCTTGAGGATCTCTATCCGGAACCCCCGCTTCGCCTCGCCAACTCCGAGCTGCATGCGCGCACGCTGGCGACCGTGCTGATGCACGATCTCTACGTCGTACCGGAACTCATCCCGGTCTTTTCGCAGTTCGCTCAGCCAAAGCTCGACAATGAACTGATCGGCCGCATCTTCGCATCGTTCGCGCAACGTCTGCCGCTATTGACAACTACGCTGCCGGCGGGGACCGGCTGTGCTGCCGGATCGGAGCTCTCGCTCGCGGATTGCGCCATGGCACCTTTCTTCCTGCTGTACGAGTTGGTAGCCGTCAATCTGGGACGTCCCAACCCCATCCGCGACCAACCCAGGCTTGCCGACTGGTCGACCAATCTGTTGCGACATCCGGTAATTCGACCAGTCACAACAGCGATGCAGGAAAAGTTCTGCGCGTACCTGGAGCGCTTTGATCGAAAGCAGTTCTAATTATTTAAATCAAAGTATAATACGCTCACATATCACAATCTTGCGAACCGCTATAAGAGTGGAATAGACTGAAACCGTTAGGGGGTGGCGGGCGTGCAGCCGACGGGAATCAAAGCTTTCGGGGCATATCTTCCCCGCATGCGCCTAAAGCGCTCTGCGGCTGTCGCTGCTCATGGCTGGGCCTTCCCGAGCCTCAGGAGCCTTAGCAAGGGCACGCGCGCATGCGCCGACTGGGACGAGGACAGTGTCACTATGTCTGTCGAAGCGGCACGGGGCGCGCTCGCGGCGATGGACCGCAGCGGCATCGGCGCCCTTTACCTCGCTTCAACCACCCTGCCATTCGCCGATCGTAGCAACGCCGGAATCGTCTCTCTTGCCCTCAATCTCCGGCCGGAGCTGCGTACGCTCGACATCACGGGCTCGACGCGCGCAGGTACTTCCGCGCTGCTCGCGGCTGTGACGACAACCACCCTTGGAGGCACGCTGGTCGTCGGCGCGGATGCCCGCCGCACGAAACCCGCAAGTGTACAGGAGCTGCGTTACGGCGACGGGGCGGCAGCACTGTTGGTTGGTTCTGGCGAGATCGGGGCCGTGTTTCTCGGCGCTGCCTCGCTCAGCGCGGATTTCGTCGATCACTATCGCGCCACCGGACAGAATTACGACTATTCATGGGAAGAGCGCTGGATACGCGACGAAGGCTATCTCAAGCTGATTCCCGCGACCTTGCATCAGCTTTTCAAGACGACGGGGCTGAGGCCAACGGAAGTCGATTGCCTCATCGTACCAACTACCCTGCCAGGGGTCGCGGAGTCCGTAGCGAAATCACTTCGAGTGCGTGCGGAAGCGGTTGCTCCTCAGTTGTTCGAGGAATGTGGTGACTGCGGTGCGGCCTACCCTCTCCTGTTGCTCGCTCGCGAGCTCGAGCGTTCGACTTCAAACCGCAATATTGTGCTCATCGGATTCGGCAACGGCTGTGACGCGCTATTGTTTCAAACGACAGATCACGTTGGCGCTATCAAGTCGCGGCGAGGAGTCGACCACGCGGTCAAGCGAGGAGCAGAAACATCAGACTATCTAAAGTTCCTGTCACTTAAGAACGAGATCGAGCTGGACTGGGGCATCCGCAGCGAGTTCGCGACCCGAATCGCTTTGACCACCGAATATAGGCACAGCCGTGAGATGCTCGCCTTCATTGGCGGCCGATGCGTGAAGACCGGAACTGTGCAATTCCCAAAGTCGCGCGTCAGCGTGAATCCCGCCGTGCACGCAGTGGACACACAAGAAGATGCGCCACTCGCGGAGGTACCGGCGCGAGTGGTTTCGTTCACGGCCGACTGGCTCGCCTACCACCCGAGCCCGCCCTTCTACTTTGGACTGGTGCAGTTCGAGAACGGGGCACGTATTTCGATGGAGTTTGTGGACGTGGATCGGGCGCTTCTCAGGATCGGGGCGCCGCTTTCCATGGCGTTCCGCATCAAGGAACTCGATCGGCAGCGAGGGTATCGACACTACTTCTGGAAAGCCGTTCCGGAGACATCGGCACCTGACCCTTAGGGGATAAGCATGGCCAGTGGGATCAAGGACAGGGTTGCAGTGCTCGGGATGGGATGCAGCGTCTTCGGAGAGCGCTGGGATCTCGACGCCGAGGACCTCATCGTAGAGGCGTTCGAGGAGTGCCTCGCCGATGCGAGCATCGAAAAGTCGCAGATCGACGCCGCTTGGCTCGGATGTGCCGTGGACCCGATCAATTTGGGCAACTCGGCATTACCGCTCTCTACTGCTTTACGACTGCCGCAAATTCCGGTGACGCGCGTGGAGAACATGTGCGCGACGGGCACCGAGGCATTACGCGGCGCAGCGTATGCCGTTGCCGCAGGTGCGTGCGAAATCGCGCTTGCACTGGGAGTTGAGAAGCTCAAGGATACGGGCTATGGAGGTCTGCCGATTCGGACGAAAGGGCTCGTAAACGATCTGTGGATGCCCTACGGCTCAGCGCCGGGATCATTTGCTCAGCTCGCGGAAGCCTACAGCACAAAGCATCGCGTGCCGATGGAGCACCTGAAGCGTGCGATGGCGCACGTGTCGTGGAAGAGTCACGAGAACGGCACCTACAACACTAAGGCGCACATTCGTAAGCGCGTCACGCTGGAGCAGATTCTCGGCGCTCCGATGGTTGCGGAGCCGCTCGGCCTGTTTGACTGCTGCGGTGTGAGCGATGGAGCGGCCTGCGCAATCGTCACGAGACCGGATATCGCGCGATCCTTCGGTAAAAAGGAAGTCGTAACCATCAAGGCCCTGCAAATCTGCGGCAGCAACGGGCTGGAGTCTCAGACGTCCTCGTGGGACGGCACTTACATCATGAACACGCGCAAGGCCGCGGCGCGCGCATACGAGGAAGCTGGAGTACGTAAGCCTCGTGCGGAGCTCGGCGTCATAGAAGTGCACGATTGCTTCTCGATCACCGAGCTCGTGACAATGGAAGATCTTTTCATCTCCGCGGAAGGCGAAGCAGCAACGGACATTCTGAACGGGTTTTTCGACGCCGATGGCAGCATTCCGTGTCAGATCGACGGCGGGCTCAAGTGTTTTGGCCATCCGATCGGTGCCTCGGGATTGCGCATGGCTTACGAAATCTACCTCCAGGTCCTGGGGCGAGCAGGCGAACGTCAGCGCGACGATGTGCGAATCGGGTTGACTCACAATCTTGGCGGTACGCCGGCGCACAACGTCGCTGCAGTGGGCATCTTCGGTCGCTATGAGAACTGAAGCGACCGGCACCGGATGACACTATGGGTCTGTACTTCGAAGACTTGCAGTGTGGGCGGGTATTCAGACATGCCGTCCGCCGCACTGTCACAGAGACCGACAACCTTTTGTTCTCGGCGCTGACGCTGAATCCCGCCGCGATCCACCTGGATGCGGAGTACTGCCGGGGTACGCCATTCGGTGAGCGGATTGTCAACAGCATCTTTACCTTGGGCCTGATGGTTGGGTTGTCTGTCTACGACACCACTCTTGGGACAACCATCGCCAACCTCGGCTGGGAGGATGTTCGATTCCCGCGCCCGGTGCTTATTGGGGACACGCTTCGTGCGGAATCTAAAGTCGTCGATGCACGGGAGAGCAGATCGAGGGAGGACGCCGGAATCGTTGTCTTCGAGCACAGGGCATTCAATCAGCGCGACGAGGAAGTCGCCTCCTGTCGACGTGTCGCGTTAATGCTTAAGGCCGGGCGGCCATGATGCTCCGCTCTCTGCTCTTCGTGCCTGGTGACGATGAGCGCAAGCAAGAGAAGGCCGTCGCGACTGCCGCAGACGCGGTGATTTTTGATTTAGAGGACTCGGTGGCGCCAGCGCGGTTGTCGCTTGCGCGCGGGCTGGTGGCGGCGTTTCTCGCTGCGCGGGCCAATCGCGGTCAGCAACAGCTCTGGGTACGCGTCAACTCACTCTCCAGCGGAAGACTGCTTGGGGACCTCAGTGCCGTGATTACCGGTGCGCCAGACGGCGTTATTTTACCGAAGGTATCGGACCCGACCGAGCTTCGCGAGGTGCATCACTACCTCAGTGCTCTAGAAGAGCACCTCGGCCGACCACCGCAGTCGACTCGCGTCATTGCCGTGGCGACCGAGACTCCACGTGCCGTATTTGGGCTCGGAGCCTATTCGGCGGGGGCGCCGCGGCTCGCCGGACTCACCTGGGGGGCCGAGGATCTTTGCACAGGACTTGGTGCGTCGAGCAAAGTCGATGCCGATGGAGGTCTAGCCTTCACCTACGAAATGGTGCGATCGATGTGCCTGCTCGCTGCTCGCGCATCCGGCGTTCAGCCTATAGACACCTTGTACGCAGCATTCAATGACCTTCAGGGACTGCGCCAGAACTCCGAGCGCGCGCGGCGCGACGGGTTCACCGGCAAGATTGCCATTCATCCGGATCAGGTAGACGTCATCAACGCGGCCTTCTCGCCGTCTAAGGAGGAAATTGAGCGCGCGGCAAGAATTGTGGAGGCCTTCTCGCGGTCACCCGCCTCAGGTGTCGTCAGCCTGGGCGGCGAGATGCTTGATCTGCCGCACCTTCTGCAGGCTCGATCAGTGCTAGATCGGGCAAACCGCGTTTGAAGCACAAGGTGGGACTAATGGATTTCAGGCTCACTCCGGAGCAGCAGGCGATTCGGGAAGGTGTCGCAGCCGTTTGTGCGCGTTTCACGGATCACTATTGGCTCGATAAGGATCGATACGGGGGATTCCCGCGAGAGTTCTACCAGGCAATGGCCGAGGGCGGGTGGCTCGGCATCACGATGCCTCAGGAGTACGGTGGCGCCGATCTTGGAGTGACGGAGGCTGCAATCATGATGCATACCGTCGCTTCGAGCGGTGGCGGGTTCACCGCCGCCTCAACCATTCACATCAATCTGTTCGGACCACACGCTATCGTCGTTCATGGAACGCCGGACCAGAAAGAGCGGTGGCTGGTTCCGCTGATCAGAGGCCACGAACAGGCGTGCTTCGGGGTAACGGAGCCAGATGCCGGCCTCGATACCACCAGCATCAAGACGTTCGCGCAGCGGGTTGAGGGCGGGTATAGGATCAACGGCGGAAAGATCTGGACATCCACAGCTCAGGTCGCTGGAAAGATCATGTTGGTGGCGCGCACTACACCAAAAGCGGAGTGCAGGCGGCCGACTGACGGTATGTCGCTTTTCTACACGGATCTCGATCGCCGTTACATCGAAGTACGAGAGATCGAAAAGCTTGGTCGGAAGGCCGTGGACTCAAACCAGATATTCATCAGCGATCTGTTCGTGCCGGAGCAAGATCGTATCGGCGAGGAAGGTAAGGGGTTCTACTACCTGCTAGACAGCATCAATCCGGAGCGCATCCTCGTCGCGGCGGAGAGCATTGGACTCGGGCAAGGCGCGCTCGAGCGAGCAGCAAGATACGCCCGCGAGCGGGTGGTATTTGGAAGGCCGATAGGAAAGAACCAGGCCATCCAGCACCCGCTTGCTGAGAGCTGGGCAGATCTCGAGGCCGCCTACTGGATGGTGCTGCGGGCGGCATGGCTCTACGACGCCGGTGCGCCCTGCGGAGTGGAAGCGAATGCGGCAAAACTGCTTGCTGGCAGGGCCGGCTTCGCGGCGACGACGCGCGCGGTATTGACGCATGGAGGTATGGGCTATGCCAAGGAGTTCCATGTCGAGCGACTGTTCCGCGAGTCAATCCTGCCACGCATTGCGCCGGTGACCGAGCAGATGATTCTCAGCAACATTGCCGAGAAAGTCCTCGGACTGCCTAAGTCCTACTGATCGGCGGGCCGTTGTCGCCGGCAAGAGGTTAGTTATGTTACGATATGCTTGCTAGCGACTACATACTGACTGTAGAGGACTCGCCTTGACCAATTCTCCACTGCTCGACGGAAAAGTTGTCATCGTTACGGGTGCGGGTCGCGGCGTTGGCCGCGGTATCGCGATGCTCGCAGCCGCAGAGGGAGCACGGGTCGTGGTCAACGATCTCGGCACTTCCGCTGCGGGCGATGGTGCGGACATTTCGGTTGCGCAGCAGGTGGCTGCCGACATTCGGTCGGCCGGCGGACAGGCGGTTGCTAACACCGAATCGGTTGCAGACTGGCGTGCCGCCAACCGTATCGTGGAGCAGGCGCTCGACGTCTTCGGGCGCGTAGACGGCGTCATCAACAACGCTGGGATACTGCGCGACGCAATATTTCACAAGCTGACGCCCGAGGATTTTGAATCCGTGGTGCGTGTTCACCTTTTTGGCTACTTCTATCTCGCAAGAGCGGCCGCACCGCACTTCCGCGAGCAAGGAGGTGGATCCTTCGTGCACATGACATCGTCGTCAGGACTTGTTGGCAACTTTGGTCAGGCAAATTACGCCTCTGCAAAGATGGGCGTCGTTGGGCTGTCACGGTCCATAGCCTTTGACATGGTGCGCTTCAACGTCAACTCTAACTGCATCGCTCCGTTCGCGTGGACCAATCTTGTCGGAACCATTCCAACGGACACGCCCGAGCAGCAGCGACGGGTGGAGGGGCTCAGGCGGCTCGTACCTGAACGGATCGCGCCGTTCGCGATTGCGCTCCTCGCTGACGCTAGCCGGGCGATCACTGGACAGATCTTTGGTGTGCGTAACAACGAGATCTACCTGTTCAACCAGCCGCGCCCCGTTCGGACGGCTCACACAAGTGACGGGTGGACACCAGCAAGCGTTATCGAACGTGTGTTTCCGATGTTCCAGAGCTCATTCACGTCTCTTACGCGCTCCGGTGAATACTTCAGCTGGGATCCCGTATGAACGAGGTGCTGCGCCGTGTGCAAACGCGGCTTTCCTACGAAAGGCTGATGAGTTGGCCATTCCCGCCGGTCGAACAGACATACACGGCACGCGATACCATCCTCTACGCGCTCGGAATTGGGCTCGGCGCTGACCCGCTCGACCGCCGGCAGTTACGCTTTGTCTACGAACGTGGCTTGCGCACGCTTCCCACGATGCCGGTAATCCTTGCGAGCCCCGGCATGTGGATGCGTGATTCTGCCGCAGGCATCGACTGGCTACGTATGTTGCACGGCGAGCAGCGGATCTCGATCGTGAAGCCTCTGCCCCCAGCCGCCTGCGTGATCGGGCGCACGCGCATCCGCGAAGTCTGCGACAAAGGCCCCGGAAAGCAGGCACTGATTTACGTCGAGCGTCAAATCGTCGACAAGAAGACCGGAGAACTGTACTCGGTACTCGAGCAGACGATAGTCTGTCTCGGTCAAGGCGGCTTCGGTGGCCCGAGGAAGACGCTTGCGGCTCCGCACTTTATCCCGGACCGCGATCCGGATACGTCGTTCGAGCAGAGCATTCTGCCTCAGGCCGCGCTTCTGTACCGTCTAAGCGGTGACATGAATCCGCTGCATGTCGATCCTGAGATCGCGCTAGCGGCAGGATTCAGGGCGCCAATCTTCCATGGGCTCGGCACGCTGGGAGTGGCCGGTCATGCAGTCCTGCGAACCTGCTGCGACTACGACCCGGAGAGCATCCTACAGATGCAGCTGCGCTTCGTCTCGCCTGTGTATCCGGGAGAGACGCTCCGTACGGACATATGGCGACAGGGGCGGGTGCTTTCGTTCCGATGTTCTGTCGTCGAGCGTCGCCAGATCGTGATTGACAATGGTCGAGTCGAGCTCGCCTGACAATCTGGAGCAGCCATGACCAATAACTACAGGACCCTTACACTGGAGATTGACGAACACGTTGCCCAGGTGACTCTCGCGCAGCCAGAGATCCTTAATCGGCTCGACGATCGAGTGCATGAGGAGCTGATGGACGTGCTGAACCATCTCCGGCGTGTGCCGGAGATCCGCGCAGTCGTCCTCGCATCCACCGGTCGCGCCTTCTCGGCCGGCGGCGACCTCAACGAGGTCGCCCGCCTGCACGCCGATCGGACGGCTCGCGAACATACGCGCGAGCTTGGGCGCCGCATCGTGCACGAATTCATCGACTTTCCGATCCCGATCATCGTTGCACTTCATGGCGATGCAATGGGTCTTGGAGCCACGCTAATCCTCCTTTGCGATGCGATAGTGGCGTCCCGCAACGCGCGCATTGCTGATCCGCATGTAAAAGTGGGATTGGTCGCCGGCGACGGCGGGTGCGTGGTGTGGCCGATGGCAGTTGGCTTCCTGAGGGCTAAGCGCCACTTGCTCACAGGCGAGCCGCTTGGGGCGGAACAGGCGTATGCCGCCGGGCTCGTGACGGATCTCGCCGACACGCCCGACGAGGCCCTGATGGGCGCTCGTAAGCTGGCGCTGGCAATCGCGGCGCTTCCGCCAATTGCCGTTCGCCGCACAAAGCAGGCGCTCAATCATCTCTTGCGTCGCGAGGCTACACAGGTATTCGAGCTGTCGCTTGCATACGAAATGGAGAGCCTGGCCTCAGAGGACGTCCTCGAAGCCCTGACCGCGTTCAAAGAGCGGCGCTCGGGGCTGTATCGGAACCGCTGAGCCAAGCTATCGGCCGGCCGCGCGACCGTGAGCATGCATCCGCCAATCGATGCGGAACTTAACCCTTCGAGACCGATGACCGCCGTGGTTGAGTCAGTTTGCAGACATAGCGGTGCGCTGTGCTCACGCCAATACAAGGGGTCGAGTGTTCAGCGACGACGGCAGGCAGGTCTCGGCGCGGGAGCCGGTATCGCAAATCGCGGCGCCAAGGCACGATCCTGCCTCGAGAGCTGTGCGAGAGCTCTCATGGACGGTGCGTGCGACAGGAGCTGCGCCCATTCGGCGGGCGACGCGGGGATGCATGTCCTGGGCGATGCTCGTGCGGCCAGCGCGATCTCTCGTCTCTACGACAGCGCTTGCAGCGCGAGCAAATTGCCCGCAGGCGCTCCATGTGCGCTGCTGGTTTACTCTCGTGGAAGTCCGACTTGGATCGAACTCCTGCGGATCAGCAGTCTGCGCCTTCGAGCAGCCCGGTCTCACGCGCACGCATGGGGTGCAAACCATGTTCGTTAGCCGTCACAGGCCGCTGCTTCCTGTGCGCAATCGGCTGGAGCTATCGTCGCAAGAAACCGCGCATCCCCCGGCCATGTTGCGCTCAACCGTGGTAAACGGGCGGGTTACGGACCAGCGAGATCCAGATCTCGATCGGCGCCACTCGGGCTAGCGGACCAAGAATCGGTGAAGATCCACGGCAAATGTCGGAAGCGCGCAACCAGAGCGGCGCAACAATGATCGGGGTGATCGCATGCGCCGGCACCGAGGGCCACATTGACAGCACGGATGGCTTCGACATCATCATCAGATCCGGCAGAGTGAGCGTCTGTAATGCCGTGCGAGATCGGAAGTAAGCGCCTCACGCGGCTGCCGCGCGGAAGCCACGTCGTGGCAAGCGGAAGGCCTCAGGCGCCTCGCCACGATTCAATGGACAGGCCTAGATGAGTAACGAGCTCGAAACGGTCGTAAACGGGCCGATCGCCCGTATTACATTCAACCGTCCCGAGGTGCGCAACGCGATTAGCCACGCGATGCTCATGCAGATGCAATACTTCCTTGAGCAGGTTGAGCGCGACTCGAGCGTCCGCTGCGTCGTCCTCAGTGGTGCCGGCGGTCACTTCATGTCCGGCGCCGATCTTGGCGGATTCAGGGAGGCGCTCGGACGCTCGCCCGAGGACCGTCGCAGGCAGTTTGCGGAGCGCGTGCAACGATGCTCCGGACTCTTTCTAGCGATCGAAAGATTGCCGCAGCCGCTGGTCGCCTCTGTGCGGGGCGCCGTCGCGGGAGCCGGGATCGGCTTCGTTTCGAGCAGTGATTTTGTCGTGGCCTCGGAGAGCTCGATTTTCGTGCTGGCCCACGTGCATATAGGCGCGAGCGCTGACGCCTCGTCGACATACTACCTGCCGCGAGTGGTCGGTCTCCGCAAGGCGAAAGAGCTGGCACTACTGGGCGAGCGAATCACCAGTCGGGAGGCCCTTGCTATGGGGCTCGTAAACCGAGTGGTCGCTGACGGCGAACTCGAGCAGGAGACAGCACGACTCGTCGAGCGGTTAGCATGCGCACCGACTCGAGCGATCGCACAAATGAAACGCATGATGAACCTCTCGCTGGGGAACACGCTTATGACACAGCTGACGATGGAAGCGGAAGCCTTTGGCGAGTGCGCCGCCACAGAGGATTTTGTGGAAGGCGTTTCGGCGTTCATCGGAAAACGCAAGGCCGAGTTCGTTGGTCGCTGAGCAGGCCTCCGTGGTCGAGGCACTGCGACTATGGCAGTAGAGCGAATCGTCGTGGTGGGTGCCGGTCTCGCGGGAGTCACGGCCGCCGATGCGCTTCGGGATGCGGGTTTTGAAGGCGAGTTGCTCTTGTTCGGCGAGGAGCTCGAGGCGCCGTACGATAAACCGCCGCTATCAAAGAGTTTCTTGATGCAGACGATCGATCCGCAGCAACTTGCGCTGCGCCCGCCCGAGTGGTACCCCGAGCGTCGAATTACGTATCTGGCCGGCCGGCGCGTGACTCGGATAGAGCCGCGCAAACACCTGCTTCAGCTCGACGGTGGTAGTGAGCTACGCTGGGATCGCCTGCTACTAACAACCGGTGCGCGACCTCGGTGCCTACCAGCGTTAGCTTCCGGCGCAGCTCCGTGTCTGTACCTGCGTACGTTGCGCGACGCTTCGCTGTTGCGGGAGCAATTGGCGCCGGGCCGGCGCATACTGTTGATTGGCGGAGGCGTCATCGGCATGGAATTGGCCGCCAGTGCCCGTCAGCGCGACTGCGAGGTGGTCGTTCTGGAGCGTGCGCAGCGCATTATGGAACGTGCGCTTTGTCCGGTTCTGTCTGACTACCTGGTGAGCCGGCACGAAAGTGAGGGTGTAGAGGTAATGACGGGTGTTGAGGCCGTATGCCAATCGACGGATGTACCGGGCGTGCAACTCAGAGACGGCCGCACAATACGGGGCGACGCAATCGTTATAGGCGTGGGAGTCGCGCCGAATACCGAATTGGCATCGGAGGCTGGGCTATTTTGCGAGGATGGAATATGCGTCGACGCGCACGGCGAGACGAGTGCCCCGGATGTTTTCGCGGCCGGCGACGTCGTGAGCTATCCGGATTCTATCCTTGGCCGTCGTGTGCGAGGTGAAAACTGGATGCATGCAAAGAGTCAAGCAGCGTGTGTCGCGCGTGGAATGGTCGGCGCAAAGACACCATACCGCGAGGTGCCACACTTGTGGTCGGATCAGTTCGATCTGAAGATCCAGGTTAGCGGGTCGTACAGGGGCGATCGCGACATCCTGCGCGGCTCGCTCGCAAGCAAGCGATTCATGATTTTTCACGTCAAGGCGGACCACGTCGTCGGGGCGAGCGGAGTCAACCAGGCGCGCGACATGAAATTCGCGACAAAACTCGTCGACATTCGTGCCAGAGTAGATGCCGCACAACTCGCCGACCCGAACTTCGATCTGAAGAAGGCACTACAGCAGTGAATGTGCATTCGGATTCCGTTCGTATCGAGCACCACGAAAATGTGGGCGTCATCATCGTCGATAATCCACCGGTCAATGCGATCACGCCCTCGGTGCGCGATGGCATTGCCGCAGCGATCGCCGACCTCGCGGAAGACACAGCCATCGCCGCCGTCGTGCTGCATTGCGCGGGCAGCACCTTCATGACCGGCGCAGACTTAAAGCAATTAGGCACGATGCCCTCGCGGTTCAGTGCGGCCGAGGTTATTGGAAAGCTCGAAGACATGGAAAAACCGATCGTCGCCGCGATGCACGGTAACGTGCTTGGCGGCGGACTCGAGTTCGCGCTGGGCTGCCATTACCGCTGCGCGGCACCGGCGACCCGCCTCGGTCTCCCGGAGGTGAACCTGGGCCTCATTCCTGGCGCCGGCGGGACACAGCGTCTGCCGCGCCTGGTAGGCACAGCCAGAGCGCTAGAGATGATCGCCTTGGGTGCAGCCATATCGGCCAGCGAGGCTGCTGAAATCGGTCTGGTAGATCGGCTCGTAGACGGCGGCGACATCCTTGCTGGGGCAATCAATTATGCTCGGGAACTGATCGCGCAGCATGCACCACCGCGCCGGACGCGGGACGGACAGATCGTCGCAGCCGACGAAAAGCTGTTCACAGATGCGCGGGGGAAACTTGAGCGCAGACGCCGCGGGGAGGAGGCGCCTCTCCGCGCAGTCGAGGCCGTGCGGGCTGCTGTCACGTTGCCGTTCGAGGAGGGTCTGCGCCGCGAGGCCGAGCTTTTCGCTGCCTGCCTTAATTCAGCCCAGTCGCGAGCGTTGCGTTACCTCTTCGTCGTCGAACGCAAGGCGGGCAAACTTCCCGAAGTTGAACGGGCGGCTCCGCAGCGAACGGTTTCGCGAGTCGGAGTAATCGGGGGCGGCACGATGGGGCGCGGGATCTCCATGGCGTGTGCGAATGCCGGCCTCGAGGTAACTCTAGTTGAGACAAGTGCAGCGCCGCTCGAGCAAGCGCAGGCAGCTATCCGTGAGTCCTATGCGGCCTCTGTCGCGCGGGGCCGGACAACCGTTGCGGAAATGGAGGAGCGGCTGGCGCGCATCACCGGCACGGTTGATCTAGGGCGCGTCGGCGACGTGGACCTCGTGATCGAAGCAGTATTCGAGGACATGAATCTTAAACGTGAAATCTTTTCGAGTCTGGATACCGTGTGCAGGAAAGACGCCATCTTGGCGACGAATACCTCGGCGTTGGACATCGACATCATTGCATCGGCAACCGCACGTCCGGAGGACGTTATCGGTCTGCACTTCTTCAGCCCGGCGCACGTCATGCGTCTCGTGGAGATCGTGCGCGGACGTGCGACGGCGCCGGAGGTCATCGCGACCTCAATCGAATTTACACGCAGGCTGCGCAAGATCGGCGTCGTTGCCGGGAACTGTGACGGTTTCATCGGTAATCGCATGCTCGCCGGATATCGGCGCGAAGCCGAATTCCTGCTCCTCGAAGGCGCGTCCCCCAAGCAGGTAGACGACGCGCTTGTGCGCTTCGGCATGTCCATGGGACCAAATACTATGGCCGACATGGCCGGGCTGGATATCAGCGCAGCGAGCCGCCGTCGGCGGCGACTCGAAGGTCGGATTCCCGATGACCCGCGCTTCGGCACTATCTCCGACCGCCTCGTCGAGGCGGGGCGCATCGGTCAGAAAAGCGGGGCGGGTTTCTATCACTACGACCCGGGTGCACGCGAGCCGATCCCCGATCCACAGGTGGACGAGCTGATCGCGCGGGAGGCTGCACGCCTCGGCATCGTGCGCCGTACGATAGCGGACGAGGATATTGTCCGGCGCTGCATTCTACCGCTGATAAACGAGGCCGCACGGATAGTCGAGGAGGGCGTAGCCTCGAGGCCGGGAGACGTCGACGTCGTGTGGGTCAATGGCTACGGATTTCCTCGGTATCGCGGCGGTCCGATGCGTTATGCGGACGAGCTCGGCCTCGAGCAGGTCCTTGCCGCGCTGCGGCAACTGCAATCGCAGCACGGTGCTGCTTACTGGACACCCGCGCCGCTGATCGAGCGTTTGGTAAACGAGCGCAGAAATTTTAGCGACCTTGGCTAAGACGCGTCGGCCCGATACGGACCCTTGAGTAATGGGAAACCGCGGCAACCAACGCTACCGCGTTTCGGAGGCAATCTTCGGTTGTGAGACCGGCATCGCTGAAACCGAGATTTACGGACGAGCAGATCATCGGGTTCCTGAAGCAGGTGGAGCGTCGTCGGCGACGCAAGGGTGCCGCGGCTGAGTGCCGGCCGCTGGCCGAATCTTAGCGGGCGGTGTAACCCCCTGCCGAACCGGACCAGGCGGGAGTAGAGTTTTCCGACAGGAGAAC
>CAZAWM010000038.1:10022-18180 GCA_964488605.1 uncultured Steroidobacteraceae bacterium | reverse complement strand
TCGTCGAGGGTTTCCGCGACTACCTGCTCGGACCGGGCGCGAACTTCGAGGCGCGGCTCGATGCACTGGTCGAGCGGGAGCAGACGCGACTCGGCGTGCCGCTGCGCGACCCGGAGCAGATCCGCGCGATCCTCGAGGCTCGTCCGCTGACGAGGCTTCGCAACCGGCTGACGCGTACGCAGCAGGAAATGAAGTGGCGGAAGATCGGCACCGCGTTCGACGAGCAGCGCGAAGAACTGGCGGCCGAGCTCGCCCGGTACGACGCCGCGGGCCCCGGTCGCCTCGAGCTCGATCCCGGCTTCGAGATGCCGGCCTACGCGCACGTCGAGTTCCATCTGCAGCCCGGCTCCTACTGGCAGGACGAGCTGTCCGGGTTCCTTTATCACTACGGCACCAAGGTCTTCTTCCGCGGCGACAACGACCACGACGAGCTGCATGCGCGCCTCGTCGGGCGGGTCCCGCCGCCTGCCGATGGCCGCGTGCGGCGCGTGCTCGATCTGGCGTGCTCGGTAGGTCAGAGCACGACGGCGTTCAAGGCGCGTTACCCCGCTGCCGAGGTGATCGGCATCGACTACTCCGCGCCGATGCTGCGCGTCGCGCACCGCCGCGCGGTGATGCTCGGCAGCGATGTCACGTTCGCGCAGCGGCTGATCGAGAAGACCGGTTTCCCCGATGCCCATTTCGACATCGTGTTCGCTTTCATCGTCTTCCACGAGCTGCCGCTGCGCGTGATTCACGAGACCGTCCGAGAGGCTGCACGCGTGACGCGACCCGGCGGCCTGTTTGCGATCTACGATTTCACGGAGACGCAGGCCAAGTCGCCCTTCCAGCTCTACCATCGCTGGTGGGATGCGCGACACAATGGAGAGCCTTATTCGCAGGATTTCTGTGACTGCGATTTCGACTCGATCCTCGCTTCCAACGGTTTCGCCGTATCGGCTGCTCCGGTCGGCCAACGCTCCGGCGGCGCCGGCTATATGAAGCACTGGTTCGCGACGCGGAGCTGAGCCTTGGCTATTCGTTCCATCGGCGTGCAGACGCCCGAGGGGGGCACGCCGCTCGTGGGTGCCGACCCCGTCTATCTCGAAGACCCCGTGCTCGACGCGACCGTACGCATGCTCGTCGAGCTCGCCGCGCAGGTGTGGGTCGAGCGCGAGCGCAGGCTGGCGCTCGAGGCACTGCTTGTCGAGCGCGGCGTCATGAGTGCCGACGCGCTCGAGGCGCAGCAATCCGGCCCCGAGCTGCAGGAGCGCCTCAAGACCGAGCGCGCACGTTTCATCGAGGACGTATTCAAGGATCTGCGGCGGATCCCGCTCTAACCAGCCGCTCGTTCGCCCACATTACTTCAGGAGCATGCTCATGGCTCGAGTCGACTTCCGCGATCCCGCGCAGAATCTGCGCGCCTTCGTCAGGCTGCTCGGCGATCTCGACCCCGGAAAAGTCGCCTACAGCTGGTTCGGCGGCCATGTGCTCGCGCTGCGGGATCAGAAGCCGGCGCAGATGCTCTGTGGCATCGAAGGCTTCGGCGTGCTGCGTTGCGAGCCGCGGCCGGATGGCACTTACCGTGTGCTGAACCGCGAGCTCGCCTTCTACTCGCATGCCTACTCGGGCCAGTATCTCGATGTCTGGAGGAATCCGCTGACCGGCGAAGACTGCGAGGTTCACCCGATTCACAATCGCTACGTAGCGGCCGAGCTCGCGCCGATCATGAGGATGGATTTCGAAGGCACGCTCCGCGAGTTTCCGTTCACGCCGCCGTGGATCGTCGTCGGCGACGACGTATTCCAGACCTTCGAGGTCCACACGGCCTATCCGTCGCCAATGAAACCGGCGGAATGGCCGCGCGAGAGCCCCGGCGAGATCATGCGCATCGGCGAGATCTTTCAGCGCACGGCGAGTCTGGCGGAGGTCGAGGACGATGCGCTTACCTCGATCCACTACACGGGCACATGGACGCGTATCGGGCCCTGGTTGCCGTGGATGCTGATGGGACAGGCCGAAGGCCATCTGCTCTATCGCACCTACATGAAGAAGCTCTACTCGGTCGACGAACTGCCGGTGCAGCTGCGCGAGTGGACCGCGAAGCGCTATCCCGAGTTCTTCGAGGCGCCCAAGCTCAGTGACTGGGGTACGCCGAACGACTCGACCTGGGGCACGTACATGAAAGAGTGCCGCCCGAAGCCGCCGCGGACCTGAAGCGACGGGCGTGACACTGGCGACGATGTCACCGTCGCTGTCGGGCGCGATCCTCCGCCTTGCAGGTTATGTGCTCGCGGGGCTCGCAGTCGCCTCGCTGCTGCTCGGTTTCTGGCTTGCGCAGCGCGCGCTGCTGTTTGCCGAAGATATCGTGCGCACTACCGGTACGGTCGCCGGCTATCGCGAGACGCCGCAGGGCGACGGCAAGGTCGCCTTTACGGCGCGGATTGCCTTCGAGTCGGCACCCGGCGAACGCACGATAATATTCGGTCAGCTCACGACGTTCGCGCCGCGGGATCCGGTCGGTGCCGAATTGCCGCTGCGCTACCAGCGTGGCGATCCGGGCGGCGCGCGTGTCGATCGCTTCGTCGACAACATGCTCGGACCGGTGATAGCGACCACGCTCGGACTGCTTTGCGCGCTGCTCGCAGCTTTCCTGACCCGCGGCGGCCGCGGACAGCATCCGTAACTGTACTTATTCGTGACCGCGGCGAGGACGCTGCGGTGCTCCGCAACTATCGGCTGGGCCTGCGGCAGGCTTAAGAACGCTCCATGCGCCAGATGGCGTAGACGGAGTACAGTTGCGATGGATCACGGCGAAGTCGTCATCATCGGTGCCGGCATCGGCGGTCTCGCCGCGGGCCTTGGGCTGCAGCGCACGGGCTTTCGGGTGCGGATCTTTGAGCAGGCGCCCCAGCTCGGCGAGGTGGGCGCCGGTTTGTCGATCAGCCCTAACGGAGCGTTAGGCCTGCATGCGTTGGGTGTGTTCGACGCCTTCCGCGAACATGCCTATGCGCCCGCCTATCAGGTCGTGCGGCACTGGCAGAGCGGCCGCGTGCTCGCCCAAGTGCCGCGCGGCGAGCGGTTGGAGCAGACCTATGGCGAACGCTACTACGTGATCCATCGCGCCGATCTGCATCGCGTGCTCGCCGAGGCCGTGCAGGTCAACGACTCCGAGGCAATAGTTACCGGCCATCGCTTTGCCGACCTCGAGCAGGACGGCTCCGGAGTCTCGGTACGCTTCGACAACGGCGAGTGGCGCCGCTGCGATGTGCTGATCGGCGCCGACGGCGTGCGTTCGCGAGTGCGCTCGACGCTGTTCGGTGCCGAGGAGGTTCGCTTCACGGGCTACGTGGCCTGGAGGGGCCTAGTGCCGATCGAGCGAGTACCGCTCGAGGCTCTCGATCCGCCCGGCCAGGTGTGGATCGGACCTGGCCACATGATTAACCGTTACCCCGTACGCGGGGGCCGCTTGTTGAACTTCGTCGCCTTCGCCGAGCGCTCCGGCTGGGAGGAGGAGGGCTGGAGCATACCGGCCGAGGTCGCCGAGCTTGGGGAGGAATTCGCCGGCTGGCATCCACATGTCACGCGGATCATCGAGGCGGTACCACAGGAAAATCTGTTCAAGTGGGCGCTGTGCGCGCGCAGCCCGCTGATGCGCTGGGTCATGGGTAGGGCCGCTGTGCTCGGCGATGCCGCGCACCCTCTGTTGCCGTATCTTGGCCAGGGCGCGGTCATGGCGATCGAGGATGCCGTCGTGCTCGCGCGGGCCTTCCGCGCGTCTGCCGACATTCCGGAGGCACTGGCGCGCTACGAGGGCGCACGCGTCGGTCGCGCCCGTCTCGTCGTCGAGCGCTCGACGATGCAGGTGCCGCGCTTTCACTCGAGCGACCCCGATTCGTTCCATCACGACGTGCCCGTCGACGAGGCCCTGGGACTGTTCCGCTACAACCCTGCGCAGGTCCCGGTATGAAGCATGTGCCCCAGGCCGTCGCTGCTATGACGCCATTTCCTTACGCAGTGGACCACGATGCCCGGGTCAGCGAGGCGATCACGCTTCTTGCCGAGCACGCGTTCCATCATCTGCCGGTGACGGAGCACGGCCGTGTCAGCGGTATCGTCACGGACCAGGATCTGGCGACGATTCCTCCGCAATGGCGGGTGCGGCACGTGGTCAAGCCGGCTTACATCGTCGAGGCGCATGAACCTCTCGACCGGGTGCTGGGCGAGATGATCGCGAGGCACTACAGCGCCGCGGTCGTGATCAAGCACGGCAAGCTCGCCGGGGTGTTCACCCACACCGATGCCTGCAAGCTGCTGCTGCGGATGCTTCGTGAGCGCTTCGGCCCGCCGTCGCCGGGCGAGGCGGCAGCCTGACCGCGTCAGGCCACGAATTCGGCCACGCCCGATAGCGACTTGCGAATGCCGACGTTCGACTGTGCGAGGATGGCGCCGCTCGCCAGATCGAGCTTGACGATGTCGCCGGAGAAGAAGTTCGTGACGTAGACGTGAGTCGCGGTGGGAGTCGACATCGACGCCCAGCCGAAATTCGGCAGCGCATAGCTGCGCAGCACACGGCCGGATAGATCGATGGCATCGATGCGAGTGCCCGCGACGACGAGCAGTCGCTGCGCGGTGTCGAACGCGAGGTCGAAATAGAACTGCCCCTTGTTGTCTTCGTGATCGAGCACGTTGGGCAGCTGCCGTCGTTCGACGAGGTCCCAGCGCAAAACCTTCGGTCCGGACTCCGAGGTGTAGACGATCGACCGACCGTCGGGGGTGATCGCGCTTGACGTGAGACCCTGGAATCCGCCCATGCCGCCGTGCACGCGCGTGGCATGCTCGCGCAGGAAGCGCCCGTTCGCGTCGAATTCGAACAGGTGCCCGTCGCCGAAGCGCTGGGTGCCGGGCATGAACGGTAGCGTCGTGCGCAGCGGCACGCGCGACTTCTCGCCGACGAAGTTCTCGCCGAGAAAGAAGCGGCCATCGGGATGAAACGTGACGTGGGCAAACGAGCGTGCCGGAGCGCCGGTGAAGTTCGGCAAGCGTCGGCCATCGGGCGCAAAGCGAGCGATTTTGTAGGCAAAGGCGTCGAATGCCCAGAGCGTGCGATCAGGACCGAAGCGCACGCCCTGGACGATGTGCGTCGTGTCGTCGAGCCAGATCGTGTTGCGCAGTACGAGGTGGCGATCGTAATGCAGGATGCGGCCGCGGCCGCGATGATCGTCGGCTGGGTCGTTGAGCAGCGTGCAGCCGACGACGACATCGCCGGGTGCGAAAGCGAGCGGTCCGGTAGCGGGGGCTCGCTTGGTGGTCACGGCGGGCGCCGCGGAAGCGCGCCCCGGCTCTGCGGCGCCCGCCGCGAGTGGCAGCGCGCCGAGTGCCGACAGCAGGTCGCGTCGTCGCCAGCTCATTTGATTTTGTCCCAGCTGGCCTTGCTCGAGGACGAGGGCGGCAGCCGGCCGCAGTGCAGACCGGCGTCCACCATCAGCACCTCCCCGGTGACCATGCTTGCACCCTCGAGGAACCAGACCAGGGCCTCGGCGATCTGCTCGGCGGTGGGCACGACCTGCAGCGGCACCATGGCCGCAGCGTTGACCAGGAACGCCTGATACTGTTCCTGCGTCATGCCGCCCTGCAGCCAGCGTGTCTGGATGGCGCCCGGCGCGATCGCGTTGATGCGGATCTCGGGTCCGAGCACCAGCGACAGCGACTGCGTCATCAGGTTCAGCGCCGCCTTGCTGGCCGCGTAGGCGATCGACGAGGCAATCCCGGTCACGCCGCCGATCGAGGAGTTGTTGACGATCGCGCCGCGCCCGGCCCGCTTCATGTACGGCGCCACGGCGCGCACCATCTGATAGGCGCCGACTACATTGACCTTGTAGATCGCGAGGAAGTCGTCGGCGCTGAGGCCGTCGAGGTTTTCGTACGAATTGAACTTGGTCTTCGCGGCATTGTTGATCAGGTAGTCGATGCGGCCCCACTTCTCGAAAGCGGCCTTTGCCATCCCCTGGCAGACGGCATCCTCGCCGACGTCGCCCTGGTAGACGAGGGTCTCGGCGCCGGCCTCGCGGCATTGCCTCGCCGTGTCTTCGGCCTCGGCCTGGCTCTTCGTGTAGTTGATGACCACGTTGCAGCCGCGCCCTGCGAGCATCAGCGCAGCGGCGGCGCCGACCCCGGTGGCGGAGCCCGTGACGATGGCAACCTTGCGTCCGCTCTCAGACATGAAGACTCCGGTGTCGGGACCAGCCTCGATTCTACGGTGGGCGGGTCCCGACCCGGCGGTACCCGCGAGCCCGTGTCCTAGGACTGGTCACGCGAGCGCGGCGGTAGCCCCGCCGGTGGCGATCGGACAGCACGCCCGGTAGTCTCGGCGCAACGCAACCGGGAGTCACCATGGCGTTCAAGGACATGCGCGAGTTCCTCGCGCTGCTCGAGAAGGAAGGTCAGCTCAAGCACGTCCACGTGCCGCTGAACGGCCGTCGCGATACGAACGAGCTGCAGGCGCTGATGAGCTACGTCTGCGGCAAGCAGGGGCCGGCGCTGATCCTGCACAACGTCGACGGCATCAACACCGAGGGCGTGCCGATCATCTTCAACCCTTACGGCACGCGCGAGCGCACGGCGATGACTATCGGTTTCCGCGACTGGCGCGCGGCCAAGCTGCATCACGCCGAGGTGCTGGCCGATCCCTCGCGCTGGCACAAGCCGAAAATCATCGACCAGTCCCAGGCTCCATGCAAGGACGTGATCATCAAGGGTGCCGACGTCTCGCTCGACCGGCAGATCCCGCACGTCTGGTTCGGCAAGGAGGGGCCCGCCTATATCACGAACGCGATCACCTTCTCGAAGGATCCCGAGACTGGTAGCCGCAACGCTGGCTGGTATCGCTTTACGCAGTTCCTCGACGCCACCCATCCCCAGGGCGGCAGCTATCCGCCATCTCGTGCCAAGACCGATCTGGCGGCGTTCTACTGGTGGAATCCGCCTTTCTCGGATATCGGCCGGCACACCTTCAAAGCCTCGCAGATGGGCAAGCATCTCGAAGTCGCGATCGCGGGCGTCTGCGATCCGGCGCTGAGCCTCGCCTCGGCCACGGGCTGCGCCTATGGCACCGACGAGGTCGAACTCGCCGGCGGCCTGCGCGGCGCCCCCGTCGAGATGGTCAGGTGCGAGACCGTCGATCTCGAGGTGCCCGCGACGGCCGAATGGGTGCTCGAGGGCGAGGTGATCCACGAGGAAGTCGAGGCGATCGGCTGGCACTCGAACCCGGTCGGCTACTACGACCGCGTGCAGGTGTTTCCGATGGTACGCGTCAGGTGCATCACGCACCGCCAGAATCCGCTCTGGCACGCGACAATGGAGATGGTGCCACCGTTCGACCACAACTACATCGCGCTGCTGCCGGTCGAGGCTGAGGTGCTCGCCGACCTGCGCAAGAAGATCCCCGAGGTGCACGACGTCGCGGTGACGCCGAACATGTGCTACATCGTGCAGCTATCGGTCGATGGCTGGCGCAAGCCGCACAACGAATTCGGCAAGTACGTCATCCACGCGGTCTGGGGTTCGGCGGGCCGCTGGGGCCGGACGGCCAAACTCGTCATCGTGGTCGGCCCTGATGTCGATCCCTACGACATGGACAGCGTCGAGTGGGCCATCATGACACGCTGGCAGCCGGTCAAGGACTCCCTCGTCAACCACGCCGGCCCGCCGATGGTGCTCGACCCTTCGTGCGAGAAGTCTGCGCAATTCGGCGCGTTCCGCTCCGAGCAGATGGGCATCGACGCGACGATCAAGATCCCCGAGCGCTTCACCGAGTACCCGGAGGTCTCGATGGCCGATCCCGCGCAGGTCGAGGCGATCTCGCGGAAGCTCGCTGGCATCGTTTGAGGCGCGTGCGGCGCCAGCGCGGTTCGCGGGTCGGCGCCTTGCTCGAGGCGCAGTCGCTCAGCGCACGCTTCGGCCGCGACTATTACCGCCAGTTCTACCTCGATGGGCGCAGTGCCGTGACCTCGCGCGCAGAGATGCGCGCCCGCGCGGCCTTCATCGCCGCGTTCGTCCGCTATGTCGGGTGTCCGGTGCGCCGCGTGCTCGATGCCGGCTGTGGCCTCGGCCTGCTGCGTGCACCGCTGCGCCGTCTGCTGCCCGAGGCCAAATACACCGGCCTCGAGGTCAGCGAGTA